>NZ_JBITGS010000022.1:0-190466 GCF_044457265.1 Streptomyces sp. NPDC050564 | reverse complement strand
CCCCGCCCGGGGGATGCTTCTGGGTCCCGGGGCCCCCCAACCCCTATTTAGCCCCCCCAAAAACGGGGGTGGTTTAGGATGACCCGGGCCGGGCGCCCCCCCCCCGCGCGGCCCCCGGGACCGTACCTGCGGTGCGGCTCCGCCGCGTGGGCGCGACCAGCCACGACAACCTGCGGCCGGCCTTCCTCCCCGCAGTCTCCTAACAGACCTCTTCGAGGTCCCGCCAGTCCCTGGAGTCGGGGCTGTCCGCGACCCACCCGTCCAGCAGCCCCCTCACCAGCGAGGCCGGCGCGGCCACCCCGCACTCCCGCTCGGGCACCCACAGCTGCCCGTCGGTGCGGTGGCCGAGCGGACCCGGATGGCCGGGCTCGCTGTGGTCGTGCGGGTCCAGGTGCTCGCCGTCGCCCTCGTCGGACGGCATCCGCGACTCGGAGCACATCCGGCACAGCAGCCGTACGGACGACGACCAGTCCTCGGCGGCGAAGCCGGCGTCGGCGGCGAGCTGCTCCAGCGAGTCCCGGTCCTCCTCGGTGGCCGCCTCGAGGAGGACCACCCAGGTGGGGACGGGCGAGGGCGCCCACAGCTCGATCTCGTCGAAGACGGGGTAGGAGTGCCCGGCAGCGGTGGTCCGCTCACCGTGCGGGACACCGTCGTGCAGCACGACCTCGCCCCAGCGCCGCCCGGAGGACGGCAGCGGAATGGACAGCACCTCGATGCGGGCGGGGTCGAGCCTGCGGCCCCACACCACTTCGGCCTCGCCCTCGGGCGACAGCCGTACGGCCGCGCTGCCGAGGTCCATGCCCACCGGTTCCCCGGAGACGGCGGCGCCGCCGGGTACCCGCAACCCGTACGCCTGCCAGGCGCGCCGGGCCAGCGGCCAGTCCTGCAGAGCGGTGGCCGCGATGCCCACGTTCCACCAGTCGGGCGCCCCGGTCTCGCGGTCGAGCAGCGCGACGGCCCTGAGGCCCGCCGCCCGCGCCTGCTCCCAGTCGTGCCGGAACTTGTGCAGAAGGGCCAGGTTGAACCAGGACTCGGACAGCCACGGCTCCAGGTCCGCGGCGCGCGTCAGCAGCGCGCCGGCGTCTTCGTACCGGCCGTCACCGATCAGCGTGAACGCACGGTCGGTGGCCTGCCGCCATGAGGCGGAGGGCCGGTGTCGTCCCTTGCCGAAGATCCTCACGATTCCCGCCTGCCAGTTCCTTGCGTTTCCCGCCTGCCGGTCCCTAGAAGAGTCCCTTGAAGACAGCGCAGCCCCGGGCTGGCCCGTGCCCCCGAACGCCCTCTTCCTCGCATCCAACCACGTACCGTCGGACGGGCGCTCATTACCCATGGGTTACCCAGCCTGGGGCAGGGTCAGACCGCCCCTTGCCAGGACCCTGGCCAGCGACTCCACGACCTCCGGCTGATAGTCGCGGGCCGTGGCCAGACGCAGCTTCTCCAGGGCGGTCAGAGTCCCTCCCGGCCCTGCTTCCCTGGCCATCTCCTCGTATGCGTTCACGGCCCGTACGATCCGCGCGGTGACCGGCTGCTCCCGGTACGGGTCGGCCTGCCGCTCCACCACCACGGCGACCTCGGCATCCACGCCGGTCTGGCGTACGACGGCACCGCCGAGCAGAGCTATCCGCCGCTGCTCCTCGGCGGGCAGCACGGCAGTGGCCCCGGCGGGGACGGGATCGACGAGACTCAGCTGCCCGATGTCGTGCATGAGTGCCGCGTACTCCAGGACGGTCAGATCGGGCTCGGAAAGCCCCAGCTCGCGCCCGACCGCACTGCTGAGCGCGGCCACCCGCCGGGCATGACCGGCGGGGGTGTACCCGGCTATCTCGGTCGCCCGCGCGAGGGAGGCGATGGTCTGCCGGTAGGTGACCCGCACGCCCGCGTACCGCCCGAAGGACAGCTGGGTCAGCAACAGGGGCAGCGAGAAGACGGGCAGGGCCCAGAGCCCGACCACGGCGACCGTGAGCGACATCACGGCCCCGGTCGCGCACACGGCCGACCCGATACCGAGCACGGACCGCAGCTCGTCCCGCAGCAGCGGCCCGAACGGCCACCGGGTGCGCGAGTGCGCCATCGCCGCCGCGAGGACGGCGTCGCACAGCGCGGTGAGCACGAGCAGCGCGACCAGCAGCAGGGCGTATGCGGGGCCGCTCCACTCGTGCAATCTCCCCTGGGTGTACAGGGGTTGGAAGCAGACGGCGGCGAAACCGACGGTCAGGATGCGCCGGGTGAGGTGGTCGAGGGTCGGGCCCCGCCCGCCCGCGACATGGGGCACGCACCCCAGGAGCGCGGCCGCGGTGACGACGGCGACGACCTGGGCCGCACCGTGGTGCGTGGGCTGCCCGGCCTGCTCCCCCAGCAGGGCGTACGACAACGCCCCCGCGGCCCCGAGCGGAGCGGTCTCGCGCTCCTCGGTACCGCTCCAACGGGTGAGTTCGCCGAGGAGGATGAGGAGACCGAAGGCGAGGGCGGTACCGCGTTCTTCCAGGCCGGTCCAGAGAGTGACGGCGAGAGAGAGGAGAGCGAGGGCGAGGGTGACGGCACGGACGAGGGTGAGGGCAAGGGGTTTGGGTGCCCTTCCAGCCGACCGGAAACCGGCGGAGCGGGTGGGGAAACTCGGCCGCCGAGCGGCGGTGCTCATGTCGGGTGCCTTTCCAGCCGACCGGAAACGGGCGGAGCGGGCGGACAGGCACCGTTGTCGGCGGTGACGGCGGGATGCCACCCCTGGCGGGAAAGGGCCCGCGCCAGTGCCCGCACCATCCCGGGGTCGAACTGCGCCCCCGCACAGCGCTCCAGCTCCTCGAGCGCCGCGGGCACGGGCCGGGCCCGCCGGTAGGACCGAGTGGACGTCATCGCGTCGAACGCGTCGGCAACGGCCACCACCCGCGCGAACTCCGGAATCTGGCCCCCCACCAGCCCGTACGGATACCCGCTCCCGTCCAGCCGCTCATGGTGGTGCAGGATCGCCGACCGCGCCTCCCCGAGGAAGCCGATCCCCCGGACCATCTCGTGCCCGTACTCGGGATGCAGTTCGATGACCCGCCGCTCCTCGGGGGTGAGCGGCCCGTCCTTGCGCAACAGCCGGGTGGGAACGCCGAGTTTGCCCACGTCGTGCAGAATCCCGGCGAACCGCAGCACTTCGACCCGCTCGTCGTCCATCCCGAGTTCCCGCGCGATCATCATGGACGCCTGCCCGACCCGCTCGCTGTGGCCGCGGGTGTACCCGTCCTTGATGTCGACGGCCTGGACCAGCGCGCGAATGGTGGCCTGGTGGGCGGCGCGCTCCCGGTGGTACTGCGCGAACACCCAGCAGGACACGTACATCGGCAACAGCACGAGCAGCGCGGCGACAGGCCCGTAGGGACTGCGCCACAGCACCGCCATCATCAGCCCCGCGAGCCCGTGCACGGCAACCGGGGCGAGAGAGCGCGCGAAGAGGCCGCGCCAGGCGCCCCGCACCGGCACCCGCTCGGCGAGGGCCAGGATCCCGCCGTCGAGGACGGTCAGCACGAGGCAGAACGTGAGCACCGCGGCCCCGGCGGGCACGAGCGCGTACGGAAAGTGGGGCTCGATCACCGCGTTCCGGCCGCCCAGCGCCCAGTGCACCCGGGAGGCCGCCCAGATCGCGACGGCGAGCTGGGCCGCGCGCCAGATCCGGCGCAGCCATCGCGGCCGCTGCTCGACCCGGGTGAGCAGGGCCCCCGGCAGCGCGACGAGCGCGGCGGCGGGCGGCGGCAGCAGAAAGGCCCCGGCCAGCAGCACGGGGAGGAAGGCGCCCATCCCTTTGGGGGCCTCACGGCCAGGGGCACCGGCGGCACGGGGGCCACGGGGCAGCGGGATCCGCTCGCACCCGGCGTACAGCACGGCGAGCAGCGCGACGACCCACCACGGCACATGGAGGGCCGACAGGGGGGCCAGGCAGACCAGGGCACCCAGAACGACACAGGCCACGTAGACACGGGCCCACGCCGGAACCGACCCCATCCTCGTCCCCTCCCCGACTTCAGGCTCCGGAGCCTAGAGCGGCGGGGACACCGCGGGGACGCGTACAGCCGAATCCGCGGGCTCCAAGCCCGCGGATTAGCACGTTCGGGTGATAACCGGGCGATCTCCGTCAGGAGTTCAGGACTCCTGAGGCGTCGCCGTCACGTCGTGCTCGGGCACGACCTGTCCGGAGCGGATCAGATCGATGCGCCCCATGACCTTGGCGCGCAGATCGCTCGGCACGTCGTCATGACCGCAGCACCGCTTCACCAGCTTCTTCACCGCCTGCTCGAGGCCGTACTTCTCGAGGCACGGGGAGCACTCCTCGAAGTGCACCTCGAACTTGGTGCAGTCCGCGTCCGGCATCTCATGGTCGAGGAACTCGTAGAGATGGTCGAGTACCTCACTGCAATCCGTCTCGTGCGGCTCTCCGCAGCTCATGAGGCCGAGCCTTTCGCTTCGTTCGACTCCCCGGCGCCGGCCGGGACCAGCCCGCGGTCACGCGCGTAGTCCTCGAGCATGCCGCGCAGTTGACGGCGGCCCCGGTGCAGCCGGGACATCACCGTACCGATGGGTGTCCCCATGATGTCCGCGATCTCCTTGTACGCAAAGCCCTCTACGTCCGCGAGATAGACGGCGATGCGGAATTCCTCGGGGATCGCCTGCAGCGCTTCCTTGACGTCCGAGTCGGGCAGGTGGTCGAGCGCCTGCGACTCGGCGGAGCGCAGACCGGTCGACATGTGCGACTCGGCACGCGCCAGCTGCCAGTCCTCGATCTCCTCGGCCGCGGAGCGCTGGGGTTCGCGCTGCTTCTTGCGGTACGAGTTGATGAAGGTGTTGGTCAGAATGCGGTACAGCCACGCCTTGAGATTGGTTCCCTCACGGAACTGATGGAAGGACGCGTACGCCTTCGCGTACGTCTCCTGCACCAGGTCCTCGGCGTCGGCCGGGTTGCGCGTCATGCGCAGGGCGGCCGAGTACATCTGGTCGAGGAATTCGAGCGCGTCCCGCTCGAAGCGCGCGGTGCGCTCGGCGGACGACTCCGTGCTCGTGCCCTGGCCCTCGGGCTGCTCCGCCTGGCCGTGTTCGGTCCCTGCGTCGGTCCCAGTGACCGGACCCACCTCCTCCAGCGACGACGTGAGACCAAGACCGGTCCCACTGGAATCGGAGGATAGACGACGATCCGTACCCGCCGCCGCCCGAATAGGGGCGGTCTTTGCCGCGTGCAGCACCGTCCAGTCCAGGTCAGCACTGCTGCGACGGCTCGGGCAGATGGTCGAACCCATGCGGCGGACTTCCTCTCGTACGAACGGTCAGCACGCTCCGTGCTGTCTGATCCGCACAACAGATGTCCGCCACTCGACATTCCCGGGCGTTACACGAGTGACGCGATCCACTTCACGACACCGTCAGTGATGATCGTCAGCGCCTCGTCCTGCTCGACCGGCGCCCTCTTCGGAACGGCGAAGCCATGATCGCCGTACGGCACCTCGATCAGCTCGTGCGCCCCCTTCGGGAACTCCTCCGGCTTCCCGAACGGGTCGTTGCCGCCCTGTACCACCAGTGTGGGCACCCCGGAGCCGAGCAGCTCGTCGGCACGCGACTTCTCGGGCTTGCCCGGCGGGTGCAACGGAAAGCTGAGCGCAAGCACGGCACGGGCTCCCAGCTCGACAGCCGTACGACAGGCAACCCGCGCCCCGGCACTCCGCCCGCCGGAGACCACGGGCAGCCCGGGGCGCGTGAGCGCGGGCCACAGCCCCCGCCACCCGACATCCAGCGTCTTCGGCGCGGGCGCCACCTTCTTCCCGGCCACCCGCCAAGGCTGCTCGACCAGCGCGACACTCACCCCGTGACCGGGCAACACGCCGGCCAACGCCTGCAGATCCCGCGCCTCGATGCCGCCACCCGCCCCATGGCTGACGGCAAGCACCAGCCGCGCCTTCTCGGCAGGGTGCCAGGTGACACGGGCACTGCCCGCCTCGGTCTCAACCGTCTCGCTGTGCGCCACGGAACCATCCTGTCACTGCCATGACCGAGGGTGAGCTGCCGCCGAAGCCGCCGAAGCCGTCTCAGCTGCGCCACGCGTACGCCGCAGCTGTGCCACGCGTGCGCCGCAGCCGTCATCGCTGTGGGCAGGCGCGCCGCAAGGGGCGGCACGGGTGGGCACAGCGGCCCCGGCAAGCGCGCCCACGCCGACCTGCCTCAGCCCTGCCCCGGGAGCCCTCTCAGAAGAGCGTCCCCTCCTCCGGCCCCTCCAGCTCCTTCAACAGCTCGGGCCCGTTGTTGCGCACATTGCTCACGGCCGTGGACACGGGATACGCCCGCATCAACCCCTCCGGAGGCGGAGCGAGCAGCGACCGCAGGTCGTCGACATCGGTCCGCGCCGGATCGAGCCAAGCGTCCCACCGATCCGGCGTGAGCATCAACGGCATCCGCGGATGGATGTCGGCCAGGGCCCGCGGCCCCTCGGCCGGCGCGACCGCGAGCGGCGAGCTCTCCGCCTCGGTCGTGATGACCGAACACGTCACCCACCACGCCTGCGGATGGTCATCGGGCAACGTCTTGTCGCGCCAGAACTCGTACAGCCCGGCCATCGCGAAGACAGAACCGTCCGCGGGAGTCACGAAGTACGGCTGCTTGCGCGGCCGCTTCTTCTTGCCCTCGACCTCCAGGTCGCGCTCGGCGCCACCGGTGACCCACTCGTAGTAGCCGTCGGCGGGCACGATGCAGCGCCGGGCGGCGAAGGCTCGACGGTACGAGGGCTTCTCGTGCACCGTCTCCGCACGCGCGTTGATCATCCGGGCGCCGCCCTCGGGCGTCTTGGCCCAGGACGGGACGAGCCCCCACTTGAGCTTGCGCAGCTGGCGAACCGGCTTCGGGCTGTCCGCGTCCTTAAGGGGGCGGTCGAGGACGGCGTAGACCTCCTTGGTCGGGGCCACGTTGTAGTCGGGCGCCGGCGTCTCCTCGGGCTCCCACTTCTCGATCTCAAAGATTCCTGCGAGATCCTCGGGCCTACGACTCGCTGCATACCGTCCGCACATACGTGCCACACTGCCAGATTCCGCGTTACGAGAGGGAGCTCCCGCCGACAATGGACAGCACCGCATCCACCTCGCTGGCCGGCCTCTGGGACCAGATCTTCGGCAGCCAGCCGGACCCCGACCTGTGGGTGGTGATCGCCACGATGGTCGCCGCGCTGGCGGCGATCGTCCCGCACGGCGTCTGGCGCGTCTCCCGCAACGCCATCACCATCGCCCACGAGGGCGGCCACGGCCTGGTGGCCCTGTTCACCGGGCGCAGTCTCAGCGGCATACGACTGCACTCGGACACCAGCGGTCTCACCGTCAGCCGCGGCAAGCCCACCGGCGTCGGCATGATCCTCACCGCCGCCGCAGGCTACACCGCTCCCCCGCTGCTCGGCCTGGGCGGCGCCGCGCTGCTCGCCGCGGGCCGCATCACCGCACTGCTGTGGCTGGCGACGGCCCTGCTCGTCGCGATGCTGGTGATGATCCGCAACGCGTACGGCGCGCTCACCCTGATCCTCACCGGCGGCACCTTCGTGGTGGTGTCCTGGCTCGCCGGGCCCCAGGTGCAGGCGGCGTTCGCGTACGCAGTGGTGTGGTTCCTGCTGCTCGGCGGGGTCCGCCCGGCCTTCGAACTCCAGGCGAAGCGGATGCGAGGCGGAGCGGGCGACTCGGACGCGGACCAGCTGTCACGCCTCACCCACGTCCCCGCGGGCCTGTGGCTGTTCCTGTTCCACGCGGTGTCGCTGTGCTCACTGCTGGGCGGAGGCCGCTGGCTGCTCGAGGTCTGACAGAGCCCTGCCATGGGCGCGGGGCTGCGACATCTGCGGCTCCGCCTCGTGGGCGCGACCAGCCACAACGCACCCGCAGCCGACATACGACCCGCGTCGCCCGGCCAAACCCGGCGGAGCGAACCCCCATTAAAGTGGGGCGCATGACCGTGAACCCCGCCCACACCGCCCTCTGGCCCGCCCCGCACGCGAGCGGAGCCGTCGACGCGACGGTCCACGTGCCGGGGTCGAAGTCGGTCACCAATCGCGCCCTCGTGCTGGCGGCGCTGGCCTCCGAGCCGGGCTGGCTGCGCCGCCCACTGCGCTCCCGCGACACCTTGCTGATGGCGGGCGCCTTGCGCGCGATGGGCGTCGGCATCGAGGAGACGGTGGCGTCCAGCTCCACGGTCGCGGCCGGTCCGGACGCCTCCGGCGAGGCCTGGCGGATCATCCCCTCCGGCCTGCACGGCCCGGCCACGGTCGACGTCGGCAACGCGGGCACCGTGATGCGCTTCCTGCCCCCGGTCGCCGCGCTCGCCGACGGCCCCATCCGTTTCGACGGCGACCCGCGTTCGTACGAGCGCCCCCTGAACGGTGTGATCGACGCGCTGCGCCTGCTCGGCGCCCGGATCGACGACGACGGCCGCGGCGCACTGCCGCTGACCGTGCACGGCGGCGGCGCCCTGGACGGCGGCCCGGTCGAGATCGACGCGTCATCGTCCTCCCAGTTCGTGAGTGCCCTCCTCCTCTCCGGCCCGCGCTTCAACCAGGGCGTGGAGGTCCGGCACATCGGCTCGACCCTTCCCTCCATGCCGCACATCCGGATGACGGTCGACATGCTGCGCGCGGTCGGCGCGCAGGTGGACACCCCGGAGTCGGGCGGCGAGCCCAACGTCTGGCGGGTCACGCCGGGCGCCCTGCTCGGCCGCGATCTGATCGTCGAGCCGGATCTCTCCAACGCGCAGCCGTTCCTGGCGGCGGCCCTGGTGACGGGCGGCAAGGTCGTCATCCCCGACTGGCCCGCGCGCACCACCCAGCCCGGTGACAGGCTGCGGGAGATCTTCACCGAAATGGGTGGTTCCTGCGAACTGACCGAGCGCGGCCTGGAGTTCACCGGTTCCGGCGCGATCCACGGCATCGACGTGGATCTGAGCGAGGTCGGCGAGCTGACCCCCGGCATCGCGGCGGTCGCCGCCCTCGCCGACTCCCCCTCGACCCTGCACGGGGTGGCCCACCTCCGCCTGCACGAGACGGACCGCCTGGCGGCGCTCACCAAGGAGATCAACGAGCTGGGCGGCGACGTCACGGAGACCGCCGACGGGCTGCACATCCGCCCGCGCCGACTGCACGGCGGCGTCTTCCACACGTACGACGACCACCGCATGGCGACCGCCGGCGCGATCATCGGTCTGGCCGTGGAGGGCGTACAGATCGAGAACGTGGCGACGACGGCGAAGACCCTGCCGGACTTCCCGGACATGTGGACCGGAATGCTCGGGAACTGACGGGCGGACCGGGATCATGCGCCGTTACGGCAAGCACACCGACGAGGACGACATCCGCCAGCGCCCGAACCGCAAGGGCAACCGTCCGCGTACGAACATCCGCCCCAAGCACGAGGAGGCGGTCGAGGGCATGGTCCTCACCGTCGACCGGGGCCGCCTGACCTGCCTGGTCGAGGACCGCGTCGTGATGGCGATGAAGGCCCGGGAGCTGGGCCGCAAGGCAGCCGTGGTCGGCGACCGGGTGGCCATCGTCGGCGACCTGTCCGGCGCCAAGGACACCCTCGCCCGCATCGTCCGCATCGAGCCGCGCACCTCCGTGCTGCGCCGCACGGCCGACGACGACGATCCCTACGAGCGCGTGGTCGTCGCCAACGCCGACCAACTCGCCATCGTCACCGCCCTCGCCGACCCCGAGCCGCGCCCCCGTCTGATCGACCGCTGCCTGGTCGCGGCGTACGACGGCGGCCTCACCCCGCTCCTCGTCCTCACCAAGTCCGACCTGGCCTCGCCCGACGAACTCCTGGAGCTGTACGGGGCGCTGGGCGTCCCCTACGTCGTGACCAGCCGGGAGGAGCTGGAGAGCGGCGAGGCGGTGGACCGGGTGCGCAAGCAGCTGGACGGCAAGATCACGGCGTTCGTCGGCCACTCGGGCGTGGGCAAGACGACCTTGGTCAACGCTCTGGTGTCCCTGGAGCGGCGGCGCAGCACAGGAGTCGTCAACGCGGTCACCGGGCGCGGCCGGCACACCACCACATCGGCGCGTGCGATCCCGCTGCCCGACGAGGTCGGCTGGGTCATCGACACCCCGGGCGTCCGCTCCTTCGGCCTGCACCACGTCGATCCGTCCCGGGTCATCCATGCCTTCCCCGACCTCGAACCCGGCACCGAGGGCTGCCCCCGCGCGTGCAGCCACGACGAGCCGGACTGCGCCCTCGACCAGTGGGTGGCGGACGGCCACGCGGACCCGCAGCGGCTCTACTCGCTGCGCAGGCTGCTCGCGACGCGCGAGCGGAAGGAAGGCGACTGATCGCCGTACCGACTGACCTCCGCGTTGTTTGCGTCGGCGGCCCGTCGGTAAGGGCTTAGCCGGTCGGTAAATGCATAATCGCCCCGAGCGACCCCGGAGAGGCCGCTGACCGGATCCAAGCCAGACGAAGCAGTCGACGTGCGGACGCGGGAGGACAGGACATGGCGTGGCTGCTGGTCGTTGTGGCGGGACTGCTCGAAACCGGCTTCGCCGTCTGTCTGAAACTCTCGCACGGCTTCACCAGACTCTGGCCGACCGTCGCGTTCTGCATCTTCGCGCTCGGCAGCTTCGGGCTGCTGACCCTCTCCCTGAAGAAGCTCGACGTCGGCCCGGCGTACGCCGTGTGGACCGGCATCGGCGCGGCCGGCACCGCGATCTACGGCATGATCTTCCTCGGCGACCTGGTCTCGACACTGAAGATCGTCTCGATCAGCTTCGTCATCATCGGAGTCATCGGCCTGCAGCTGTCCGGCTCCGCCCACTGACCCCGCGCTCCAGGCGCACGTCGCGGACAGCGGCACGCCCGCCGTCCGAGCCGACGTCCGGTCCGGACCCTTCGCGCACCGAGGTCATCGAGTCGGCTTCCGCCGAGTCGGTCAGACGCTCTGGACACCGAGCCGGTGGGCCGGGGGCAGTGCCGCCTTCACCAGGTCCGTGACCCCGCCCTCACCGGGCGGCGCGGCCACACACGACAAGGCGAGACGGACGACGAGTTCGCAGGAGCGTGCCAGCTCGGCCGCGTCCGCCCTGGAGCTGGACAGCGAGGCCACCGCACGGTCCCGGACCAGCGCCACGAAGTCGGCGGGCGAGGGCAGCGGCCCGTCGGCCCGCCGCTGCGCGGGCACGGCGGACGAGGAGGGCACGGCCGACAACGTCGGCGAGGGCAGCCGTTCGCTCCAACAACCCGTGAGCATCGCCCGCACAAGAGCGTTGCTCCGCGCGGCCGACGCGGTCCACTCGGCAGTCGCCACGAGCCGCTCCCGCGCGTCCGCATGAGCGCCGAGCGCCCGCTCGACCCCCGCGAGATACGCATCGGCCTCCCGCCGCACCAGGGCACGCGCGAGCCCCTCCTTGCTCCCGAACTCGTTGTAGAGCGTCTGACGTGACACCCCGGCCACGGCGGCCACATCGACCATCCGCACCGCGGACCACGCACGACGCGCGAGCGCCGTATAGGCGGCGTCCAAGAGGGATTCCCGCGCTGCAGGCATCATCGCCTCCCTGGGGCGAGCGAGTCTGCAGCTCAGATTTGACGCGCACAAAGGCACTGTCAAGGGTTCGCGGCGGCCCGAAGGGGCGCACGCCGGCCATCGTGCGCGGTGCCTGTGATCGTCTCAGGCTGCGCGCAGTCGTGCCGTCAGGGGCGACGCCCCCGAAGAAGGCCGTCAGGGGCGACGCCCGTCCCGAAGAAGGCCGTCAGGGGCGACGCCCGTCCCGAAGAAGGCGGCACCCCGCAAGCGCCGGTAGGCATACCCGCCCCAGACCCGCTCCGACGCCTGGCACCCCGCGTACGTGCCCATAGTGATCCCGAGGCCGTGTGGCTCTCTCCCGGAAGGGACAGATACGGTTCACCCATGCCCGACTATCGCGATGACCTGCGCCTCGCCCATGTCCTGGCGGACGCCGCCGACGCCGCGACGATGGACCGGTTCAAGGCGCTCGACCTGAAGGTCGAGACCAAGCCGGACATGACGCCGGTGAGCGAGGCGGACAAGGCCGCCGAGGAGCTCATCCGCGGCCAGCTCCAGCGGGCGAGGCCGCGCGACGCGATCCTCGGCGAGGAGTACGGCATCGAGGGCACGGGCCCGCGCCGCTGGGTCGTCGACCCGATCGACGGCACCAAGAACTACGTACGCGGCGTCCCCGTCTGGGCCACGCTGATCTCCCTGATGGAGGCGGGCGAGGGCGGCTACCAGCCGGTCGTCGGTGTCGTCTCCGCCCCCGCGCTCGGCCGCCGCTGGTGGGCCGCGAAGGGCCACGGCGCGTTCACCGGCCGCAGCCTCTCCTCCGCGTCCCGGCTGCACGTCTCCCACGTCTCGCGCATGGCCGACGCCTCGTTCGCGTACTCCTCGCTGAGCGGCTGGGAGGACCAGGGCCGCCTCGACGGCTTCCTGGACCTCACGAAGGCCGTCTGGCGCACCCGCGGATACGGCGACTTCTGGCCGTACATGATGGTCGCCGAGGGCTCGGTCGACATCTGCGCGGAGCCCGAGCTGTCCCTCTGGGACATGGCGGCGAACGCGATCGTGGTGACCGAGGCGGGCGGCTCCTTCACCGGCCTGGACGGCCGCCCGGGCCCGCACAGCGGCAACGCGGCCGCGTCGAACGGCATCCTCCACGACGAGATGCTGGGGTACCTCAACCAGCGATACTGAGCGGGGTTCACAGTGAGCGAGGTTCACTACTGAGCCTTGTTCACAGTGAGCAGGGTTCAGTACCGACGGGGCACGCACTTACTCAGCCGGGATTCTTGAGCAACCCCGGCTGAGCTGGGACTACTGAGTAACCCCCGGGCGCCCCCGAACTCACCGCACGCGCCCCCTTGTTGACCCTCCCTTTAACTGCGACTCTGAGAGTCCCCCCACTTGTGAACTTGTGAATCGCTTCTCTTGGCGCTTCACCAAGGAGGTGGCTCCAGCCCATGCTCGTCCGCGACGCCATGAGCACGGTGGTTCTGACCATCGGCCCGGCACATACCCTCCGTCAGGCGGCCCGACTGATGTCCGCACGCCACGTCGGCGCGGCCGTAGTCCTCGACGAGGACTCGTCCGGCCTCGGCATCCTCACCGAGCGCGACATCCTCAACTCCCTCGCCCTCGGTCAGAACCCGGACACGGAGACCGCAGGCACCCACACCACCACCGACGTCGTCTTCGCCGCACCCGCCTGGACCCTGGAGGAGGCCGCGACCGCGATGTCCCACGGCGGCTTCCGTCACCTGATCGTGCTCGACTCGACCGGCCCGGTCGGCATCGTCTCGGTCCGCGACATCATCCGCTGCTGGGCACCGACACGACAGCACGTACCGGCCTGAGCATGCGAGCGGGCCGGAATCCCGAAGGATTCCGGCCCGCCACCCACGACAAGCGTTCCAGTACTGGTCGTCAGCCGCGCAGGGCCTGGACCGCGGCTTCCAGCCGCTTGCCGAAGTCGCCGTCCGCCCGGCGGAAGTTGTCGATCGCGCGCTCGGCGATGTCGTCACGGGAGACCTTGGCGATGAAGCCCGCCAGATTCTCGACCAGACGGCCCTTCTCGTCCTCGGACATCAGGCGGTAGAGGTTGCCCGCCTGCACGAAGTCGTCGTCCTCGGCGTGGACCGGAGCCGCGGTGTCGCCGGTCACGCCGGTGATCGGGATCGGCTGCCACAGCGGACGATCCGTCTGGAACGGGCCGCCGAAGCTGTTCGGCTCGTAGTTCTTCGCACCCTTGTGGCGTCCGTCGTACAGGAAGCCGTCACGGGAGTTGGTGCGCGCCTGAGTGGCGTGCGGGCGGTTCACCGGCAGGTGGTCGGCGTTGATGCCGACGCGGTAGCGGTGCGCGTCGCCGTAGGCGAAGAGGCGGCCCTGGAGCATCTTGTCCGGGGAGGGACCGATACCCGGCACGAAGTGCGCGGGGCTGAAGATCGACTGCTCGACCTCGGCGAAGATGTTCTCCGGGTTGCGGTTGAGCTCCAGCTTGCCGATCTCGATCGGCGGGTAGTCCTCGTGCGGCCACACCTTGGTCAGGTCGAACGGGTTGAAGCGGTACGTCGCCGCATCCGACGCCGGCATGATCTGCACCTGCACGGTCCAGGACGGGAACTCGCCGCGCTCGATGGCCTCACGCAGGTCGCGCTGGTGCGAGTCGGGGTCCTCACCGGCGAGCTTGTTGGCCTCGGCCTGGGTGAGGTTCTTGATGCCCTGGTCGGTCTTGAAGTGGTACTTGACCCAGAAGGCCTCGCCGGCCTCGTTGTTCCACTGGAAGGTGTGCGAGCCGTAGCCGTTCATGTGGCGGTACGAGGCCGGGATGCCGCGATCGCCGAACAGCCAGGTCACCTGGTGGGTGGACTCGGGCGACAGACCCCAGAAGTCCCAGACGTTGTCCGCCTCCTGCGAGCCCGTGTACGGGTCACGCTTCTGGGTGTGGATGAAGTCGGGGAACTTGATGGCGTCCTTGATGAAGAACACCGGGGTGTTGTTGCCGACGAGGTCGTAGTTGCCCTCTTCGGTGTAGAACTTCAGCGCCCAGCCACGGGGGTCACGGACCGCGTCCGCGGCACCGAGGTTGCCGGCCACGGTCGAGAAGCGCAGGAACGTCTCGGTCTGCTTGCCGACCTCGGAGAGGAACTTGGCGCGCGTGTACTGGGTGACATCGGCGGTGACCGTGAAGGTGCCATAGGCGCCGGCGCCACGGGCGTGCACGACACGCTCCGGGATGCGCTCACGGTTGAAGTGCGCGAGCTTCTCCAGCAACAGCTGGTCCTGAACGAGGACGGGCCCGCCGACGCCCGCGGTCTCGCTGTTCTGGTTGTCGGCCACCGGCGCGCCGGCCTCCGTCGTAAGCGGTCCCTGCGTCACGTGCGCCTCCTGCGTCATTCCAGCCATTCCTGTCCCTTGGCCAATGCCGGTCTCGATCCTACAATAGACATTGTCTAAGTCAAGTACGACTCCAAAGTCACACCCGTTCGGGATCTGGTCCCCTTGCTGTTAGGCTGTCCATATGAGTGACCTGTTGGAACGGCTGCGCGGACGCGGATGGCGAATGACCGCGCAGCGACGTGTCGTGGCCGAGGTCCTCGACGGCGATCACGTCCACCTGACGGCCGACGAGGTACATGCGCGTGCCGTCGCCAAGCTGCCCGAGATCTCCCGGGCGACCGTCTACAACACGTTGGGTGAGCTGGTCTCACTCGGCGAGGTGCTGGAAGTCGCCACGGACAAGCGCGCCAAGCGGTACGACCCGAACGCGCACCGTCCGCACCACCACCTGGTCTGCGCCCAGTGCGGCGCCATCCGCGACGTCCACCCGACCGGCAACCCGCTCGCCGACCTCCCGGCCTCGGAGCGCTTCGGCTTCACGGTCTCGGACGTCGAGGTGACGTACCGCGGCGTCTGCCCGAACTGCGCGGCAGGCTGAGACCCGCTGTTTGCACGAAAGCCCCGGCAGGCGCTGCGTGCCGGGGCTTTCTGCTGTTCACCGTCCACAGCGGCGCCTGTGCGCCACCGCTCATGAACACACCGAGGGCCGGAACCCTGTCGGATTCCGGCCCTCGGCCTTCAGTAGCGGGGACAGGATTTGAACCTGCGACCTCTGGGTTATGAGCCCAGCGAGCTACCGAGCTGCTCCACCCCGCGTCGATGAACTGAACAGTACGTCAACTGTGTGGACCAGCGCAAATCCCTTGATCGAGCGCGCCAGGGGGCAGCCTTTCAGCTCCGGCCGGCGATCGTGCTTCAGCCCGTCCGGCCTTGTGAGGACTGGGCCGTCAATCCGAAGCAGGGCCGGAGGGGGCGAAACCCCAGGGGACGGGACGGGCACAGGCGGAGACGGCGAAACCCCAGGGGACGGGACGGGCACAGGCGGAGGGAGCGAAACCCCAGGGGACGGGACGGGCACAGGCGGAGGGAGCGAAACCCCAGGGGACGAGACGGGCACAGGCGGAGGGAGCGAATCGGCATGGACACCAGCCCCACCACACCCCCCGGCCCAACCGTCACGCAGACAACTCCTCCCGCAGCGCATCCCGCAACCGAGCCGCCCGCTCGGACACCTCCGCCGGCCCAAGAGAAACGGCACGGTCGGCCCACCGCTGCCCCTCGGCAAGCTCCCCTCGCCGCGCGTAGACGAGCGCCAGCCGAAGCGCGGCCCGCCCGTGCCCCGCGTCAGCGGCCCGCGTCCACCACAACGCGGCCTCCGGCTCACTCCCCTCCCGAACCAGCAGCAGCCCAAGATTGAACGCCCCGTTCCGAGAGCCGGCCTCGGCAGCCTCGCGGTACCACCGAGCCGCCTCGACCACATCGCCCCGCGCGGCGGCCAGCATCCCGACCCGCACCTGCGCCCGCCGATGCCCCTGGGACGCCGCCCGCTCGTACCACTCCTCGCACTCGCTCTTCTCCTGAGCGGGCTCACCCAGCTCATGAGCGGGCGCCGGCGGCCGGCGTGCGTCGAGCACGGCGGCAAGCCGGTACGCGGCCTCCGCGCTACCGCCCCCCGCCGCACCCCGCAGATGCCGTTCAGCGGCCCGTTCGTCCCCCTCACGGAGCCTCGCGATGGCGACCTGGAGTGCGGCTTCGGTGTGCCCGGCGGCGGCAGCCCGCTCGTACCAGCGCAGCGCGGCCGCGTCGTCGTCCTCGGTCCCCCGCCCGGCATGCAGAATCCCCAGGTTGAACGCGGCGTCCACGCTCCCGGCCTCGGCGGCCTTGGAGAACCAGGGCTCGGCCCCGGCCGCATCGCCGACCTGCAGCAACAGGATCGCCAAGGCATTCGCGGCCTCGCGATGACCGGCGTACGCGGCCCGTCGGTACCACTGCTCGGCCTGCGCGGTCCGCCCCTGCTCGGCGCAGAGCAGCCCGAGGTTGTACGCCCCGTTCACATCGCCCGCGTCCATCGCGGCCCGGTACCAGCGCTCGGCGGTCTGCGTCTCACCGCGCTCGGCGTGCAGCGCGCCCAGGGCGTTCGCCGCGTTCCCGTCCCCGTCCTGCGCGGCGCGCAGCCACCAGACGGCGGCGCTCTCCGTGTCCCCCGCGTCCCGCAGCAGGAACCCGAGCGCGCAAGCTGCCCGCGCCTCGCCGTCCTTGGCGGACGTCAGATACCAGCGCCCGGCCTCCTTGAGGTCGCCCCGTTTCTCCAGAATCGACCCGAGGTGCAGCGCGGCCCGCCGGTGTCCGCGCGCGGCGGCCTGCCGGTACCACTGCTCGGCCTCTTCACCCGCCGCACCGATGACACCGATGACACCGTTGTCAGCTCCGGCCTGGCCTGCGTCCGCGGCCTTGCGATCAAGCGTCCGCGCCAGGCGGTAGGCGGCCTCGCGGTGCCCGCGCTCGGCGGCGGCCCGCATCCACTGCTCGGCGCCGACGTCACTGCGGTGTTCCAGCAGATCGGCGAGCGCGTACGCGCCGAGGGCATGCCCCTGCTCCGCCGACTGGCGCAGCCAGTACTCGGCGGCGGGCTCGTCGCCGCGCTCCCGGTGGTGCCGCCCGAGCGCGTGCGCGGCGGCCGCGGAACCCGCGACGGCGGCGATCCGCCACCATCCGGCGGCCTCGTCGGCGTAACCGCGCTGGTGCAGGAGGACACCCAGGTTGTTGGCGGCGGCGCGGTCACCGGCGGCCGTGGCAGCGCGCAGCTGAGGCTCGGCTCCGTCGAGATCACCACGGCGCAGCAGGATGGCCCCGAGGACGCTCATCGCCTCGACGTCGCCGGCTTCAGCGGCGAGCCGCTGGCGCGCTTCCTCGACAGCCTCGCCGGTTTCGTCCCGGTCGGAAGGCTGCGTGACATCCGCAGACTGCACAAAGTCGGCAGGCTGCGCAAACCGCCCTGTATCCAACAGAGTTGCCTTGTCCCCCATAACGTCCATCGTCGCACCACCTGCAACCTGGGTACACCTGGTATACCGCAGCCAGTGAGGTCACTTCAGCGTTTTGTCGACATGCCCACAGAGAGACAAGTCAAACACAGATTTCCCAACTCCCCCCGCATGGCGCAGCACTTCACGCGAGTCGCCAGGTCACCACGGGCGCCTCGGCGTGGCGCGGCACACGTCGAAGGCCCGGATCCATGATCAGGATCCGGGCCTTCGACTTCAGTAGCGGGGACAGGATTTGAACCTGCGACCTCTGGGTTATGAGCCCAGCGAGCTACCGAGCTGCTCCACCCCGCGCCGTTGTGTTGCAACCGTACCACGGCGCGGGGTGGGCTCCTGATCAGCCGCTTCCGGAGCTCTTGTCGCTGCTCTTGCTTGAACCGCCGGCACTGCCACCACTGGTCTTGTCGGCCTTGGTCTGCGCGTCCTCCGCCCGTTTCAGCGCATCCTCAAGATCCTTCTGCGCCTGGCCATATGCCGGCCAGTCACCCTTCTTCAGGGCTTCCTGGCCCTGATCGAAGGCCTTCTGTGCGTCCTTGAGCGCCTCTTGGACCGTCGGATTGCTCGACGTGGGCGGTTTCGTGGTCCCGTCGTCGGAGGGCGGCGTGGTCGAACCCTCCGCTCCGAAGACCTTGTTGAGCGCCTTGTCGAGCGTGTCCTCGAAGGCGGTGCTGCCTCCGTAGGTCACCAGAACCTTGCGCAGCAGTGGGTACTTGAGGTCACCACCGCGTACGTAGACGGGCTCCACATAGAGCAGTCCTCCGTCGAGCGGAACCGTCAGCAGGTTGCCGTACTCGATGTCCGAGTCACCGCCCTTGAGGAGTCTGATGGACTCGGCGATGGACGGCTCGGAGTTGAACTGGCTCTGCACCCGTTTGGGTCCGTCGACGGTTCTGCCCGTCGGCAGTTTCAGGATGCTGATCTTGCCGTAACCGGGCATGCCCGCTTCGGCGTTGACGGACACGAAGGCGCTCAGGTTGTCACGGCCGTTCGGCGTCATCGTCGTCGTCAGCGAGAACGACTGTGCCGTCTCGCCGGGCAACTTCATGCTGAGGTAGTAAGGCGGCACGGGCCCCGACTTGTTGGTCGGGTCGTCCGGGACCTGCCACACCTCACTGCCGCTGAGGAACGTCTGCGCGTCCTTCACGTGGTAGCGGGTGAGCAGCTCGCGCTGGACCTTGAACAGGTCCTGCGGGTACCGCAGATGATCCATCAGCGACGGCGAGATCGAGTCCTTGGACTTCACCGTGTTCGGGAACGCCTTCATCCAGGTCTTCAGGACCGGGTCCTTGGTGTCCCACTGGTAGAGCTTGACCTCGCCGGTGTACGCGTCGACGGTCGCCTTAACCGAGTTGCGGATGTAGTTGACCTGGTTCTGCTGGGCCACCACCGCGCGCTGGTTGTTGGCCGCCGTCAGCGAGTCCGCCGTCGTGTCGCCGAGCGTGGTGCGGGAGGCATACGGATACCCGTTGGTGGTCGTGTACGCGTCGACTATCCATTGGATCTTCCCGTCGACGACCGCCGGGTAGGCGTCACCGTCGATGGTCAACCAGGGGGCGACCGCCTCGACACGCTCCTTGGGAGTGCGGTTGTAGAGGATCCGCGACCCCTCGCCGATCGCACCGGAGTACAGGATCTGCGGCTCGCCGAACGCCACCGCGTACGCGGCCCGGTTGATCGGGCTGGAGAGGCTGACACCGCTGTTGCCCTTGTAGCTGGTGGTCTTCTCGCCGCTGTCGTCGGAGTAGTCGATCTCCTTCTGGGGACCGCCGACGATCGAGTACTGGGTGGTCTTCTCGCCGTAGTAGATCTGCTGCTGATACGTGCCCAGGTCGCCCTTGGACGGCAGGTTGTACTCGGTGAAGACCGGGCGGCCCTCGCTGTCGGCCGTGGTGCCCTTGGCCGCGACGACGCCGTATCCGTGGGTGTACCGGAAGTGGTCGTTGATCCAGTTGTTCTTCGGGATGCCCTGGAGGTTCAGCTCGCGCAGACCGATGACCGTGTCCTGCGCCTTGCCGTCCTTGGTGTACCGGTCGACGTCCAGGTTCGACGGGAAGCCGTAGTAGTTCCGCACCTGCTGGAGCTGCTGGAAGGTCGGCGACACGATGTTCGGGTCCATCAGACGCAGGCTCGCGGCGGTGTTCGCGTCGTCGCGCAGCGCGGCCTTGTCCTTGGTGTTGCTCGTGCCCGGGTAGTCCGTCACCTTGGTGCCGTCGATCCCGTATGCCTCGCGGGTCGCCTTCAGGTTCTTCTCGACGTACGGCGCTTCCTTGGCCTGCTCGTTCGGCTGGACCTGGAACTTCTGGACGATCGCCGGGTACAGGCCGCCGATGAGGATCGCCGAGAGCACCATCAGGCCGAAGCCGATGACGGGCAGCTGCCAGGTGCGCCGCCACAGAGTGGCGAAGAAGAGCAGCGCGCAGATGACGGCGATGCAGAACAGGATCGTCTTGGCGGGCAGATACGCGTTCGCGTCGACGTACCTCAGGCCCGTCCAGTTGCCGGTCGCCTTGAAGTCACTCGACTTCACGGCGAGCCCGTACCGGTCGAGCCAGTAGGCGACCGCCTTCAGCGCGACGAAGATGCCGAGGAGCACCGAGAGGTGCCCGGTTGCCGCGCCCGTGGCGCGCGCCCCCGGGCTGGTGATCCGCAGCCCGCCGTACAGGTAGTGCGTGAGCGCGGCGGCGATCAGCGAGAGCACAGCTGCCGCGAAGCCGAAGCCGAGCAGGAAGCGGTACCAGGGCAGGTCGAAGGCGTAGAAGGCGACGTCGAGGTGGAACTGGGGGTCCTTCTGGTGGAAGGGCACCCCGTTCACCCACATCAGCCAGGTGCGCCACTGGCCCGAGGCGGACGCACCGGCGATCAGCCCGACCAGGGAGGTGATGCCGAGCAGAAGCCACGTCTTGTAGGGCGCGATGCCCATCCGGTATCGGTCGAGGCTCTGCTGCTCCATCGACATGGCACTGAGCGGCGGGCGCAGCCGATGCGCCAGCCAGATGTTCACGCCGACCGAGAGCGCCATCAGCAGACCGAAGACGAAGAAGAGCCCGATCTTGGTCCACAGGGTGGTCGTGAAGACGGACGAGTAATGAACCGACCGGTACCAGAGCCAGTCCGTCCAGAACCCCGCGAACATGACGAAGGCCATGGCCAGCACGGCCAGCACGCCCAGCGTCATGAGCAGGGTCCGGACACGCCGGGAGGGTCGGCCCACTCTGATCCGTGGCCCCGTCGGGCCTCCGCCGCGGTCCGGCATCTGGAAAGCCAAGGTGCGCACCTCGAAGTCGCTGTTGATCCGTCAGGTCCCCGTGATGGTGGACCGTCCGTAAGACTCCGTGATCGTGGAGCCTCATCTATGCAACTTACTCACGCTTTACTCGGTTCCCGGTTCCGGGTATTAACGAGGCAGGATTGTGACCATGTCCAACACTCCCATGGCAGCGAGCCCGCTCACCCGAGCCGTACTCGAAATCGACGAGTACGCCTCAGGCCTCGGCTGGGACCAGCCCGCTCGCCTCTTCGCCCTCGTAGACACCGCGCGACTGCGGGCCCAGGAACCCGGCCTCGCGGCCCAGCTCGGCCTGCAGGACGAACCGGAGACCACCGGTCTCACCCCCATCGAGCAGGACGAGATCCCTGCCGACAAGCCGCTCGACGAGTTCCTCGGCACCATCGCCTGGCCGGACGCCGTAGTCGGCTGCGCGCTCACGGTGGAGCGGCTGATGCTGCCGCCGTCCGCGGAGGCCTCCGTCCCGGAGGGCCTCAGCGAGAAGAAGCTCGCGAAGTGGGTCGCCGAGCACCCGGACCGTCAGGAGGTACGCATGACGGTCGGCGTCCTGCGCGACGGCACCCGTGACTCGGCGCTTCGCCTGCGCGAGAAGGACGCGCCCACGGAGGTGCTCACGGGGTCGGACCTGGTACCGGGCCTGGCGGAGGCGCTGTCGGCGACGTTCGCGGACTGATCTCTCGCTGTACGTGGCTGGGGGCGCCCCCTGAACCCGGGACGCCCCCAGCCGTGTACAACCCGCTGTCCGTCAGCCCTTGGTGGTGCACTTCGGCAGGTCGGCCGTGTTGCCGGAGCTGATGTCCTTGAGGGCGCTCATCGCATCGTCGATGGTGTTGACCTTGACGAGCGTGAGCCCCTTGGGGGTGTCCTTGGCGGCGGCCGCGCAGTTGTTCTTGGGCGTCAGGAAGTACTGAGCGCCCTTCTCGCGCGCGCCCACCGTCTTCAACTCGATGCCGCCGATCGGGCCGACCTTGCCGTCGTCGTCGATGGTGCCGGTGCCGGCCACGAACTTGCCGCCGGTCAGGTTCCCTGGGGTGAGCTTGTCCACTATGCCGAGCGCGAACATCAGGCCCGCGCTCGGTCCGCCGACGTCGGCGAGCTTGATGTCGATGGCGAACGGGAACGTGTGATCGGTCCCGGCCGAGATCCCGACGATCGCCCGGTCCGTACCGCTGTCTTCGGACTTGGTCGTGGTGATCGTCACGTTCTTGGTCGCGGTCGCCGTCTTGTTCTCCTTCTCGGCGGCGGCCTGCTCCTTGGCGGGCACGATCGTGAAGACGACCTTGTCGCCCGGCTTGTGCTTGGTGACCAGCTTCGCGACGTCGTCGGGCGCCTTCACCGTCGTACCGTCGACGGCCTTGATGACGTCTCCGGCGTGCAGCCTGCCTTCGGCCGGGGATCCCTTGAGGACCGTGGAGACGATCACCCAGGACTTCACCGGGACGTTCAGCTCCTTCAGGGCGGCCACCTTGGCGCTCTCCTGGGACTGGCTGAACTCCTCGGCGTTCTCCTGCGTCGACTGCTCCTCGGTCTTGCCGTCGGGGTAGAGCGTGTCGTGCGGCACGACCTTGTTGTCATGCGCGAGCCACCCGTACACGGCCTCGACGAGGTTCATGTTGTAGTCGGCGCTGGTGACCCGGACCGTGGTCATGTTCAGATGCCCGGTGCTCGGATAGGTCTTGTGACCGGAGATCTGCAGCACCGGCTCGCCGTCGTGCTCACCCAGTGTGTTCACCGTGGGACCCGGTGACATCTCCGAGTACGGCACTTTGATGAACACTCCCGCGCACAGGAGCGCGATCAGGATCAGAGTCGAGGCGAGCATCGTCGCGGTGCGGCGTGGCATGGAACGACAGTACGGGACGGTGCTGTCAGCGCACCGTCAGGGCCGTCCGTACGGGGGCGGACGGGGCCGTGCTCACAGGCAGGAGCGCCACCGTGGATACGGGGCCGGAACGCGTCGGGCTCACACGGCGTCGGAGGCGGACTTCTCCCCGCCCGCGGACCTCTCCATGACGTCGGACCTCTCCATGGCTTCACGGAAACGCGTATATCCCGCGAGCTCGACGCCGTCTCCCATCGCCCTGCGATTGCGGCCGGCCCAACTGCCCCACAGTCCGGCGCCGATCGCAGCCACAAGCGGAATCAGCAACCAGGCAAGCGCCGCCATGTCGACCTCCCAACCCCATGAGCGACCGCAACTGACTGATCAGCAGATTAACCATTCGCAGTGTTAACGCTCACGGCAGGGCCCCGGTTACGCAACCGGAGGGCAGGTGAGAGGTTGGATAACTCTCAAGGCCGAATGAGCGGCCGAATCCTGAGAACGAATGACCGGCCGGAACCTCGGGTCGAAAGACCCGCCGGATCCTCGGGTCGAATGACCAGCCGCCTCAGCCGGCTCCGACCCACTCCTCCGTACCGTCGGAGAACTTCTGGTGCTTCCAGATGGGCACTTCGTGCTTCAGGTCATCGATGAGCTTGCGACACGCCTCGAAGGCCTCGCCCCGGTGCGGGCACGAAACGGCGACGACGACCGCGAGGTCACCCACGGCCAGGTCCCCGATACGGTGCACGGCGGCCAACGCCCGCACCGGATAGTCGGCCACCACCTTCTCGGCGACCCGCCGCATCTCCGCCTCTGCGCTGGGGTGACACGAATACCCCAGCTCATCGACGTCGGCACCACCGTCATGATTCCGGACTGTTCCGACGAACAGCGCGGTCCCGCCGGAGGCGTCGTCCCCCACGGTCTTGAAGACCTCGTCCAGGGAGAGCGGCGTCTCGCGAATGGCGATCAACTTGATCGCGTCCTGCGCCGCCTGCTCACCGGGATGGTCGTTCATGGATGCCATGAGCCCATCGTGCCCCACACCACTGACAACACGAAATAGAGGTTTCACCCGGCACACGCACGTGCGCCTTTGGAGCCTCCTACAGGAGATCATTCAGCCCGTCCGGCGTTCGAGGACGATGCCGTCAAGACCGGAGCGGGGGGGCTGAGGGAGGCAGCCCCCAGGTACGGGACGGCTGGGGACGGAGGGGGCAACCGCCAGGCCGACGCCCACCCCGGTCCGGTGCCCTGAAGCGCTGGCCGGGCCCCAAGCGCCCTCAGACCCGCCGCCGAGCCTTCCGAGCCCGCCGCACCACGGCAGCCGCACCCAGCAGAGCCACCGTCGCCCCCGCGGCCCCCGCCGCAGTCGCGTCCTTGCGCCCGAGCCGCCGCCCGGCCACGGTGTGCCGCCCGGCGACCTCCTCCAGCAGTTCCGCGAGGACCTCCTCATTGGTCCACTGCGGTCGCCACCCCGCGTCATGCAGCCGGCTCCCGCTCACCACCCAGGGATACATCGTGTACGCCAGATCCCCGGCGGGCGAAGGAGTGAGCCCGATCCGGTGAAGCCGAGCGGCAGCGCCCAGGGCGACGGCGGACGGCAGTTCCATCCGCCGGATCCCGCTCAGCTCCTCGACCTCCTCCTGCTCCAGCCATCCGTCGCACCCGACGGCGAGCTCTCCCTCCACCTTCTCGACGACGGCGTACTCCAGAGCACTGCACAGGTCCTCGACGTGACAGAACTGCCAGGCGGGCCGCGATCCCGCCACCACAAGCAGCCGAGGTGATTCGAAGTACCTGGTCAGAGCGGTATCGGTGCCACCGACGAGCACGGCGGGCCGCACGACGGTGACATTGAGCCCCGGATGCGCCCGCGGCGCCCGCCGTGCGAGCCGCTCGATCTCCAGGAGGTCGCCGACACCCGTGGCCTCGGCCGTCGCCCGCAATTCGGCGTCTTCGGAGAGGGGCAGTTCGTTGTCGGGCAGCGCCCCGTAGACCATCGCGGACGTGCACAGCACCACCCGGTGGATCCCGGCCGCGGCAGCGGCCGTGAGCACGGTCTGCGTCCCCCGGACGTTGTACGCCGTCCGAGCCGCCGCGTCCGTCTCCAGATCGAGGTCCAGCGCGAGATGCACCACGACGTCCGCCCCGCGCAGCTTCTCGGCGATCGCCGGGTCACGGACGTCCAGGATGTGCCACTGGGCGGCCGCGCACTCGCCGCGCCGCTCGTCGATGGCGATGACCTGCTTGATCTCCTCGCTGGCGGCGAGCCGCTCGGTGAGCAGCGCACCCACGCCGGACGCGGCGCCGGTGACCGCGACGACGGGCCCGCGCGGGGCTGGGCTGGTTGAGTGGTTTCGCGCTGCGCGAACCTGCGGATCTGGGGAACTCACCGGGCGTCTCCAGCGGTTGTCTTCAGTAACGGACGCGCGTGACGCGTGCGTACCAGGTGGCATCCATCCTGCCGCAGGCCAAGAGTCGGCGAAGCACCGAGGCCCAATCGGGCTGTGGTGTCTACGCTGGGTGGTGTTGTCGGGCAGCCGCCGTCGGAAAGAACCGGCGGCCTTACCAGCCGAGGAATCCCGTGAGTGACACCCCATTCGGATTCGGCCTTCCGCCGGAGGAGCCGGAGAACGGCGACGAGGGCAAGAAGAAGGACCAGGAGAGCGGCGGTGGTCAGGGACCGTTCGGTTTCGGGCTGCCCGGAGCCGGTGGTCCCGGAGCCGACAATCCGCTCGCAGCCATGTTCGGTTCCATGAACCCCAATGACCTGGGCGCCGCGTTCCAGCAACTGGGCCAGATGCTCTCGTACGAGGGCGGACCGGTGAACTGGGACATGGCCAAGCAGATCGCCCGTCAGACGGTCTCCCAGGGCACCCCTGACGGCACCAAGGACGCGAGCATCGGTCCCTCCGAGCGCTCCGCGGTCGAGGAGGCCGTGCGCCTGGCCGACCTGTGGCTGGACGACGCCACGTCGCTGCCGTCCGGCGCCGGCTCCGCCGTGGCCTGGAGCCGCGCGGAGTGGGTCGAGGCGACCCTTCCGGTGTGGAAGGAGCTCGTCGACCCGGTCGCTGAGCGCGTCGGCGCGGCCATGGGCGACGTCCTGCCGGAGGAGATGCAGGCCATGGCGGGACCGCTCATCGGCATGATGCGCTCCATGGGCGGTGCCATGTTCGGCACGCAGATCGGGCAGGCCGTCGGCGTGCTCGCGGGCGAGGTCGTCGGCTCGACCGACATCGGCCTGCCGCTGAGCCCGGCGGGGAAGGCCGCGCTGCTGCCGCTGAACATCGAGTCGTTCGGCAAGGACCTGAGCGTCCCCCAGGACGAGGTGCGGCTCTACCTGGCTCTGCGCGAGGCCGCCCACCAGCGCCTCTTCGCACACGTGCCGTGGCTGCGCTCGCACCTGTTCGGCGCGGTCGAGGGCTACGCGCGCGGGATCAAGGTCGACACGGCCAAGCTGGAGGACGTGGTCGGCCAGTTCGACCCGCAGAACCCCGAGGAGCTGCAGCAGGCGCTCCAGCAGGGCATGTTCCAGCCGGAGGACACCCCGGAGCAGAAGGCCGCGCTGGCCCGCCTGGAGACGGCGCTCGCGCTGGTCGAGGGCTGGGTGGACGCGGTAGTGCACGCGGCCGCCAAGCCGCGCCTGTCGTCCGCGGACGCGCTGCGTGAGACCCTGCGCCGCCGCCGCGCCACGGGCGGTCCCGCCGAGCAGACGTTCGCCACGCTGATCGGACTGGAGCTGCGCCCGCGCCGGCTGCGGGACGCCTCGCGTCTGTGGGCCTCGCTCACCGACGCGCGCGGCGTCGACGGCCGCGACGGCCTGTGGGCCCACCCGGACATGCTGCCGACCGCGTCCGACCTGGACGACCCGGACGGCTTCGTGCACCGCGAGCAGCTGGACTTCTCCGAGATCGACAAGATGCTCGGCGAGGCGGCGAGCGGTTCCGGTTCCGCCGAGAAGCCCAACCTGAAGAAGGACGACGACTCCAAGGACGACAAGGGCGACGGCGCCGAGTGAGCCTCCACGACGACGCGGTCCTCGTACTGAAGAGCTACGAGGAGCAGGAAGAGCTGCGCCAGACCTACCTGGACCACCTCGCAACACACCCCGACGGACTGTGGAAGGCCTGTCAGGACGGGCACATCACGGCGAGCGCCCTGGTGGTCGACCCGGCGCACGGGCGCGTGCTGCTGACCCTCCACAAGAAGCTGCGCATGTGGCTGCAGATGGGCGGCCACTGCGAGCCCGTCGACGCGACACTGGCGGCGGCTGCCCTGCGCGAGGGCACCGAGGAGTCGGGCATCGAAGGGCTGACACTGCTGCCTGGCGGCCCGGTGCGCCTGGACCGGCATCACACGCCCTGCGCCTGGCACCTCGATGTGCAGTACGCAGCGCTCGCCCCGGCCGGGGCCGAGGAGGCGATAAGCGACGAGTCCCTGGACCTGCGCTGGTTCGCGTACGACGACGTGGCGGACGTGGCCGACGAGTCGGTCGTACGACTCGTGGAGGCGACCCGCGCACGGCTGTGAACGTGTAAGGGGCGTCCGCCAAAGCGGTCGCCCCTTACGTTCGCTTCCTGGACTGACGGGTGGTCAGCTCCAGACGTTGCCCTGGTTCTGCCCGTGCGCACCGTGCTGGCCCATGCCGTACTGCGCGGCGAGGCCCTGTCCGATCACGGCGTTCTGTGGAGGCAGCAACTCACTGGGCTGGACGAGCGCGTAGCCCTGGCCCAGGAAGCTGAGCTCCCAGCCCTCACCGGTGTTGCCACGGCGCCGGAACACGCCCGAGGAGTGCGTCTGGGCCTGCATCTGCACGCGCAGGCCGGTGGACCACGCGACGATGGCGTCGGCGTCGCAGTTGACGTACTTGTCCGGTGTGACCTGCATCATCAGCGGCATCCCGGAGGTCATCAGCGCGACGTTGCCGCGTCCCGTGATGTTGAGCTGGTACTTGCCGGAGCCGGAGATGCCGTACTGGCTGTCCACGGCGATGACGTCGTAGTGCAGCGAGGAGTCCATCGCGAGCACATAGCTGCTGTCGACAGTGAGGCCGTCCTGCTCCACCTCCATGACGTGCACGTGCTGGGCGAGGTTGGCGAGGTAGACCGTCCCCTGCCCGTGACAGCGCATCAGGTCGAGGCCTTCACCGGTGTACGCACGCGAGCGCTGCTGACTGGTGTTCTGGTACTCGGCGTCGAACTCGACGAGCCCCTGGTACGCGACCATCGTGCCCTTGCGAGCGAGGATGTCGTCGTGGCCCTCCAGGACGATGCGCAGCATCTGCGAGTTCTGCAGGCTGTAGCGCTCCTGCGTCTGCTGCTCGTTGTAGCCGAAAAGCGGGCTCTGCATGGTGTCGTGCTCCCCCTCAGCCCCGGACTCGGAGGCGGTCGGTGCTGTCCTCGCTGGGCTGGACGACGACGATGCCCTGCCCGGAGAACGCCATCTGGTACGCCTCGCCGCTGCCGCGTCCGATCAGCGACTGCGCCTTGAAGCTGCGCTTGCCCTTCACCTTGAGGTTCGGGGACCAGGCGACGAGCGCGTCCGGGTCGACGTACGTCTCGTCCTCACCGCCGCCGCAGTCGACGACGATCGGCTTGCCGCGGGAGGTCAGCGCGACCCATCCCTGGCCGGAGATCTTGGTGTTCCACAGGCCCTGGCCGGCGAACTTGGCGAGCCCCTTCACCCGCTCGACGCCCCACTGGAGGTGTGCGTCGAAGGCGAGCAGATTGGTGGCATTGACGGAGATCGCGTCCCCGTTGAGGTTGATGACGACGACGTTCGCCCCGTAGTCGGCGAGGTAGAGCAGGCCGTCACCGGAGCACTTCATCAGCGGCGCGCCCTCGCCGGTGACCCAGTCGCGCGCGATCTGGCGTACGGCGGGCGGGTTGGGCTCGTACTGGACGAACCCTTCGTAGGCGACCATCGACCCCACGCGCGCGAGGAGGTCGTTTCCGGTCTGCATGGCGACCTTCAGCATGTGGTTGCCGTGGTTCTCCATGCGGGCGGTGACGGGTGCCGGGGCGAAGCCCGCAAGTGGCTGGTTCATGACGGGCTCCCTCAGACCTCGTACGGCTGGACGACGATGAAATTGCCGGGCGCGGCGCGGAACTGAAGGTTCACGCTCTCTCCGGTGTCGCCGGGGTAGGCGTTCCGGCGCATCCGCACCTGGCTGGAGACGATCACCTGTGCGGCCGCGGACCAGGCGACGACGGCGTTGCAGTCGGCGAAGGTCGTGGGCGTCACCGGCAGCACGACGGGGGCACCGTGCGTCTTCACGACGATCGTGCCGGTCCCCTGGAACTGCATGGTGAACAGCGCGCCTCCGGGGATGCCGTGTCCCTCGATCCGGCGCACCTCGTACTGGAGCGACTCGTCGAAGGCGAGCACGTTCTCCGCGGAGACACAGATCGCGTCGCCCTGGAGTTCGATGGGGTGCACGTGGGTGGAGTTCTCGGCGAGGAACACCTGCCCCTGGCCCGTACAGCGCATCAGCTGCATCTCCTGGCCGGTCGCATTGCCCACGATCCGCCCGGCAAAGCCGGCGCCCTTGTAACTGAAGTCGACCTTGCCCTGGTAGAGCACCATGCTGCCCTGGCGGGCCAGTACGGGCTGACCGCCGATGCCGAGGTCCACCCGGATGAGCTTCTTGTTCTGCTGCGTCCACCGCTGGCCGGTGGGCGTCTCCTTGAAGGCCCCCAGCGCGGCGGCCACGCCCGCGCCGCCCTGCGGGGCGCCCTGGGGAGCGCCGTACGCAGAGGGCGCGCCGGGCTGGCCGGGGTACTGTCCGGGCCCCTGGCCCGGGACCTGCCCGTACTGCGGCTGCTGACCGTAGCCCGGAGGCGCGGTCGGCGTCTGCTGTCCATAACCGGGAGGGGCGGACGGAGCCTGCCGGCCGTAACCGGGCGGCATCGGAGCCGTCTGGCCGGGAGGCTGCTGGCCGTATCCGGGCGGCGGACCGGGCTGCCCGGGCGGCTGCGTGTACGGCGCGGGGCCCGGCGGCGGAACGGGGCCGCCCGGCGGGGTGTGCAGGGGCGCGACGATGGTCGGTGCGGCATGCACCGAGGGCGCGGCGGGCGCCGGAGCGGGCGGCGGCGTGGCTCCCGAGGGCGCCGCGAAGCCCTGCGCGGCGGGCTGCGGCGCGGGCGCCGGGGCGGGAGCGGGTGCCGGGGCGGAGGCGGCCGGGGTGCCGAACGCGGGCGGCGCGGTGGCCGGGGGTGCGAAGGACGGTGCGGCCGCGGCCTGCGGCTGCTGCGCGGCGGGCGGCTCCTCGGCGACCTCGCCACCGAAGTTCTTCAGCAGCGCGTCGAGGCCGCCGTCGAAGCCCTGTCCCACGGCGGCGAACCGCCAGACGTCCTTCAAGTAGAAGTCGCCCAGCATCACGGCACGTTCCGTGGAGAACTCCGCGCCGCTGAACGAGTACCGGGCCACCTCCTCACCACCGGCGACAACGCGGAGATATCCGGGGGCGATCTGCGACATCTGCCCGGAGCCGTCGATGGTCGCCGTGAAGGACAGCTTCTGGATCTGCGCCGGGATCCGGTCGAGGGTCACACGGAAGGACTCCGTGTCGCCCGACTGGGCGCCGAGGAGTTGGATGGACTCCTCAGGGGTCTTCGGCTGGTTGAAGAAGACGAAGTACCGGTCGTCCGAGAGCCGTTCGTCGGCGTCCAGACCGAAGCAACTGATGTCGAAGGTCAGTCCGGGGCCGGTGATCTGCACGCCTACGTACAGATCGGTGCCCGCGGTGAGGTCACTGATCTTGGCCTTGTGGCCGCGTTGGAATTCCCTGGCCATGCGTAACGACCGTCCCCCATCCCGAATGCGAGTGCGTCGCGTCAGGCTAACGGCAAACTCTGGGAGTGGACGAAGCCGGTACAGACCCGGTACACAATCGGCCCTTGAGGGCGGACCCGCTCTACTCGTCGCGTGCGGCGGGCAGATGGGGCAGCCGGTCGGCAGCGACCACCCCTTCGAGGTAGCCGCGCGCACGTTCGGTACGCGGATACGCCTCGAGAAGCCGCCAGAAGCGCGGCCCGTGTCCGGGCACGAGCAAGTGGGCGAGTTCGTGGACGAGAACGTAGTCGACCACGTACTCGGGCATGCCCTGCAACCGGTGCGACAGACGGATGCTGCCCTCGGACGGAGTGCACGAGCCCCAGCGCGTGTTCTGATTCGTGACCCAGCGCACCGACGTGGGCCGGGCCCGGCCGTTGAAGTACTGGCCGGACAGGCGCTCCGCACGCTCGGCCAGCTCGGCGTCGCCGAGCACCCTCTTGTTCTCCTGGGCGGCCAGTTTGTCGAGCATGACGGTCACCCAGCGTTGCTCCTCCGCCTCGGACATCCGAGCGGGGATGAGCACGACGGTGCGATCGCCCTCGCGGTACGCGGAGACCGTTCTGCGCCGTCGCGCGCTCCTGCGGACCTCGATCGCGCTCGCCCCCGAACCGCTTGGTGGCGGGCTCGTCGTGCTGCGCTGTGGTTTTCCGGCGCGGTGCAGTGGGTCGGCGGGCACGCCCCGACGTTACCCGCTGCACACGGGGGAAGTCCCGCCCCCGGGACGGTTCGATGCCGATCCGCACTCCGTGCGCTTGATTTGTATGACGAACGGTGCAGCCTGTGGACAACTTTCGGCATCGTTCGGCCCGGACGGGCATGCTGGCATTCGATCGGCGGGCGCAGGAGACACACCGCCGGCACACGGGGACGCTCTATGGGCTACGGGGGTAGGTCATGCATCCGATGGTGAAGCCCGCGCTGCGGCGCGGTTGGCGGGATCTCAACACCGTGCAGTTCGGGATGGCACCGCCACACGCGATGGTGCTGGGCCCGATGGACACGGCGACGGGCAGTTTCCTGGACCTGCTCAACGGAGCACGCGGGATGCCGCTCCTGCGTGAGGAGGGACGCAGGATGGGGCTGCCCGACGGCCATGTCGACGCCCTCGTGGAGCGGCTGGCCCGATCCGGCCTGCTGGACGACGCGACCGGAGGCGGCCCGGCCGCGGACGCCTTGCGCAAGAAGAAGGCGGTGCTGGAGCGGCTGCGCCCGGACCTCGCCTCCCTCTCCCTCGTCACGAGCGAGCCGGGCGACGCCATCGAGCGGCTGGCCGCCCGGCGCTCACTGCGCGTACAGGTGCGCGGCGCCGGCCGGGTGGGAGTGGTGCTGGCCTCTCTGCTCGCGGGCGCCGGCGTGGGCGAGATCGATGTGCGCGACGTCGGCCGCGTGGAGCCGTGGGACGTGGCACCGGGCGGGCTGCCCGCCGAGTCCATCGGTGAGCGCCGGGAGGAGGCCGCTCGCCGAGCGGTGCGCCGAGCGGCACCGGACCGTCCACCTCGGGCATCCTCGCAGGGGACATCCTCGAACGAGGACGACAAGGACAAGGAACGGGGACTGGCACTGGTGATCCTCACTCCCCGGGACGGCCTCGGCATCCACGCGCCCGATCCAGCGGCGGCCGAGACTCTGATCGCTTCAGGGACGCCCCATCTCTACGCGGGTGTTGTGGAAGGCACCGGGATCGTCGGCCCCATGGTCCTGCCCGGCGACACCGGCTGCGCGGGCTGCCTCGACCGGGGACGCGCCGACCGGGATCCGACCTGGCCTCGCCTGGTCGCGCAGTGGCGCTCCGGGCGGCAGCGCCAGGTGCCGGCGTGCGACCTCACACTGGCGGCAGGGGTCGCCGGTCTGGCCGCCGGACACGCGCTTGCCTTCCTGGACGGCACATTGCCCTCCAGCGCGGGGGCCCGCTGGGAGGTATCGGTACCGGGCCTCGACTGGCACGCGAGACCGGTCTGGCCTCATCCGGCATGCCCCTGCGGCGCGGCGGAGAAAGCTAAGGGGGAGCGCCCCTCGGAGGACGGCGAGCCGCACGAGACAATGGCGGGGCAACAGCCGTACGCGGCACGGCTGTCTGGGACCTGGAGGGCGCATGTCTGATCTTCCCCGGAAGGCGGTCACCCGTACCGCCAAACTCGCCGCGCTACCGCTCGGCTTCGCTGGGCGGGCGACCTGGGGGCTCGGCAAACGTATCGGCGGGAAGTCGGCGGAGCTCGTGGGCCGTGAGCTCCAGCAGCGCACGGCGGAGCAGCTGTTCAAGGTGCTCGGCGAGCTCAAGGGCGGCGCGATGAAGTTCGGGCAGGCACTGTCCGTCTTCGAGTCGGCACTGCCCGAGGAGGTCGCGGGGCCGTATCGCGCGGCGCTGACGAAGCTTCAGGAAGCAGCGCCTCCCCTCCCGACAAGCAGCGTTCACTCCGCGCTGGAGGAGCGGCTCGGCGAGAACTGGTCCGAGCTGTTCCTGGAGTTCCAGGACAAGCCGTCCGCGGCGGCCTCGATCGGCCAGGTGCACCGCGCGGTGTGGCACGACGGGCGCGAGGTCGCCGTCAAGGTGCAGTACCCCGGGGCGGGCGAGGCGCTGCTGTCCGATCTGACCCAGCTCAGCCGATTCGCCAGACTTCTGGGTCCCCTGATCCCCGGCATGGACATCAAGCCGCTCATCGCCGAACTGCGCGACCGGGTGTCCGAGGAACTCGACTACGGGCTGGAAGCCCAGGCCCAGACGGCACACGCGGAGGAATTCGCGGGCGACCCGGACGTCCTCGTCCCGGCGGTAGTTCACCAGTGCGACCAGATCCTCGTGACCGAATGGATCGACGGGACACCGCTGTCGGAGGTGATCTCCGACGGTACCCAGGAGCAGCGGGACCGCGCCGGCCAGTTGCTGGCCCGGTTCCTCTTCTCGGGACCGGCTCGCACCGGCCTGCTCCATGCCGATCCGCACCCGGGCAACTTCCGTCTGCTGCCGGACGAGAAGAACGGCTGGCGCCTGGGCGTTCTGGACTTCGGAACGGTCGACCGCCTCCCGGGGGGCCTGCCCCTGCCGATCGGCGACTCCCTCCGCATGACCCTCGAAGGCGACGCCGAGTCGGTCTACGAACTGCTCTGCGAAGAGGGCTTCGTCAAGGAGTCCATAGACCTCGAACCCGACGCGGTCCTGGACTACCTCCTGCCGATCATCGAACCGGCCGCGGCGGACGAGTTCACCTTCACCCGAACCTGGATACGCAGCCAGGCCGCCCGAGTGGCCGACCCCCGCTCCCCCGCCCACCAGCTGGGCAAGCGACTCAACCTGCCCCCGGCATACCTCCTGATACATCGCGTGACCCTGAGCACCATCGGCGTCTTGTGCCAACTGGGCGCCACGGTCCGCCTGCGCGATGAACTGGAGGAGTGGCTGCCCGGGTTCCTGCCGGACGAGGAGCTGCTGGACGAGGAGGAATCGGCGGTTGAGGCCTGAGTGGACGGGCCTACCGGCCTACCACCACGCCGAGTCCAGGCGGCCCTCGATCGCTCTGAGGTTGGTGCGGGCGCAACTGTCGCAGAAGTAGTTGCGGGTACCGTTCTCGACCGAACAGGTCCAGGTCGGCTGGGGGCACTCGGCCCGGGTGCCGCAACGGGCGCACACGATGTGCTGGGCCTCGCCCGCGTCACGCCGCGGTGCGGAGCCGGTGCTGTCACTGTCCCCGGGAAGACTCGTCACCCCGCGACGATAACGCCGTGGCCGACGGTTCGCCCGGCACAACGCACCGCGGGGGCCGGTCCGTTCGGACCGACCCCCGCGAGGATTCACTGCCTGGAACTGCCGCGACTGCAATGGGCTACTGCATGACCGCCATGGCCAGCGCGCGCCGGGCTCGCATCGAGGCGCGCTCGGCCCGGCGCTGCATGCGGCGAGCGGTCGCCAGGCGCACGGCCCGACGTTCCTGCTCGGCCTGGTGCAGTCGCTCGTGCATATGCGCACGAGCCAGGGCTTCTGGGATGAGTTGCATCTCTCGGGTCCTGTTCTGACGCGAGTCGTTCGCGCCGGTGGTGGTGAAGTCTGGGATCGCGGAGCCTGCGGGCTCGCTGGTGGACGGCTTCATCGGGGCCTGCTTCTTGGGGTCGTGCGTCAGGGGGCGATCGATCGTTCCTCGGGCGTTCATGCCGCAACCGGGTTCTTGCGCGGGCGGCCACGCGGCCGCTTGCGGGCCACGACAACGCCCTGGACGAAGAGCTCGCCACCCCAGACGCCCCAGGGCTCACGCCGCTCCTTGGCGCCGGCGAGGCAGGCCTCGATCAGCGGGCAGGTGCGGCAGAGGGACTTGGCGTACTCGACATCGGCCGGCGACTCGGCGAAGAAGACCTCCGGGTCGTAGGAGCGGCAGGGGACGGGTACGCCGAGGTTCTCGATGGCGTCGTCGAGCGCGGTGAGCGCAGTGAGCGGGATCAAGGTGGAGTCCTCCGTGAGGCCGGGCGGGGGGATCGTTTCGGAAGGCGGTACGGACGGGGCGTGCGCTTCGAGTTGCACGGTTCGTCTTCCTCGTCTGGTCGTGCCGGCCGGTTGGCCGGTTGGCGGCTGGTACCGGGTTCTTTTCTTGTCCCGAGGCCCCTTCGCACTGCCGCCCCCGGTCGGGGACAAACAGAAGGGCCGCGGATCCCGGGTGGGGTTCCGCGGCCCTGAAGGCGCCGGCCTGATCGAGAATCAGGCTGGATCACTCCAGGGTTCAGGCCCACGGAAGGCCCACATCGTGTGGTGGTGCTGCGTTGTCTGCTTCAGGGCTCCGGCACCGGCCGCCGCAAAGGCATAGGCCTGCGCCTCTGCCACTACTGCTGCTTCCAGTGCCTGCGTCGGTCGCTCATTGCGCTCACGGATGGGAAGACCCGCGAGAGACAGGGAGGACTCCGGCCGGGCGGCAGGGATGCCGGACAGACCGGTGCCCAGGTTCGAGACGCCGAGCATGCACGTGGAGACGACCGAGCGATCGGTCATTTTGATGGTGCTGATGGAGCTGGTGGTGATGCTGATCACTGGAATCGCCTCCTCTCGGCGTCTAAGGGGACCGGGTGAGCCAGTCCGACGGTTATTAAGTACAGCACGGATCCAGGGCCTTGGAGAAGGCCGCCGTTTCCGTGCTTAGAACCTATGGGGATTGCTGGGGCATGCGCAAACTATTTTTTCGACGAGTTTGAATCAGTCACCATCGTCGCCTGCTCCAGGCTCTTGACCTGCACAGATAGCCAGAACGTCGGCTCCGAAGCGGTTCAGCTTGCGTACTCCGACGCCGGGGATCCGCGCCAGCTCGCGCTCGTCGTCGGGCACGGCCTCGGCGATCGCCATCAGCGTCTTGTCGGTGAAGACGCAGAACGCAGGCTGCCCACTGCGCTGCGCCTGCACCGCGCGCCACTCGCGCAGCCGCTCGTAGAGACCTTCGTCCATGTCGGAGGGGCAATCCTCACAGCGCATCAGTTTCATCTCGCCCGCGTCGGTCAGGGTGCGGCCGCAGACCCGGCAGCGGGCCGGGGTCCGGCTCGTCCTCCGTACGACGGTGCCACCGCTGCTTCCGACGCCGCGCTCGATGCCTCCCGAGCCGCCGCTGCTGCTGCGACCCGGGGTGGCGACGGAGCCCGGACGCAGCCCGTCGAGGAATCGGCTGGGCCGGCGGTTGGGCCTGCCGCCGGGCGAGCGGGACAGCGCCCAGGAGACGCACAGGTGCTCTCTGGCGCGGGTGACACCGACATAGAGGAGGCGGCGTTCCTCCTCGATCTGCTCGTCGGTCTTTGCGTAGGTGATCGGCATCATGCCCTCGGCGACGCCGACCAGGAAGACGACGTCCCACTCCAGCCCCTTGGCGGAGTGCAGCGAGGCGAGGGTGACGCCCTGCACGGTCGGGGCATGCTGAGCGCTCGCGCGTTCGTCGAGCTCCGCCACCAGGTCACCGAGAGTGGCACCGGCCTTGGCGGTGGCGAAGTCCTGTGCGAGGTACACGAGGGCGGCCAGCGACTCCCAGCGCTCTCTGACCGCGCCGGAGCCTGCCGGGGGCCGGCTGGTCCATCCTTCGCCGGACAGCACGGCACGGACCTGTGAGGGGAGGTCGACGGCGTCGTCGAGCAAGGAGTCGTTGCCCCCGAAGCGAGCCGCGGCACGCAGGGCTGCTCCCGCCTTGCGCACTTCCGGGCGGTCGAAGAACCGCTCGGCGCCGCGCAGCTGGTAGGGCACCCCGGCGTCGGCGAGGGCCTGTTCGTAGATCTCGGACTGGGAATTCGTACGGAAGAGGATCGCGATCTCGCCCGCGGGGACGCCTGAGGCGATGAGGTCGCGGATACGGCGGGCGGCGCCCTCGGCCTCGGCGGGCTCGTCCGTGTACTCGGCGTAGACGGGCTCCGGTCCCGGGGCGCGCTGGGAGATCAGCTCCAAGCGGTGCTCGGCGGCCCTGCCGCGGGCCTGGGCGAGCAGTCCGTTGGCGAGGTGGACGACCTGGGGCGAGGAGCGGTAATCGCGGACGAGCTTGACGACGGTGGCTCCGGGGTGGCGGGTACGGAAGTCGAGAAGGTGGTCGGGAGTTGCACCGGTGAACGAATAGATCGTCTGGCTGGCGTCACCGACGACGCACAGGCTGTCGCGCTCACCGAGCCACAACTCCAGCAGGCGCTGCTGGAGCGGGCTGACGTCCTGGTACTCGTCGACCACGAAGTGCTGGTACTGGGAGCGGACCTGATCGGCGATGTCGTGCCGGTCCTGGAGGATGGCGACCGTCAGCAGCAGGACGTCCTCGAAGTCGATGACCGCGCGATCGCGCTTGAGGTCCTCGTACGTCGAGTAGAGCTGGGCGATCTCGGCCGGATCGCGGGGGGCGTCGCGGCCGGCCTTGGCGGCGGCGGCCGCGTAGTCGGCGGGGATGGTCTGGGTGACCTTGCACCACTCGATCTCGCCGGTGACATCTCGCAGTTCGCCCCGATCGAGGCGAATGCGGCAGGCGGCTGCCGCGTCCGCGACGAGCTGGATCTTGCGATCGACCAGCCGGGGCAGGCTGCCACCGACTGCTTTCGGCCAGAAGTACTGGAGTTGGCGGAGCGCGGCGGAGTGGAAGGTGCGGGCTTGGACTCCGCCCGCGCCGAGCTGACGGAGGCGGCCACGCATCTCGCCCGCGGCGCGGTTGGTGAAGGTGACGGCCAGCACGCTGGAGGGCTGCAGGATCCCGGCGCGCACCCCGTAGGCGATGCGGTGGGTGATGGCCCGCGTCTTGCCCGTGCCGGCGCCCGCCAGCACGCACACCGGACCGTGCAGGGCGGTGGCGACCTCGCGCTGCTCGGGGTCGAGCCCGTCGAGCACCGCGTCGGCCGTGTCCGGAACCTGCGGGAAGAGGGTGGAGTGCGTTGCTGCTGTCACCCCGCCATGCTGCCAGGTCGCAGGAGGCGGACGAGCCGGTTGTCCACAGGGAGGCGCCTGCAGTCGTACTAATGCGGCAGGCGTCACGCTAATGCGGCAGGCGTCACGTCCCGCCGTGGCACCCCGGGTACCCCCTACGGGAATGGCCGCCAGGTCACATACGTTGCACTGCCAGCGACCACGCACCCCGAAGCCGTGAAGGAGCGCAAACGACATGCAGGGCACTGTGACGATGTACAGCACCACGTGGTGTGGCTACTGCCGTCGGCTGAAGAGCCAGATGGACCGCGAGGGCATCACGTACAACGAGATCAACATCGAGCAGGACCCGCAGTCCGCGGCGTTCGTGGAAAAGGCGAACGGCGGAAACCAGACGGTTCCCACCGTTCTCTTCCCGGATGGTTCGACGCTCACGAACCCTTCGCTGGCACAGGTCAAGCAGAAGATCGGCGTCTGAGCGACGTCAGGCGGCTGCCCCTCGCGTCGGCAGGGGCTTGCCGTACCAGAGCTCGATGAGGCGGGCCGCGATCGAGATTCCGTAGGGAGGCAGCACCTCTCCGGACTCGAAGGCGGCCCGCAGGTCTTCCCGGGAGAACCAGCGGGCTTCGTGGATTTCCTCGCCGTCGACGTTGATCTCGGACGAGGTGGCGCGGGCCATGAAGCCCAGCATGAGGCTGGAGGGGAAGGGCCAGGGCTGGCTGGCGATGTATTCGACCTCGCCGACCGTGACGCCCGCCTCCTCGAAGACCTCGCGGCGCACGGACTGCTCGATGGACTCGCCGGGCTCGACGAAGCCGGCGAGCGTGGAGAAGCGGCCTTCGGGCCAGTGCACCTGGCGGCCGAGCAGGATGCGGTCCTCGTCGTCCGTGACAGCCATGATCACGGCAGGGTCGGTGCGCGGGTAGTGCTCGGCGCCGCAGGCGGGGCAGCGGCGGATGTGACCGGCGGCCGCGATGACCGTGCGTTCGCCGCAGCGCGAGCAGAAGCGGTGCAGTCGCTGCCAGTTCTCCAGGGCGACCGCGTGCACCATCAGACCCGCGTCACGCGGGGACAGCAGCAGCCCGGCCTCGCGCAGACCTGCAGGGCGCGCGGACTGGTCGATACGGCCGGGAAGCGCGTCCTTCTGAAGTGCGAAATAGCTCACACCGTCGTCGTCCGCACCAAGGAAGTATCGGTGCGCCTCGGTGAGCGGGGCCTCGAAGGAGGGGGTCATCACGAGTTCAGTGGTGCCGTCCGCCGTCTCGTCGATGAGCACCTGACCGCCGGAGACCACGAAGACACGGGTCGTGGGGTGGCTCCAGGCCGCCGCGAGCCAGGCCTCGTCGAGCCGGTGGTGGGCGGCCCGGTCGATGCCGCTCGGGGCGGTGAGCGAGATGGGACGGTCGGCGGTGCGGTCGGTCCAGGTGGTCACGGGTGCTTCCAACTCCCCCGGTGGAACGGTTATTTCGGCGGGCGGTTCAGCAGGACGTACGGCGGTGCGGTGGTGCGGGGCGCTCTTCAGGACGTGGATCGTCTTCTTCGTGGGTGCCTGTTCAGTGTGCCTCGCGCCAGTTTTCGGCCAGATCGCCCCACAGGTGGGCGGTGGTTTCGACGCCCTTCATGAGGAGATCGAGCTCGACTTTCTCGTTGGGAGCGTGCCAACCGTCCGAGGGGACGGAGATGCCCAGGAAGAGCACGGGGGCACCGAGGACTTCCTGGAGGTCGGCCGCGGGTCCCGAGCCGCCCTCACGGGTGAAACGGACCGGTTGCTCGAAGGCCCGTCCCATCGCCCGTACGACGGACTGGAGGGCCGGGTGGCCCAGTGGCGTCAGACACGGGCGCGTGGCCGCGCCGAACGTGATCTCGCACCGGATGCCCGCGGGCACCTGCTCGGCGGCCCAGGCGCGTACGGCCTTCTCGATGTGCTCGGGGTCCTGTCCCGCGACCAGCCGGAAGGAGAGCTTCACCATGGCCGAGGACGGGATGATCGTCTTGCTGCCCGGGCCCTGGTAGCCGCCGCCGATGCCGTTGACCTCGGCGGTCGGGCGGGCCCAGATGCGCTCCAGGGTGGTGTGTCCGGCCTCTCCGTGGGTGGCTGTCGACTTGGCCGTACGCAGCCACCGCTCCTCGTCGAAGGGCAGCTCGGCGAAGAGCTCGCGCTCCTGGTCGGTGAGTTCGGCGATGCCTTCGTAGAAGCCGGGTACGGCCACGCGCGCGTGCTCGTCGTGCAGGGCCGCGACGAGTCGGGCGGCGACGGTCGCCGGGTTGGGCACGGCACCGCCGAAGGATCCGGAGTGGATGTCCTGGTCGGGGCCGTACAGCTCGATCTCGCACTCCGCGAGGCCGCGCATCCCGGTGCACACCGTGGGGGTGTCCTCGGACCACATGCCGGTGTCGGAGACGATCACGGCGTCGGCGATCAGCCGCTGTGCCTTCGCTTCGACGAGGTCACGGAAGTGCGGGGAGCCGGATTCCTCCTCGCCCTCGATCAGGAGCTTGAGGTGGACGGCGGGGGCGGTGCGTCCAGTGGCGGCGAGGTGGGCGCGGACGCCGAGTGTGTGGAAGAACACCTGGCCCTTGTCGTCGGCAGCCCCGCGCGCGTAGAGGCGGTTTCCACGCATCACCGGCTCGAAGGGCTCCGTGTCCCAGCCGTCCTCACGGGCGGCGGGCTGCACGTCGTGGTGCCCGTAGACCAGGACCGTAGGCGCTCCCGGGTCCTCGGAGGGCCACTCGGCGAAGACGGCCGGGGCGCCCGCAGTCGGCCAGACCTCGGTAGTCGGGAAGCCGGTCTCCCGGAGCTTGGCGGCAAGCCAGTCGGCGCTGCGCGCCACGTCCGCGGCGTGGTCGGGCTGTGCCGACACCGAGGGGATGCGCAGCCACTCCGCGAGGTCGTCGAGGAAGGCGGTGCGGTGGTTCTGGATGTACGTGCGGACGGTGCTGACGGCGCTGTCAACGGGCTTGCTCATGCTCACGAGCCTATCCGCCCACAGGGGCGTGTTCGTCCGGCGGTTCCCCGGGAGCCCCTTCTTGTGGGCCTGCTGGGTCTTCGATGAGCAGCCGCTCCAGGGCGGCACGGTCCGGGAGGTGGCCCGGTCGGACGACCTCGCCGCTGCGGACGTACAAGAACGCGGCCTTGACGGACTCCAGGGGCACGCCGTGCTGTTCGGCCCAGGCGAGACGGTAGAGCGCGAGCTGAAGGGGATCGGCGGTACGGCCGCGGCCGGTCTTCCAGTCGACGATCTCGTATGTCGTCCCGTCGCCGTCGCCTTCCCTGTAGACGGCGTCGATACGGCCGCGTACGACACGTCCCGCGATCGCGAGCTGGAAGGGCGCCTCGACGCGATACGGAGTCCGGTGCGCGTACGGAGTGCGCTCGAAGGCGTCCTTGAGGGCCTCCAGGTCACGCTCGTCGGCGATCTCGGCCTCGCTGCCGGGCAGCTCCTCCGGCTCCAGCATGGGCAGCCGCAGCTCTTCGAAGCGGGACTCGACCCAGGCGTGGAAGCGGGTGCCCTGGCGCGCGGCGGGCTGCGGGGGGCGCGGCATGGGGCGTGCCAGCTCCTGCGCGAAGCCATCCGGGTCGGCGGCCAGGCGCAGCAGCTGCGACGCGGTGAGCGACGGTGGCAGGGGTACGTCCGTGACGCTCGCGCGGGCGCGCAGGAGCTCTCCGGTCAGCGCGTCCAGGTCACGGTCCCAGGAGGCGAGGGTGCGGGCCTCTTCGGGGGTGAGGTGTGAGGGCTCCTCGGGCTCCTCGGGGTGGGAACGAGCCTCCGGGGCGGGCGCCTGGTGCGGAACCGTCGGGCGGGCGGGCGCGCGGTCCGTCGGGCCGTCCGTCGCGCGGTCCGTCGTCCAGGCGTCCCAGTCGGAGTCGTCTTCGTCGGGGAAGCCGTCCTCCCCGTAGGGGGAATCGTCGTAGGGGAAGTCGTCGTCCTCCGGCGGAGGCGGCCAGTCCGGATCGTCGTACGAGGACGGGTCGTGGGCAGCCCTGGTTCGGTCCCCCGCGGCCCCGGGGTGGGCCTCCTCGTGCGACGCCACCCGCTCAAGGTGGGCGAGCACGGTCTCCGCGGCCGCACGGCGGCGCGCGAGTGCCATGTCGTCGAGCGGGAGCGGCCACGCGTGGTCTGCGGCCGCCTCGCGCAGCGCGGGGTTCTCCTCGCCCTCCGCGGGCTCGTCCGCCCAGACCTCGATCTCACCGTGTCCGGCCGCGCAGTGCTCGTGCAGTGCTTGCAGGAAGTCCGAGGGACCGCGGGGTTTCTTCTGGGAGGGGCCCCACCAGTGGCCGGAGCCGAGCAGGAGCGAGCGGGGGCGGGTGAAGGTGACGTAGCCGAGGCGGAGTTCCTCGGTGTGCTGATGGTCCTTCATGGCCTCGTGGAAGGCCTTGATGCCCTTGGCGTCCCAGACTTCGATGTCGGGCAGAGTGTCGGCGTCGCCGCGCAGCTCGTGCGGCAGGACCTTGCCCTGGGCGGTCCACTTCTCGCGGCCCTGGGTGCTGGGGAAGGTGCCGGTGACGAGGCCGGGGACCGCGACGACGTCCCATTCCAGGCCCTTGGACTTGTGCGCGGTCAGCACCTTGACGGTGTTCTCGCCACCGGGCAAGGCATTGTCGAGGCCCTTCTCGTACTGCGCGGCGGTGCGCAGGAAGCCGAGAAAGGCCAGCAGGGTCGCCTCTCCGTCGCCCGCGGCGAAGGACGCGGCGATGTCCAGGAAGTTCGACAGGGTCTCGCGGCGGCGGGCGGCCAGGGCGTGCGGCGACGCGGAGAGCTCAACCTCCAAGCCGGTGACGGCGAGCACCCGGTGCAGGACGTCCATCAGCGGGTCGGCGAGGGAGCGGCGCAGGTCGCGCAGCTCGGCGGCGAGCCGCGCGAACCGCACCCGGGCGTCCGGCGAGAAGGGCAGCCCGTCGTCGTCCCCTTCGGCCTCGATGGGCATCTCCAGGAACGTGTCGAGCGCGTCGGCGAGTGATATCACCTCCGACGGATCGACCCCCTCGACCGCTGCGGCGAGCCGGCGGTCCGGGTCCTCGTCGGACCCCACGCGCGCGTGGGACACGAGGAGGCGAGCACGCCGCCCCAGCAGGGCGAGGTCGCGCGGGCCGATCCGCCAGCGCGGACCGGTGAGGAGGCGTACCAGGGAGGCGTTGGCTCCCGGGTCCTGGAGGACCTCACAGACTGCGACGAGATCCGCGACCTCGGGAAGGTGCAGCAGCCCGGAGAGGCCCACCACCTCGACCGGGATGTCGCGGGCGACGAGCGCTCCCTGGATCTCGGCGAAGTCGGTGGCCGTACGGCACAGGACCGCGATCTCGCCGGGCGACTTGCCCGTGCGCACGAGATGGGCGAGGGAGTCGGCGAGCCAGTCGATCTCCTCGGCATGGGTGCGCAGCAGCGCGCAGCGGACCACGCCGTCGCGCTCGGCTCCGGGTGCGGGGCGCAGGGCCTCCACGCCCGCGTGCATGGCGCGCAGGGGCTCCGCGAGGCCGTTGGCGAGGTCGAGGAGGCGGCCGCCGCTGCGGCGGTTCTCGCTGAGCGCCTGGCGTGTCGCGGGGCGGCCGTCGGGGTGCGCGAAGTGCTCGGGGAAGTCGTCGAGGTTGGCGACGGAGGCGCCGCGCCAGCCGTAGATCGCCTGGCAGGGGTCGCCGACCGCGGTCACCGGGTGACCGGTGCCGGTGCCGAAGAGACCGGCGAGCAGGACGCGTTGGGCCACCGAGGTGTCCTGGTACTCGTCCAGCAGGACCACGCGGAACTCGTCGCGCAGGATCTCTCCGACTTCGGACCGGGTGCGGGCGAGCGTGGCCGAAAGGGCGATCTGGTCGCCGAAGTCGAGGAGGTCGCGCTCACGCTTGGCCGCGCGGTAGCGGCCCACCAGCTCGGCGAGTGCACGCCGGGCCGCGGCCGCCTCGGGGACCTTGCGCAGGTCGGCGTTGGTGAGTTCGGCGCCCTCCAGGGAACGCAGCAGCTCGGCGTCGTACGCGCGCAGGTCCTCGGGGCGTACGAGGTGTTCGGCGAGCTCGGAGTCGAGTGTGAGGAGGTCGCCGACCAGGTCGGGGAAGGAACGGGTCAGCGCCGGGTACGGTCCTGGCGCCTCGCGCAGCACGCGCGCGGCGAGCTGGTAGCGGGTGGCGTCGGCGAGCAGGCGGGACGTCGGTTCGAGGCCTATGCGCAGCCCGTGGTCGGTCAGCAGGCGGCCCGCGAAGGCGTGGTACGTGGAGATGACGGGCTCGCCCGGCGGGTTGTCGGGGTCGATCACGTCCGGGTCGGTGACACCAGCCTTGATGAGCGCCTTGCGGACGCGCTCGGCGAGTTCACCCGCGGCCTTGTTGGTGAACGTCAGGCCGAGCACCTGCTCGGGAGCGACCTGTCCGGTGCCGACCAGCCACACCACACGCGCCGCCATCACCGTGGTCTTGCCCGAACCGGCTCCGGCCACGATCACCTGAGGGGCGGGCGGTGCGGTGATGCAGGCCGTCTGCTCCGGGGTGAACGGGATGCCGAGGAGCTCCTTGAGCTGCTCGGGATCGGTGATACGGGCGGACACCTCAGAGAGGCTAGCGGCGCCCACTGACAGCGGGGGCCACATCGACCACCGAGGCGAAAGAACCGCTGGTCAGCACACGTGGTGCCGTACATCACTCGACCACGAGAGGCCCCGCGGGCACCTCAGTCGACCACGTGCCGCCCCTCCGGTCGAGCACTGCACGACGCCCGGAAAGCGCAGTGTGTGCAGTGTTGTCCCGCAGTCGGCGAGAACCGCTCGTCGAGGACCTTGCCGGCGGCCGTGGCCAGGAGATCGCCCACCCACTCGCCCTCCAGGGGCTCCTGGGCCTGCACCTTGGGGAGGGTCTCGCCGCCGCTCTTCTTGGCGGCGCCCTGGCGCAGCTGGACGAGTTCGGCGCCGCCCGGTTCAGGGCGTACGCCGTCGAAGGCGTCGTCGACCGCACCCTCGCCGACAGCAAGCTGGTAGACGGCGAGCTGCGGGTGGTGCGCCACCTCGGCGGCGCTCGGCGCCTGCTTGCCGGTCTTGAAGTCGACCACGTAGGCGCGGCCTTCGGTGTCCGCCTCGACACGGTCCATGGAGCCGCGGATGCGTACTTCGTAGGACCCCGCTTCGAGGGTCACGTCGAAGTCGTGCTCGCTGGCCACCGGCGTACGGCCCGTGCGATCCACGACGTGCCACTTCAGGAAGCGCTCGAGCGCCACACGCGCGTGCTCCTTCTCCTGCACCGACTTCCACGGGGCGTCGAAGGCGAGCGCGTTCCACACGGAGTCGAGGCGCTCCATGAGGACGGCGAGGTCGGCGGGGGTGCGTCCCGACGCGACCTCGTCGGCCAGGACGTGCACCACATTGCCGAATCCCTGGGCGGCCGTGGCCGGCGCGTCGGCCTTCACCTCGCGGCCCAGGAACCACTGCAGGGCACAGGTGTTGGCGAGCTGATCGAGGGCGCTTCCGGAGAGCACGACCGGCTGGTCGCGATTGCGCAGCGGGACCTTGCTCTCGGTCGGCTCGTACATGCCCCACCAGCGGTAGGGGTGCGCGGACGGGACCAGGGGCCGACCGTCCTCGTCGGCGAGCGCGGCGAGCCGGGCGAGGCGCTGTGCCGCCGCCTGTCTGAGGGTGTCCGAGACGCGCGGGTCGACGGTCGTGGCGCGCAGCTCGGCGACCAGCGCGGCGACGGACAGCGGGCGGCGCGGACGGCCGGTCACGTCCTTGGGTTCGACGCCGAGTTCGGTGAGGAAACGGGAGGGCTGGTCGCCATCGTCGGCAGGGGCCTTCACCGCGGTGACGACGAGGCGTTCTCTCGCGCGCGTGGCGGCCACGTAGAACAAGCGGCGCTCTTCGGAGAGGAGTGCTCCGGGCGTAAGAGGTTCGGCCAGCCCGTCGCGTCCGATGCGGTCCGCCTCCAGCAGGGAGCCGCGGCGACGAAGATCCGGCCACAGGCCCTCCTGGACGCCCGCGACAACGACGAGGCGCCACTCCAGGCCCTTGGAGCGGTGCGCGGTCATCAGGCGTACGGCGTCGGGGCGTACGGCTCTGCGGGTGAGCGTGTCGGCGGCAATGTCCTCGGCCTCGATCTCCTCCAGGAAGTTGAGGGCGCCCCGGCCCCCGGTGCGCTCCTCCGCGCGCGCCGCGGTCGCGAACAGCGCGCACACGGCGTCGAGATCCCGGTCGGCGTTGCGCCCGGCCGCGCCGCCACGGCGGGCGGCCCGCTCCAGGCGCTGCGGCCACGGTGTGCCCTCCCACAGATCCCAGAGCGCCTCCTCGGCCGTCCCGCCACCCGCGAGGCGCTCCCGTGCCTTGCGCAGCAGCGCGCCGAGGCGCTGGGCCCCTCGGGCGTACGCCGGGTCGTGCGCGACGAGTCGCTCCGGTTCGGCCAGCGCGCGGGCGAGCAAATCGTCGGACGGCGGCGGTACGAGGTTGCCTGCGGCGCGCTCCTCCTCGCGCAGTGCTCGGCCCAGGCGCCGCAGGTCGGCGGCGTCCATGCTAGCGAGGGGCGAGGCGAGCAGGGTCAGCGCGGTTTCGGTGTCGAGCCAGGGCGGCGCTGCGGACGCTTCGGAGTCGGCGCTCTCTTCGGGCTCGTCCACGGCACGGGCACCGGGGCCTTCCGCGGGTACCGCGGGCCCGGCCTCCACCGATGCATCGGGCTCGGCCTCCACCGATACGGCGGGCTCGGTGCCGGAGCCCTCACCCAGCTCTGCTTCCTCCCCGGCCCTGGGCTCTGCTTCCTCCGCGAGGACTGCTTCTTCCCTGGACTCCGTCTGCTCACCCTGCTCTGCTTGTGCCACCGCCCGCAACGCCGTCAGCAGCGGCGCGACCGCGGGCTCGTGTCGCAGCGGCAGATCGTCGCCGTCGATGTCGAGCGGCACCCCCGCCGCGGTGAGCGCCCGCCGGATTGTGGGAATGGTGCGGGAGCCCGCGCGCACCAGGACTGCCATATCTCCCCAGGGAACCTCGTCCTCCAGGTGGGCGCGGCGCAGGATGTCCGCGATGTTGTCGAGCTCGGTGCCGGACGTCGGATACGTGTAGGCCTCGACGCGGCCACCGTCCCGTACCGGAGACAGCTCTCGGTGGGCGCGTACCTTCTCCGCCGGAAGGCGGGTCAGCGGCATGCGCTGGGTGAGCAGGCGGGTGGCGGCCAGCAGGGCGGCTCCCGAGCGGCGGGACGTCCGGAGGACCTCGACCGGCGCCGGGCGGCCGTCCGCGCGCGGAAAGGCGTCGGGGAAGTCCAGGATGCCGTTCACATCGGCGCCCCGGAAGGCGTAGATCGACTGGTCGGGGTCACCGAAGGCGACGAGGGTGCGTCCGCCGCCCGCGAGGGCTCGCAGCAGCCGAACCTGCGCGGGGTCGGTGTCCTGGTACTCGTCCACGTAGACGGCGTCGTACTGGGCGGCGAGGCGCTCGGCGACCTCGGGACGCCGGGCGAGGAGCACCGCGCGGTGGACCAGTTCCGCGTAGTCGAGCACTCCTTGCATGTCCAGGACGTCGAGGTACTCGGCGAGGAAGGCGGCCGCCGCTCCCCAGTCGGGGCGGCCGATGCGCCTGGCGAAGGCGTCCAGGGCGTCGGGGCTCAGCCCCAGTTCGCGACTGCGGGCGAGCACCGCGCGGACCTCGTCGGCGAAGCCGCGGGTGGTCAGACAGGCGCGCAGCTCGTCCGGCCAGCGCACATGAGCGAGGCCGAGGCGCTCCAGGCCGGGCTGGCCCGCGAGCAGCTCGCGCACCGCCACGTCCTGCTCTGGACCGGACAGCAGTCTCAGGGGCTCCACGAACAGGTCGCTGTCCTGGTGGGCGCGGACCAAGGCGTAGCAGAAGGAGTGGAAGGTGGTGGCCTGGGGCGCGCGAGCGGCCCCCATGCGCAGCGCCATGCGGTCGCGCAGCTCGACGGCAGCCTTCCTGCTGAACGTGAGCACCAGGACCCGCTCCGGGTCGCCGCCCCGCGCGATCCGAGCGGCCACGGACTCGACGAGCGTGGTCGTCTTGCCAGTGCCCGGACCTGCGAGAACGAGCAGCGGACCGCTCCCGTGGTCAACCACCGCGCGCTGCCCTGCGTCAAGACGAGGGGGATCCACCCGGGCCGGCGGGGTACGCACCAGTCGGTACGCGCCGCGGGCCCCCTGGCGCACCTGGGGGTGCGTCAGGCGCCTGGTGGAAGAAGAGGAGCTCACGTGGTTCGCCGGTCCTGGTGGTTGTGCGGTTTGTCACTGCCGGCGCGGAGCGCCGTCGTTGAGGGGTGGTGGTCGGGCGACGGCCGGGAGGACTGCCGCGTGTGGAGGGCGCTGGCCGCAGGGTGAGGAGGATGCGCCTCGACGACGCTACGCCGGTGGGCTTCCTGGAAGGAGGGCTTCCCCTTCTTCCCTCAGGCCACGTGCGTCCCTCGCTCCACGAACGTACGGCATGTCACGGATGTGCCTCATTTCCCTCGTACGGGCCACAGGTTCCCCTTCCGCCCGTCCGATGCCGGAAGCTGTCAGGTGTGACCTTCCGCGCGCTCGCCGCCGTCCCATCGCGCCCGTCTCATGTCGACGCGCGGCAGATGCCCCTCGGAGGCCCTGCTCGCCTCCTTCAGAGGCGTGCCCTCGTCGCGGTAGTGGGCCAGCGCCTCCAGTTCGTGGCCCGGGAGCAGCACGCCGTCGGCGCGTATGACACGCCACCAGGGCACCGCTCCTCCGTAGAGGGCCATCACACGGCCCACCTGGCGCGGCCCACCCTCCTCCAGCCATTCGGCGACGTCGCCGTACGTCATGACGCGTCCGGGCGGGATCAGCTCGGCGACCTCAAGGACCCGCTCCGCGTACTCCGGCAGGGCGTCCACCGGAAGGCTCTCCTCGCTCATCCGCCCCATCCTGCCCCACCCCACCGACAACGTGACGCGGTCACGACTGTGTGCATCCCTCGCCCCGCGGCGACACTTGGGGCAGACTGTGCGCCCCCGCATTTGCACCCTGATGCCCCCGTGTGTCGGTCGGGCATGCCACCATCGTGCGGGCGGTGACTGGTGATACGAGATCAAGAAGAGACGATGAGGCAGCAGGGCGTGCACCCCGAAGACGCGGAGGGCACCTCCGAGGCCTCGTCGCGCCCGGACACCGACGGCGTCGGCGACAAGGACGCGAGCGGGGCGAAGGCCGAGCCCACGACCGCCAAGACGAGCGAGTCCGCCTCCACGGCGTCCACAAAGCGCGCCCCTAAGACGTACGAAAACGAGACGCAGCAGGTCAAGCAGGGTTCGGACTGTGCCGACGAGACCCCCGCCGACGAGGTCGAGGGCGACGAACCGCTGCTCCCCGCGCGCGTGCACCGTCCCTCCGACCTGATGCGGCTCCTGGTCGGCTTCCTTGCGATCGTCGTGCTGCTCGCGATCGCCGCGTTCGCGCACGGCACCACCTCGGGTCTCGAACAGGACATCAACAAGGGCACGGGCCAGGCACCCGATCTGCTGATCAAGATCGCGGGTCTGGCGTCCAGCATCGCGATCCTCCTGGTGCCCGTCGCCTTCGCCATCGAGCGGCTGATCAAACGGGACGGGCTGCGCATCGCCGACGGTGTCCTCGCCGCGGTGCTGGCGCACGGAGTGACACTCGCCACGGACCTGTGGGTCGCGAAGGCCGCCCCGGACTCCATCCAGGAGGCGCTCACCCAGCCCTCGCCGGGTGACATCCACGCCCTCACCGACCCCGTGCACGGCTATCTCGCGCCGGTCATCGCGTACATGACGGCCGTCGGCATGTCCCGCAGACCGCGCTGGCGCGCGGTGCTGTGGGTGGTGCTGCTCCTGGACGCCTTCTCCATGCTGGTCACCGGCTATACGACGCCGTTCTCGATCATCCTGACGGTGCTGATCGGCTGGACCGTCGCGTACGGGACGCTGTACGCGGTCGGCTCACCGAACGTGCGACCCACCGGACGGACGCTGATGGCGGGCCTTCGGCATGTTGGCTTCCACCCGGTGAGCGCGGCCCGCGAGGAGGCGCCGGAATCCACGGAGAACGGCGACCGCGGCCGACGCTACTTCGTCACCCTGGAGGACGGCCCGCCGCTGGACGTCACGGTGGTCGACCGTGAGCAGCAGGCGCAGGGCTTCTTCTACCGTGTGTGGCGCCGGCTGACGCTGCGCGGCATCACCACGCGCCGCAGCCTCCAGTCGCTGCGTCAGGCTCTGGAGCAGGAGGCCCTCCTCGCGTACGCGGCCATCGCGGCCGGGGCGAACGCGCCCAAGCTGATCGCGACCTCCGAACTCGGTCCGGACGCCGTGATGCTCGTCTACGAGCACACCGGTGGCCGCACCCTCGACTCGCTGCCCGACGAGTTCATCACCGACGATCTGCTGCGCGACACCTGGCATCAGGTGCAGGCACTGCAGTCCCGGCGCATCGCGCACCGCAGACTCGCGGGCGACGCGATTTTGGTGGATCGTTCCGGCACGGTGGTCCTCACCGATATGCGCGGCGGCGAGATCGCGGCCGGGGACCTGCTGCTGCGCATGGACATCGCCCAGCTGGTCACCACGCTCGGACTGCGCGTGGGTGCGGAGCGCGCGGTGGCGTCGGCGGTGGGCGTACTCGGCCCGGACGCGGTCGCCGACTGCCTGCCGATGCTGCAGCCGATCGCGCTCTCGCGCTCCACGCGCGCGACGCTGCGGAAACTGGCCCGGGAGCGCGCACAGCGCGAGCGGGACGCCGTGCTGGAGGCTTCCCGGCAGGACAAGCTCGCTCGAGCCGAGGAAGCCAAGGAAGACACCGCGGTCGCACTGGAAAAGCCCGGCAAGAAGGCCGTACGCGCCGAGCAGCGGGCCGAGAAGCGGGCGATCGACGAGGCTCTGGACGAGGCGCGCGAGGAGGATCTGCTCACCCAGATCCGCCACCAGGTACTGCTGATCAGGCCGCAGGCACCGGTCGAACCGGCCCGCCTGGAGCGTGTCCGGCCGCGCACCCTCATCAGTTTCATCGCCGGCGCGATCGGCGCGTACTTCCTGCTGACGCAGCTCACCCATATCGAGTTCGGGACACTGTTCGACAGCGCCGAGTGGGGCTGGGTCGCCGCGGCTGTGCTGTTCTCGGCGGTCAGCTACTTCGCGGCGGCGATGAGCCTGCTCGGCTTCGTGCCCGAGCGGGTGCCGTTCCTGCGGACCGTCGCGGCGCAGGTCGCCGGCTCGTTCGTGAAGATCGTGGCCCCCGCGGCGGTCGGCGGCGTCGCCCTGAACACGCGCTTCCTGCAGCGCGCCGGGGTGCGGCCGGGGCTCGCGGTGGCGAGCGTCGGCGCGTCGCAGCTGTTCGGGCTCGGCTGCCACATCCTGATGCTCCTGTCCTTCGGCTATCTGACCGGCACCGAGAAGACGCCGTCCTTGTCGCCGTCCCGCACGGTCATCGCGGGTCTGCTGACGGTCGCGGTGCTGGTTCTCGTGGTGACGTCGGTGCCCTTCCTGCGCAAATTCATCGTCACGCGCGTGAGGTCGCTGTTCGCGGGCGTCGTACCGCGCATGCTCGATGTGCTCCAGCGGCCGCAGAAGCTGGTCACCGGCATCGGTGGCATGTTGCTGCTCACCGCCTGCTTCGTGATGTGCCTGGACGCCTCGATCCGAGCGTTCGGCCACGAGGAGACCACCACACTCAGCCTCGCCAGCGTCGCCGTCGTCTTCCTCGCCGGCAATGCGCTGGGCTCGGCGGCGCCGACCCCCGGCGGCGTGGGTGCAGTCGAGGCCAGCCTCACGCTCGGTCTGATCGCCGTCGGCCTCCCCAAGGAGGTCGCGGCGCCCGCGGTGCTCCTTTACCGGCTGCTGACTCTGTGGCTTCCGGTGCTGCCGGGATGGCTGTTCTTCAACCACCTGACACGTAAGGGCGCGCTGTAGGCCGCGCACGGAGCCATTCGCACGAGTCCACGGGCCGTCGTCCGCGTCCGCTGGCCATCCCGACGGGCCCACTGGCCATCTTGCACGGCCCCAAGGCGGGCCCTCACCCACACGGCTCGTGCCCCGAGCGTCCCGCACCGCACGCCCGCAGGATGGGAACATGCCGAACCCTCCCCAGCTGCGCGCCGCCGCCCTGACCGTCACCGCCGTCGTGCTGTTCTCCTTGATGGCGGGTTGCAGCGACGGCAGCTCCAAGGAGGAGGACCTGACGGCTCAGAAGCTGAACTGGAAGGAGTGCCCGGCACCGTCCGAGTCCGAGGGCGGAGGCAACGCTCCCTCACCCCTGCCGGGCGGTACGGAGTGGCAGTGCGCCACCCTGAAAGCGCCTCTGGACTGGGCCAAGCCCAAGGGCAGCACGATCGGGCTCGCGCTGATCCGGGCGAAGACGAGCGGCGACCCCAGCAAGCGCATCGGCTCGCTGATCTTCAACTTCGGCGGGCCGGGCGGCTCGGGCGTCACCACACTGCCTGCCTTCGGCGAGGACTACGCCAAGCTGCGCACCCGCTACGACCTGGTGAGCTTCGACCCGCGCGGGGTCGGCCGCAGCGCGGGCGTGAAGTGCGAGGACGACAGCCAGCTCGACGAGTTCTTCCAGCAGGACGCCACCCCGGACGACACCGCCGAGCAGCAGAAGCTCCTGCAGAACACCAAGACGTTCAACGCGGCCTGCGAGAACAACTCCGGCAAGATGCTCCCCCACGTACGCACGACCGACGCGGCCCGCGACATGGACCTGATGCGGCAGGTGCTCGGCGACCCCAAGCTGTACTACTTCGGTATCTCGTACGGCACCGAACTGGGCGGCGTCTACGCCCACTTGTTCCCCAAGAAGGTGGGACGCGCCGTCTTCGACGCAGTCGTCGACCCGACGCAGAACCCCGAGCAGAGCTCGCTGGGACAGGCCCAGGGCTTCCAGCTCGCCCTGAACAACTTCGCCGAGGACTGCACATCGAAGACCGAGGACTGCCCGATCGGCGACACCCCGCAGGACGTCAAGGACCGCATCGCCAAACTGCTGAAGGACCTCGACAGCAAGCCGATCCCCGGTGTCTTCCCTCGCCAGCTCACCCAGACCGCCGCGACGAACGGCATCGCTCAGGCGCTGTACTCCAAGGACTTCTGGGAGTACCTGACGGAGGGCCTTGAGCAGGCGTACGACGGCGACGGCAAGGTGTTGATGCTGCTGTCCGACTCGATGAACGGCCGCAGCGAGAACGGCCAGTACAGCAACATCGTCCCGGCGAACATCTCCATCAACTGCGCCGACGACAAGCCGCGTTACACCTCGAGCTTCGTGGAGTCGAAGCTTCCGGAGTTCCGGGCCGCCTCGCCGCTGTTCGGCGACTATCTGGCCTGGGGCATGCTCAGCTGCACCGACTGGGCCGTGGCGGGCGCGGCCGACCACCCGAACGTCAGCGCCGCCGGTGCGGCGCCGATCCTCGTCGTCGGCAACACCGGCGACCCGGCCACACCGTACGAGGGTGCGAAGAAGATGGTGGACGCGCTGGGCAAGGGAGTCGGCGTCGAGCTGACGTACAAGGGCCAGGGGCACGGGGCGTACGACAGCAAGAACAAGTGCGTGCAAGGCGCAGTGAACGGCTACCTGCTGGAGGGGACCGTACCGCCGGCCGGGACCGTCTGCTCATAGAAGATGCAGGTCAAAGGGTTATCCACAGGGATCGGTGGCGGCTGACCGACGACGCCTAATATGGCTTGCATGTGATCCGCGACTTCGAGCGGATCACGGGCGAGGGGGAAGCTCATGACACGTTTGGCACGGTGGACAGCCGCGGCGGCCGCCGCATTGCTGGTGGTCGGCTGTGGCAGCGGCTCGTCGGGGGACGGCACGGACGAGGGGAAGAACAGCGATACGCCGTCGGCCGCCGCGCCTTCTTCGGGCACGACCTCGGGTCTGCCCTCCTCGCTCACCTCGCAGAAGCTCGACTGGGGCCGCTGCAAGGGAAGTTCGAACTCCCCCGCACCGGGCAGCGGCTGGCAGTGCGCCACGCTGAAGGTGCCCCTGGACTACGCGAAACCGGACGGCGGGACGATCGGCCTCGCGCTGATCCGTTCGAAGGCCACCGGCGGCCAGAGCAAGCACATCGGCTCCCTCCTGTTCAATTTCGGCGGCCCCGGCGGCTCGGGCGTCTCCACGATGCCCGCGTACGAAAGCGTCGTGGGTCCGCTCCACGAGCGATACGACCTGGTGAGCTGGGACCCGCGCGGCGTCGCCGCCAGCGAGGGGGTGCGCTGCCGCGGCGACAAGGCGATCCAGGCCGCCGAGTCGGTGGATGCCACGCCGGACGACGCGACCGAGGAAGCGGCGTACTTCAAGGACGCCGCCGACTTCGGCAAGGGCTGCGAGAAGGCCGCGGGAAAGCTGCTGTCACACGTCTCGACGACAGACACGGCCCGCGACATGGACCTGATGCGCCAAGTTCTCGGCGACCAGAAGATGCACTACTTCGGCATCTCCTACGGCACCGAACTCGGCGGGGTGTACGCCCACTTGTTCCCCAAGAACGTGGGCCGTCTCATCCTGGACGCCGTCGTCGACCCGAGTGCCGACACGGTGGGCCACGCCAAGAACCAGACCCTGGGCTTCCAGCGCGCACTGGACGACTACCTCAAGTCCACGGGTCAGGACCCGAAGCAGGGTTCCCAGAAGATCGTGGACCTGCTGAACCGGATCGATGCCAAGCCGCTGCCGACATCCAGTGGCCGCAAACTCACTCAGACTCTCGCGCTCACCGGCATCGTCCTGCCGCTGTACAGCAAGGAGGGCTGGCCACGCCTGACCAGCGCCCTCAAGGACGCAGAGGACGGGGACGGTTCGCAGCTGCTGGAGTTGGCCGACGGTTACAACGACCGTGACTCCACGGGGCACTACGGCACGACGACGCATGCGCAACGGGTCATATCGTGCTTGGACGACAAGCAGCGGCCGACACCCGAGGAGACGAAGAAGCTGCTGCCCGAGTTCGAGAAGATCTCGCCCGTCTTCGGGGACTTCATGGGCTGGGACACGGCGGGTTGGTGCCACGACTGGCCGGTGGCCGGTCAGTACGACAACCCGGAGGTCAGCGCGCCGGGAGCCGAGCCCATCCTGGTCGTCGGCAACACCGGGGATCCGGCGACGCCGTACGAGGGCGCCCGCAGGATGGCCGACGAGTTGGGCAAGGGCGTCGGAGTCGAGCTCACCTGGAAGGGCGAGGGTCATGGGGCGTACGGGAGCGGCAGCGACTGCGTCGACTCGACCGTGAACAGCTATCTGCTGAAGGGGACGGTGCCGAAGGACGGCAAGGTCTGCGCGTCGTAGCAGTCCCTGCCGGAGTCCCTGCCGGTCGGCGGCACCTGCCCGGGGCCACGTGGATCGCCCCGCGCACAACGGCGCGGGGCGTCGTGCGGGCAACGCCGCACGTCGCACGACGGAACATGGCGCTCATGACCCCGCGGGCAGCGGAAAGGGGCCCGGCACCTGCAGTGCCGAGCCCCTCCTCCGAAGAAGGTGTACGCCTAGTACACCGGCTTGTCCGGCTCGATCTGGTTGACCCAGCCGATCACGCCGCCGCCGACGTGGACCGCGTCCGAGAAGCCCGCGGACTTCAGGACGGCGAGGACCTCCGCACTGCGGACACCCGTCTTGCAGTGCAGGACGATCTTCTTGTCCTGCGGCAGGGTCTCCAGGGCGGTGCCCATGAGGAACTCGTTCTTCGGGATCAACCTGGCGCCGGGGATCGAGACGATCTCGTACTCGTTGATCTCGCGGACGTCGATGATCTCGATGTTCTCACCGTCGTCGATCCACTCCTTGAGCTGCTTGGGAGTGATCGTCGAGCCGGCGGCCGCCTCCTGAGCCTCCTCGGACACGACACCGCAGAAGGCCTCGTAGTCGATGAGCTCGGTGACGGTGGGGTTCTCGCCGCAGACCGCGCAGTTCGGGTCCTTGCGGACCTTGACCTGGCGGTACTGCATCTCCAGGGCGTCGTAGATCATCAGACGGCCGACGAGCGCCTCGCCCGTGCCGGTGAGGACCTTGATCGCCTCGGTGACCTGGATGGAGCCGATGGACGCGCACAGCACGCCCAGCACGCCGCCCTCGGCGCAGGAGGGAACCATGCCCGGCGGCGGGGGCTCCGGGTAGAGGCAGCGGTAGCAGGGACCGTACTCGGACCAGAAGACCGAGGCCTGACCGTCGAAGCGGTAGATCGAGCCCCACACGTACGGCTTGTTCAGGAGCACACACGCGTCGTTGACCAGGTAGCGGGTCGCGAAGTTGTCCGTGCCGTCGACGATCAGGTCGTACTGGCTGAAGATGTCCATCACGTTCTCGGCTTCGAGCCGCTCTTCGTGAAGGATCACGTTCACGTACGGGTTGATGCCCAGCACGGAGTCGCGGGCCGACTCGGCCTTGGAGCGGCCGATGTCCGCCTGGCTGTGGATGATCTGGCGCTGCAGGTTCGACTCGTCGACCTCGTCGAACTCCACGATGCCGAGCGTGCCCACGCCCGCGGCGGCCAGGTACATCAGCGCCGGCGATCCGAGGCCGCCGGCGCCCACACAGAGCACCTTGGCGTTCTTCAGCCGCTTCTGCCCGTCCATGCCCACGTCGGGGATGATCAGGTGGCGGGAGTACCTGCGGACCTCGTCTACGGTGAGCTCAGGAGCTGGCTCGACCAGGGGTGGCAGCGACACGGGGGCTCCGTTGGTCGGTCAATCACTACAGTTGTTCTCCCTGTAACACTGCCACGCCCTTCTTCATTCCGAGACACCCGTTCCGATCCGCGAGACGATTTCGTCCCAGTAGCCGGGCATCGTCTCCCAGGGGTCGACTCGACCGCCCTGGTCCGTACGGTCGGTGAAGTAAATCGTCGAGGCGCCCTGCCAGCGGGCGATGCGCAGCGCCTCGTCCAGGTGGCCGCGCGGCACACCGTGGACAAAGTGGCAGAAGCGCTCGGGTGGATAGTCGGCGGTCCACTCGGCGACCTGCGACCAGCGGTAGTCGCTCCAGGGGCCGGAGAACGTCACCAACTGGTCGGCGTTCTCCGCATACCCGGGGTAGGGGTGGCCGCCGTGGCCCAGCACGATGTGCGCGCCGTCACGGAGTGCGCGGAGCGTGGTGATCGTGCGGCGGACCTCGGGGAGCGCGGCCCGCTCGGTGGGGCATCGGCCCAGGAGGAAGCCGTCGGCCCGGTACCAGTCGAGATACCGGTGGGCGTCGGAGATCAGCTCGCCGAAGCTGCGTGCGCCGTAGGTGGTGTCCAGGTGCCCGAGGATCCGGACCCCCGCGTTGCGCAGCCGTCCGGCGGCCTCCAGGCAGTGCGGGTCGGGGCGCGTTCCGGGGCCGCCCGCCACGTTCAGGACGACCCAGTGCAAGGGGGTGCCGGGGCGGGCGAGTTCGCCCCACTCCACGGGAGCGACGAGGGGGTGCGCATAGCCGGGAATGCCGAAACCGAGGCCTAAGTCGGTGCTCGCGGTGCTTGCTGCGGTGCTGGTCAGATACGGCATGCCGCCTCCATCCAGATGTCGGCGAGGGATTCCTCGAGGTTGATCCGGGGCCGCCAGCCGAGCCGGTCGCGTGCAGTGCGCACGTCGGCCTGCTGCCAGCTGCCGCAGCCGTCCGGATAGGGGTACGCGACCGGGGCCGCGTGGTCTGGTTCGGTGCGGGGGTGGCCGATGGATGGCCTCATGGGTCCGGGAGGCCCGTCGAGTTCGTGCAGGGCCCCGCCGTAGCCGGCCACGCGCGCGAGGACGGCAGCGGCGTCGCGGAGACGTACGGCACGGCCCGAACCGATGTTGATCACGCCTTGTGCGGCGGAGAGGGAGGCGGCGTGCACGGCGCGGGCGACGTCGCGTACGTCGATGAAGTCGCGCTGGACGCCGAGGCCGCCGAGCTTGAGTTCGCCGTCGCCCGACTGCATGGCGCGGCGCAGGGCCTCGGCGAGGCGGCCGAGCGGGGATCCGGCGGGGGTGCCGGGACCCGCGGGCGAGAAGACGCGGAGCACGACGGCGTCCAGGCCGGAGCCGAGGACGAGTTCGGTGGCGGCGAGCTTGCTCACGCCATAGGGGCCGCCCGGGCGCGGTACGGCATCCTCGGCGGTGGAGGAGCCGGGCTGGCTGGGCCCGTACTCTGCGCCGCAGCCGATCTGGACGAGCCGTGCCCCGCAGCCGCTGCGGCGCAGGGCCTCGCAGACGGTGGCGACGGCGACGGTGTTGTGCCGGGTCAGGTCGCGGGCGCCGCCGCGGGTGGCGCCCGCGCAGTTGATGACGACCCCGGGGTGCACCGCGTCCAGGAAACGGGTGAGCGCGCCGGGGCTGCCCGAGGCGAGGTCGAACCGCACGTCGGCGTCGTCACCCCGGCCGAGCGCGGTGAGCTGTACGGCCGGGTCGGCGAGCAGTCTGTCGGCGACGAATCGGCCCAGATATCCGTTGGCTCCGATCAGCAGGACCCTCATCGGGCGGCTCCCGGGGCGGATTCTCCGGTTCGGGAGGTGATCATCTGGCGTTCTCCTTCGAGGTGATGCCGTAGGTCGGGGCGAGGGCCCGCGGTGTCGGCCCCGCGGGAGAGGGGTGCGGGCGCCTCCGTGGTGGGGCACCTGCGAGCTTGTGATTGCAGCCGCCGGGCGTTCTCGCGGCCGCAGGGGGGCGCCATGCGGTCGGCTGGGGCGTCGTGCGTCCTCGCCGGCCTCGCAGGGTGCGTGCGGTCGGGGGTGGGGCGGGGTCGTGCCGGTACATCCGCCCGTTGCGGGGCGGGCGCTTCTGCCCCGCTCAACTCGGCTGAGGTGAGGAACGGGCACTCGATGTGCCCGTACGGCCCCCTCCGCCGGTTCGATGACAGCGGGTGCGTGGGGCTTGCGTCCGCGGCAACAAGGCGCGTGCCTGCGCTCCGGTGGCCCGTCACGGCGGCTCGCCCGGCCGCGTCGCGTGGGCCGAGGCCCGGGTGAGGGTGCGCGTCGAGTGGATGAGGAGGACGACCGCTGCCGCGCCGCACACCAGGACCGGTACGGCGCCCGGTCCCCAGGCGCCGACGACGGTGTCGACGGGGGTGACCAGGAATGAGCAGCCGGGGAGGCGGCCCGCGAAGACCGTGGCCAGGGCCGTCGCCTCGGCCGCGCCCGCTACGGCGAGCACGACCGCCGGGGCGTGCGTGAAGCCTCGCGCTGTGAGCAGTCGGGCAAGCAGGAGCAGTGCGCCGAGGGCACCGGCTCCGGCGAACGCCGCGGGCTCGCCCAGCGCGGCGCCGCACAGCGCGAGCAGCCCGACGAGGGCGCACAGGAACAGGCCGAACACCCCGAGGAGCAGGGGCTGTACGGAGGCGGCGAACTCCTTGAGGCCGCGGCTCGCGGTCAGTCGTCGGCTCGCGCGTACGGCGAAGAGATGGGCGCACCAGGCTGCCGGGGCACAGGCCAGTGCGAGGGCCAGTACCGGTGCGGTGGCCAGGGGCCAGGGGCCGTCGGGGCCGCCGTCGAGGCCGGCGCCCAGCAGTCCGTCACCGAGGAGGGCGTATGCGATGAGCCAGCACGTCCACGCGCGCGTGGCTCCCGTTGTGCGGTGGCCGGAGCTCAGGGGGCCGCGACGGAGGGCGACCCGCAGGCCGAACGCCACGGCCAGGGCACCGACCGCTGCGACCGCGAGGCGCGGTCGGCCGTCGGTGATCCGCAGCCCCACCACGGCTGCCACGCAGAGGGCGCCCGGCACCAGAGCCAGCGCCGCCCAGTCGGCGCGCGCGCCGGGGCGCTCCGGGGTCTCCGGGCGGGGCGCGGCCTCCCCGTCGCGTGCCACGCGCGCGTACATCTCCTCGGCGAGCGAGAACACGTCCCGGTGCCGGAAGCGCGCGGCGGTCCTGTCGGTCACCCCGTGCGCCTCCAGACCCGCCGCGATCTCCAACGGGTCCACGGCCCGCTCGCAGAGCTCACGGTGTCGATGCATCAGGGCTTTCACGGGGTCCACGGCGCGACGACGCCCTGGGGATGCCGGAGAGGAGGCCGGAGGGGTAGTGGGGGCGGGGGAGGCAGTGGAGGCGGTGGGCTTGCGGGCGCCATCACCAGTGCGGCCCGCACCAACAGCTCCACCTGCGTCGCCCGAATCACCCGAATCACCCGTATCGCCCGAGCCACCCGCACCGGCGTGTCGACCACCCGCGCCACCCCTGCCGCCCCCGTCGGCGTGCACAGCTTCCACATCGTCGCTCGCCTCTCGGGACGGGGTCCCGGCCCGGCCCGCGATGCCGGCCCCCTCGAACATCCCTTCCGCCGTTGCGCCCATCTCCCCGACCCCCGTCACAATCCACTCCTGCGACCGCGCGTCCCAGGCGCCGGGGCTGTTCGGCCTCCCTGGGTGGTCCAGTGCTCCGAGTTCGCTCATCACGCGCCCTCCCCCGCGACCAGGGGAACCGTGGCCCGCACCGGCGTCCCGGCCGCCCAGCGTGGTCGGCCCGCGGCCATGAGGCGGGTCTCGGTCCAGCGGCCGGGGACGTGGGCCTCGGCCGGCACTCCGAAGGGCAGCGGCTCACCCCCGTCGTCCACGACCACCCGGCGTACCGGAGAGTGCGAGACGATCTCCAGGTAAATGCCGTGAAATGCCGCGATGTTCTGCTCGACGGTGAAGAGTTCGAGGGCGCGTGCGCGGGCAGCCGCACCCAGGCGCTCTCGGCGCTCCGAGTCGCGCAGCAGCGCCACGCATGCCTCGGCGAGCGCCCGCGGATTGCGTGGCGGCACGACAAGACCCGTACCGCCGATGACCTCGACGACGGCGCCCACGTCCGTGGAGACCGTGGCGCGGCCGCAGAACATGGCCTCGACGAGGCTGATCGGAAAACCCTCGACCACGCTGGACAGGACGATCACCACTCCGGAGGCGTACGCCTCCGCGAGGCTCGGGACCTCCGGGCCGCCGATCTCCTCGAAGGACACCGGGTTGTCACCGACCGCGTGCACGCCCTCCGCCTCGTCGGGGAAGAGTTGCGCGGCCAGCGCCTTGCAGTGGGCCAGATAGGTCGCGCCCTCCGGCCCCTCGGCGGGCGCGCCGACGATCCGCAGCCGGGTCTTCGGTTCCTCCTTGCGGATCTCCGCGAAGGAGTGCAGCAGCGAGATCAGGTCCTTGGCCGGTTCGATGCGGCCGACCCACACCAGCGTGTCCGGGTCCGCGCACCTGCTGCCCTCCGCGCTCTCCCCCACCTCCGCGAAGCGGGACGCCTCCATGCCGGGATAGACGGTGCGCAGCTTGGCGCGGTCGGCGCCGCAGCGCTCCTGCCAGCGACGGGCGTGCGTGTTGCCGGGCGTGATGAGCGCGGCCGCTCGGTAGACCTCGGCGGCGAGCCTGCCGTGGAACGCGGCGAGCAGCGCCCGCACGGCGGGGACCTCCCCGACAGTGGCGGCGGCCAGGTAATGCGCCCGCAACTGCACCCCGTACTCCGTGACCAGCAGTGGTACGCCGGAGAAGTGCCGGGCTAGAAGGCCGGGCAGCGCCGCCGCGCCGCCGGCCGCGGCGTGGCACAGGTCGACCGAGTCGAGCCCGTCGTCCTCGTACCAGTCCAGCGAGAGGGGGCGCAGCGCGCGCTCGACATGGGCGGCGACGGCGAGCAGATCGGGTACGCGCGCGGTGCGGGCGGCGCGTAATGCGCCGGGCGCACGACAGGCGCGCTCCAACGCGCGCACGGCCCCCTCGGAGCGCAGCGCTCCGACCAGGCCGCCCTCGTCCCGGGCTAGTTCGGCGAGCCCGTACAGGGCACTGCCGAAACGGTCCGCCTCAACACCGCCGGATGCCGCCGAGCCCCCAGGAGCTCCCGCACGACCGGAAACCCCCGGTCCGCCGGGTGCCCTCACGTCGGCGTCGGGAGTCCCCGGACCCTCGCAGATCGCCGCGGCCAGCTCCCCGTAGGCGTCGGCGAACCGCCTGCGCGCCCGCCGCCCGTACACCACCCCGTCGTCCTCGGCGGTCCACAGCGGTGCCGTCCGCACCCGGCTGACCTGGGGCGGCAGCTGGATCCAGCCCTCGTCCTCCTGCCGCTCGCTGCGGCTGAGCGCGTAGATGTCGAACTCGTGCTGCCCGAGCCCGCGCACGAGCCGGTCGCACCAGAGTCTGGCGTCACCGCTCACATACGGATAGCCACCCTCCGTCAACAGTCCGATGCGCACGATTACACCCCCGATCTCCCGTATGGGGAGCCGCCGTTGACCCGGCGGCTCGCAGCGGGACGAACGTATGCGGACATGACGGTGGCGCGACGGACGGTTGTCCATCGCGCCACCAAAAGGGGTGAACGGTCGTAACTTTCCCGTGCGGGCCGCGTTCCGTCGCGCTAAGGGATCAAGCAGTTACGTTTCGTTAGGCTCAAACCCAGGTCGTCCTCCTCTGACAGACCCGCGGTCCCGCTCACACCGTCGGTCCCGCTCAAACCGTCGGTCCCGCTCACACCGTCGGTCCCGCTCACGCCGTCGGTCCCGCTCACGCCGTGGGGGCGGCTCACGCCGCGGTCAGCTCCCTTCGGGCCGTGCGGCGCCGTGTCGCGACCTCCGGGTCGAGAGCCGGTACGGCGGCCAGCAGCTGCTTGGTGTAGGGGTCCCGCGGGGATTCGTACACCTCGTCGGCGGGCCCGTACTCGACGATTCGCCCGCGCCGCATCACCGCCACCCGGTCGCTGACCTGGCGTACGACCGCGAGGTCGTGCGCCACGAACACCAGAGCGAGTCCCAGTTCCCGCTGCAACTCGCCGAGTAGAGCCACCACTTGGGCCTGAGTGGTGACGTCGAGCGCGGAGACCGGCTCGTCGCACACGATGACGCGCGGTTCGGCGGCGAGCGCCCGCGCGATGCCGACGCGCTGGCGCTGTCCGCCGCTGAACTCGTGCGGGTAGCGGTCGTAGTGCGCCGCTTCGAGCCCCACGCGCTCAAGGAGTTCCCGTACCCGCCTCCGAATGCGCCCCTCGTCCCGTTCGCCGCGCGCCCGCAGCGGGTCGGCGATGGACTCGCCCACGCTGCGCCGGGGGTTGAGCGAGGAGACGGGGTCCTGGAAGACCATCTGCACGGAGGGGTTCACGCCGGACTGCGCGCGCCCCTCGTAGCGGACCGCGCCGGCCGTGGGCTCCAGGAGCCCCACGAGCATCCGGCCCAGCGTCGTCTTCCCGCTGCCGCTCTCACCGACGATGCCGAGGGTCTCGCCCCGGTGGATCGCGAGCGACACGTCGTCGACGGCCGCGAACTGCCGCTTCCCGTGGCCGAACTCGCGTCGCAGGTCCACCGCTTCGAGGACGACCTCGCCCGGCACGCCACCGTCCGACACGCCACCCTCCGACTCACGCCGCGCGTCCACGCGCGGCACCGCACCCAGAAGCTCCTGCGTGTACGTCTGCCGGGGCGCCCCGAGAACCGTTGCGACCGGCCCGTGTTCGACCGTGCGGCCGTGGCGCATGACGAGGATCTCGTCCACGCTCTCGGCGGCGACCCCGACGTCGTGCGTGACCAGCAGCAGGCCCATCCCGGTCTCCTCCCGCAGGGTGTACAGGAGGTCGAGGATCTGGGCCTGGACGGTCACGTCGAGAGCGGTGGTCGGCTCGTCGGCGATCAGCAGGTCGGGTTCGCAGGCCAGGGCCATGGCGATGAGGGCGCGTTGGCGCATGCCGCCGCTGAACTCGTGCGGGCGCGAGCGGGCGCGACGGGCCGCGTCCGGAATGCCGACGCGGTCGAGCACCTCGACGGCACGCGCGCGTGCCGCTCGCCGGGACGCCTTCGCGTGCACCCGGTACACCTCGGCGATCTGGTCGCCGACCGCGTAGTACGGGTCGAGGGACGACAGCGGGTCCTGGAAGACCATGGCGGCCTTCCCTCCGCGCAGCCGCCGCAGTTCCTCGTCGGAGCCCCCCTGTACGTCGATGCCGGCCACGCGCACCGCGCCCCCGACGACGGCACCCGTCCCCCGGTGCAGCCCCAACAGGGACGACGCGACAGTCGACTTGCCCGAGCCGGACTCGCCGACCAAGCCGAGTGCGGCGCCTTTCTCCAGCCGGAAGGAGAGCCCGTCGACGGCGCGCAGCGACCCGAATCCGACCGTCAGGTCGGTGACTTCCACCAGGCTCATGCGAGCACCACCCGTCGGTCGGCCACCGCGTACAACACGTCCGCGACGGCATTGGCGAGAACTACGAAGAAGCCGATGACCAGGACCATGCCGACCACAACCGGCAGGTCGACGACGTTCACCGCATGCACCAGCTCCTGTCCGATGCCGGGGAGCCCGAAGAGCGTCTCGGTGAGCACCGCTCCGCCGACCGCCGAGCCGACGTTGTTGGCGTTCAGCGCGATGACCGGCGCGAACGCACCGCGCAGCGCGTGCCGCCCGATGATCGACCGCTCACCGACGCCGTACGCGCGAAAGGTCCTGATGTGGTCCTCGGCGAGCGTCTCCAGCATCGACGCCCTGGTCAGCCGGGCGAACGCGGCGGCCTCGATGAGGGCGAGCGAGAACCAGGGCAGCAGCAGGTTCCACGCCCACTGCTCGGGGTCGTCGGTGAGGTCGACGTACTGCGGGAAGGGCAGCAGCTGCAGCTGGCCGCAGACGACGATCATCAGCACCAAGCCGATCACGAAGACGGGAGTGGCCACGCCCGCGAGCGTGATGCCGGTCAGCACACGCTCGCTCAGCCGGCCGCGCCGCCACGCGGAGAGCACGCCGGTGCCGACGCCGAGAACCAGCCACAGCACCATCGCGCCGAACACCAGCGAGAGGCTGACCGGCAGCTTCGTCAGGATCAGCTGCGTGACCTGCTGATCGGTCTGGTACGACAGGCCGAGGCAGGGCGCCGAGCAGTGCTGCAACGACGTACCGGTCGAGTAGTCCTGGCCGACGACGATGCCCTGAAGGAAGTGCCAGTAGCGCACGTACAGCGGGTCGTCGAGGTGCAGTTGCTGGGCGACCTGGTGGACCTGGACGGGCGAGCACCGCGGGCCGCAGGTGATCTGGGCGACGTTGCCGGGGGTGGCGTAGAAGACCAGGTAGATGATCAACGAGATGGCGAACAGGGTGACCACGGTGCCGATGGCGCGGCGCAGCACGAAGCCGCCGAAGCCGTTCACGCCTTGACCTCCTTCGTCGCGCTCGCGTCCGCCGTCCCATGGCGCGCGTCGGCCGTCCCGGCGCTCGCGTCCGCCGTCGTGGCGTCCGCGCTCGCCCCCGCGTCCGCCTTCGCCTCGCGCCTGCGCCCCGTACCGACGCGCAGGCGCGAGGCCGCACGCGGGTCGAGTGCGGTGCGCACGCCGTCGCCGAGGACGGTCAGGGCGAGAACGGTGACGAACAGCGCGCCGGCGGGCAGCAGCAGGTACTGCGGCGCCGCCTGATACCAGACGTCGGCGGAGGTGAGCATCTGCCCCCACGACGGCGTCGGCGGTTTCACGCCGACTCCGAGGAACGACAGGGCGGCCTCGACGCTGATGTTCTGCGGTACGAGGAGGGCGGAGTAGGTGATGACGGGCGCGGCAAGGCCGGGCAGCAGCTCACGGCGGGCGATCCGCCAGGCGCCCCAGCCGCTGAGCCGGGCGGCGGAGACGTAGTCGAGCTCCTTGAGGGTGAGCGTCTGAGCGCGCACGATCTTCGCGATGTTGCCCCAGGCGATCAGGCCGATGACAAGAGCGACCAGCACGGGCCGCGGGAAACTGCTGGGCACGATGGCCAGCAGCGCCAGTGACATGATCATCAGTGGCATCGCGACGATGATGTCGGTGGCGCGGCTCAACAGTTGATCAACCCATCGGTTCCCGAGCGCGGCCGCGACGCCCACCACGACACCGATGAAGACCTGCACCAGTGTCGCCGCCAGTGCGACGCCCAGGGAGACCCGGGCGCCGTACACGAGCCGTGCGAACAGATCGCGCCCGGTCTGCGGTTCGACGCCGAGCCAGTGGTCGCCGCCGATGCCGCCGAGCGATCCGACGGGCACGCCGCCACGCGCCGAGTCGATCAACGAAGGGTGATACGTGGTCGGGTCCTGGCCCTCGATCGCCGTGAGCAGCGGCGCGGCGAGCGCGACCAGGACGAGCAGCGCGACGATTCCCGCCGCGACCAGGGCGGCACGCTGCGCGCGCAGCCGCCGCCAGAACTGACGAGCCCCTGAGGCCCCCGGGACGGACGCGTCCGTCCCGGGGGCCCGAGAGGCGACAAGTGCCTCGCTCACGGTGCTACTTCACCGCGACCTGGGAGATGTCCAGAACACCGGTCCAGTCGCTGATGACGATGTTCTTGACGGCGCTGCCGTACAGCCGCTTGTAGACGGGGTGGAACAGCGGCACGGTCAGGGCCTGCTCGCCGATCTTCTTGTCCAGTGCACCCCAGCGCTTGGCGGCCTCGTCAAGATTCGTCAACTTGTTGATCGCGTCAATCTCGTCATTGACCGACTTGTCATTGAGGAAGCTGGTGTTGAAGTTGGCGCCGTCCTTGACGATCTGCCGGCCGTCGAAGATCGGGGCCAGGAACGGGCCGCCCGAGGGCCAGTCGGCGCCCCAGTGGGCGAGGAAGAAGCCCGGCTCGGTCTTGACACTGTGGATCTTGTCCTTGTAGTCGTTGATCTCCAGACCCTGGAGCTTGACCGTGATCCCGGCCTTCTTCAGGGCGTCCTGGATGGCGGTCGCGATCTCCGGGCTGGTCTCGAAGTCCTTGTCGTTGGAGTGCGTGAGCGTGATGGTGAGCCCGTTCTTGTAACCGGCCTCCTTCAGCAGTTCCTTGGCCTTGGCCGGGGTGCCGGACTTGCCCGCCGGGAAGAGGTCGTACGGCGTGTAGCCGAAGGACTTCTGGTTCGGCAGGTACGTCGTCGCGGGCTCGGCGAGCGACGAGCCGCCCGCCGCGTTGATCACTGACGTACGGTCGATGGCGTACGAGATCGCCTGGCGCACCTTGGGGTTGTTGAAGGGCTTCACCTTCGGGTTGAAGGCGATGTAGTTCGTGTAGCCGAAGTGTCCGGTTCCGACGCGCGAAGCGAGCTCCTTGTCACCCGTCACCTTGGCGAGCTCGGCGGGGCCGAGGTTGGTGTCCGTCGTGACAGCGGTGGCGTCCGCTCCCTGGGACGCGGACAGCCGCTGGTTGATCACGGACGAGTCCAGACCCGACCGTACGTCGATCTTGTCCGGGTAGGCCTTGCGCTCGGCGTCGGTCGACGCGGACCAGTACGTGTTGCGCTCCAGGGTCAGCCGCTCGCCGTCGTTCTCGTTCTTGACGACCTTGTAGGGACCCGACGAGATCGGATGCTCCTCGTACTTGGTGCCGTTGTCCTTGGCCTTCGGCACGGGCGTGAACTGCGTCTGCGTGGCCAGGTAAGGGAACTCGCCCTCGGGCTTGTTGAGGTGGAAGACGATGGTCAGGTCGTCCGGCGTCTCGATCGAGTCGAGGCCCTTCTTGTCCTTGTACGGGCCCTGATAGTCGGCGCCGCCGATCAGCCAGTCCCTCAAGTAGGGGGCGCCACCGGAGAGTTCGGCGGCGAAGGAGCGCTCGATGCCGTACTTGATGTCGGCGGAGGTGATCGGCGCGCCGTCCTCGTACTTGAGCCCCTTCTTCAGGGTGTACGTCCACACGGTCGCGTTCTCGCTCGGGCGGCCGGTGTCCGTGGCGAGGTCGGGAACGACCTCGGCGCCCGCGGCACCGCTCTCACGGTTGCGCGTGGTGAGCGTGCGGAAGACGAGGGAGGGGACGTTGCCGCCGCCGGAGGTGTAGAGCCGCGCCGGGTCGAAGTCCTCCTGCGGGTTCGCGTTCAGGACGGTGAGCGTGCCGCCCTTCTGCGGCTTGGCGTCGCCACCGGAGCTCTTGGCATCGTTGTCCTTCGGCCCGCAGGCGGCGGCGCCCGCTGCCACGACCAGGCTGACGGATGCCGCGGCCACGCGGCGCGCTATGACGGACGGATGACGCATCGAAAGACGACCTCTCGGATGGTGAGACGGATTGACGCAGAGTGAGACGGAAGAGCGCAGAGCTCGCCCAAGGCGTCAGGCGTCGGCATCCGACCGAGAGAGACCAGGATTGACCGGACCGAAAGAGACCCGCGCGCCGCTACGGGGCGCACGGACAGCACGGGAGAAAGCGACGCACTCGCCAGGGGCGGGCGTCAGCGACAGTGAATGTCTGCCACGCAGAGCGCGGTCACGCCGATCAGCGCCAGCTCAATGGCGGCGCGGGCGGAGACGTGACGAGGCGACATGCGGAGAAATATGAACGAACTTTCGCCGCATGTCAACGTGACCTGTGGGGTCTCTGTCAACTCCCGGGATAAGGCCAGGGGTTGGCCTTGCAGTGGATCCCGTCGTGGTCGAGGAACTTGGTCTGCTGCTGCATGACGGGGGCGAGTTCGCCGTCTTTGTCGCAGGTGACGTGGCCGTATCCGAGCCGGTGGCCGACCTCGTGGTTGATCAGCATCTGCCGGTACGCGTGAATTCGGTCACCGTAGGTCTTGGAGCCCTGGGCCCAGCGGTACGCGTTGATCATGACGCGGTCGGTCGACGCGGAGTCGCACGACACGTTGTCCTCCGTCGTGTCGAGCCCCGACTTGGCGCACCACTTGGCGGTTGTGCCCGGGCTCGCCAGCGTGATCACGAAGTCGGGCTTGCCGGAAGAGATCCGCTCGAAGGTGCGGCCGCCGTTGTGGGCCCAACTCCGGTCGTCGTTCAGGGTCTTCTGCACGGCCTGCGCGAAGAGGGCGCCGTCCAGGCCGAGGCCCTGCTCCACGTCGACGCGATAGGTGTACTTGCGGCCCTTGCCCGGCGCCTTGTCGAAGCCGAGGACCGCGTCGAACTTCCCGGACCCCATGAGCGTCGCGCCGAGCGCGTACTTCTTGGCCATCTTCTGGTCGTACGTCAGTGTCGTCGCGCCCGGTGTCCCCGACTGGGTCGGCCGGTCGTCCCCGCGCGAGGCGGAGTCGTGGGTCTCCCGGCCGTTGCCGCCGGCGGACCGCGCGCTCGCGTCGGCGTCCTGCCGCCCGGTGGCGACCTGCCCGGCCACGACGACGGCCAGCACCGTGGTGACGGCGGCCGCCGCGATCCCGGTGAACGCCCGCCCCTTGACCGCCTTGCCCTTCGGCGGCTCCTCGACCTCGGGCAGCGGCTTCTCGTCGGCCTCCGTGTCCCAGTCCGTGACGGAGCTGTACGGGTCGATGCGGTGACCCGCTGCGTCGCGGGGCGCGAAGACGTCGACGTCCTCGTCCGCGTCACCGTCGAAGGCGTCGACGTAGGACTGCCGGGGGCCCTGCCCGGGCTCCTGGCGCTGACGGGGGATCCGGGGCCCGGGACGGCCGGGCGGCACGCCGTGCGGAGCGCCTTGCGGTGCCCCCGGCGGCGCGGTCTGCGGCCCACCGCCGCTGAACTCGCCCCAGCCGCCGCCCGGTTCACGCTGCTCGGGGTGACCGCCACGCACTCGGGGGACACCGTGGGCGGGGGTTCCGTCAGGGAAACGGGGGACGCCGTGCGCGGGAGTCCCGTCGGGAAGACGTGGCACACCACCCTGTGCCGGTGTTCCGTCCGGGAAACGCGGCACCCCGCGTGCGGGGGTCCCGTCGGCCATGCGCGGGATGCCGTGCGCGGGAGTCCCGTCGGGAAGACGTGGCACACCGTGCAGGGGCGTCCCGTCCGGGAAGCGGGGCACACCCTGTGCCGGTGTTCCGTCCGGGAAACGCGGCACCCCGCGTGCGGGGGTCCCGCCCAGCGGAGGCCGCGGACCCGGCGCGCCCGGAGGCGGAGTCGCCGTACGAAGAGAGGGAGCGGGTCCCGGCGCCGGGGCCCTTGCCGCGTCCTGCGCCGGAACCGCGGGTATCTCGGAGGTATCGGTCTTGCCTGCCCGCCCCCGACGGCTGTGACGTCCCACGCCCCGCCTCAGCTCCCCGCGCCGGCAGCGGACGAAGAGGCCGACTCGCCTGTGTCCGCGAGGAGTTCACGGAAGGCCGTGGCCACGGTCTCCGGATACTCCATCATCGCGACATGCCCCGCCTCCGGCAGGGACAGCAGCCGGGCGTCGCGGAAGGCGCGGGCCGCGCGCTGGGCCATGCGGTAGCCGACGAGTTGGTCGCGGCCGCCGTAGATGAGCAGGGTCGGCGCGAGCACGCGCTCGGCCTGGCGCCACAGCCCGTGCTGGCCGCCCAGCGTGTACGCGTTCACCAGCCCGCGCGACGAGCGCGTCATGGCGTCCCAGAAGTACGGGAGGGCCAGCCGCCGCTCCAACTCCTCGACCGCCTCGCGGAACGCCTCGGGCGTCACGATGCTGGGATCCCCGTAACAGAGCGCCATGACCCCGCGTACGCGCTGCTCGGCGCTCCACTCCTTGGTGAGCCTGGTGAACAGCCGCGCCACACCGGGCACCGCGAGCAGCGCGGTCGGCCAGGCGGTGCGCTGTGCCCGGATCTCCGGGAGCGCGGGCGAGATCAGCGTGAGCGTACGGACGAGATCGGGGCGTACGGCCGCGACGCGCGTTGCGACGGCCCCGCCGAGCGAGTTCCCGAAGAGGTGCACGGGACCGCGCCCGGCCGCGTCGAGATAGCGGATGACCGCGCGCGCGTGACCCGTGACCGAGTAGTTCCCGTCGTCCGGCGGCGGCGAGTCCCCGAAGCCCGGCAGGTCCACGGCCTCGCTGTCCACGATCCCGTCGAGCAGCGGCATCAGCCCCGACCAGTTCTGCGAGGAACCGCCCAGGCCGTGCACGTACAGCGCGGGCGGCAGCCCCTCCCGCTCCGGCGGTCTGGACCGGATCGTCAGGGTGATCCCCGGCAGCCCCACCGATCGCAGCCGCTCCCCCGCCGCGACCCTGACGGCACCGACCCTCGGTGTGACAGCGGTGGCCAGCACGGGCGGCAGCTCGGTCGAAGACATGCGGCAATGTTACGAGACGATCACGCAGTGGTTCGTGTGTTCGCCGTCACAGATCGCGAGCGGATGGCATAGCGCCCCGATCGGGTGTCTCCTAGGCTTCAGACGAGGGCACTCGTACGCACACAGGAGCGCACTCGCCCCGCTCGGGAAGAGGAACCATGACAGTCGACCCGACAGACCCCGAGACCTTCAACGACCAGTTTCGGCAAATTCTCGACGCGGAGGCTCCGGAAGCCGCCGCCGCCGAGCAGGTCACCGAACTGGACCCCGTCGATGACGTCGACCCCCAGCCCGCCGGCGACCCCCTGAACGCCAACGAGGCGGATCTCGCCGAGCAGGCAAGGGTCGTACGACTCAACGAGGACGACTACCGGTGATCAACGGGACCGCATGCCGTTGATCCATATCGTTGATCAACAAGGGCGACCGCCCGCGACGGGACGCCGCTGATCAGGCCAGTGGGGGCGGCGTAGCGCCCTTCTCACCCCGTTCTGCAGGCATTGCGCCACTATCGCCCGCGTCCGGTCCGTGAAATTCTGCGCTCGCACCGCGCACACCAGGGTTACCGAAAAGTACGATGGCCGCGCGGCGCACACCGCATGTGGACAATTTTGGGAGGCGGCGTGACAGCCATCGAGCAGACAGAGGCGGCACGCCCGCGGGGCACTCGCCTGCCGCGCCGTGCCCGACGCAACCAGCTCCTCGGCGCCGCCCAGGAAGTTTTCGTTGCGCAGGGGTACCACTCGGCCGCCATGGACGACATCGCCGAGCGCGCGGGCGTCAGCAAGCCGGTCCTCTACCAGCACTTCCCGGGCAAGCTCGATCTGTACCTCGCCCTGCTGGACCAGCACTGCGAGTCGCTGCTCCACGCGGTGCGAACCGCGCTCGCGTCCACCACGGACAACAAGCTGCGTGTCCGCGCGACGATGGACGCCTACTTCGCGTACGTCGAGGACGACGGCGGCGCCTTCCGTCTGGTCTTCGAGTCGGACCTGACCAACGAGCCCGCGGTCCGCGAGCGCGTCGACAAGGTGACGCACGAGTGCGCGGAGGCGATCTGCGAGGTCATCGCGGAGGACACGGGCCTGTCGCGCGCCGAGTCGATGCTCCTCGCCTCCGGCCTCGGCGGCCTCGCCCAGGTGGTGGCCCGCTCCTGGCTGCACAGTGACCGCAGCGTCCCGCGCGACCAGGCGGTTCAGCTGCTGACCTCGCTGGCCTGGCGGGGCATCGCCGGTTTCCCGCTGCACGGCACGGATCATCACTGACCGCCACTTTGTTCCCGTCCGCTGTTCGCTCCTGGCGTTCTTGGGCGGAGCGTGTACGTCCCCTCACCGGGCTAATGTGTGCTGCGTACGGCGCGGACACACGCGCACATCACTGACCGTCGGAGGGACAAAGCCGTGGAGGTCAAGATCGGCGTGCAGCACGCGCCCCGCGAGATCGTTCTGGAGAGCGGTCAGACCCCGGAAGAGGTCGAGCGCGCGGTGTCCGAAGCGCTGGCCGGCAAGTCGCAGCTGCTGAGCCTCGTGGACGACCACGGCCGCAAGGTCCTGGTTCCGGCCGACCGCCTGGCGTATGTGGAGCTCGGTGAGCCCACGCAGCGCAAGGTGGGATTCAGCGCGCTGTAGGTGGAGCGAGCGACAGCAGAAGCATGAGGGCCCGGTGGCACAGCCACCGGGCCCTTCGCACGCACGGCGCGCTCGATACTTCGCATGCACGGCGCAGCCGGTCCTTCGCACGCACGGCGCAGCCGGTCCTTCGCACGCACGGCGCAGCCGGTCCTTCGCCTGCATGGCGCGGCCGCCCTTCGCTCGCACGGCGGGGCGATGCTTCGCCCGCAGTGGGCCTTCCCCTCGCCCGCTCAGCGGAGCAACCCTTCGCCTGCAGGTCGGGGCAGCCCTTCATCCGCAGCGAGCCCCTTGGCTCACACAGATGGAGTACAGATCGGTCACAGGGGAGGATTGCATTCCGCACGTCACGGGTAAGACCGGCTACGACCGATTTGCACCGGCCGTGCGGGAGGGACCCCCACCATGTTCTTGGAAGCGCTCGGCTCCGCGTTGCTCGGTCTCGCGCTGGCGTGGGCCGCTGCGTACCGGCTGCCGCATCGGCTGCCGGCCCGCAGCCTGGTCCTGTCGACCGGAGTCGCCGGAGCCCTGTTCGGTGCCTTCCTGACGCACACCGCACTGGGCACCGGCCACTTCCTGGTGATCCTGCTCGGCGCCGCGGCGGTTTCCGCGGCCCTGCTCTCCCTGCTGCTCCGTCCGGAGGAACGCTTTCGCCGCCGCTCGGCGACCGCGTAACCCGTTCCGTAAGAACCCCAAGAACCCCAACGGCCCCAACGACCCCAACGGCCCCAAGCCGCGCGCTTAGGCCGCCAGCCCCAGTGCGGCCATCCGCTTCGTGTGCGCCTCGGTGATCCGCGAGAACATCCGGCCGACCTCCGCGAGGTCGAAGCCGTCCGCGACACCGCCCACGAGCATGGTCGACAAGGCGTCACGGTCGGCGACCACGCGCTGCGACTGGGACAGGGCCTCGCCCATCAGACGGCGCGCCCACAGCGCCAGTCGGCCGCCCACACGCGGGTCCGCGTCGATCGCGGCGCGCACCTTCTCGATGGCGAAGCTGGCGTGCCCGGTGTCGTCGAGGACGGCGAGGACGAGCCGCCGCGTGTCGGAGTCGAGCCGCGCCGCGACCTCCCGGTAGAAGTCGCTGGCGATCGAGTCGCCGACGTAGGCCTTGACGAGGCCCTCCAGCCAGTCCGAGGGCGCCGTCTGCTTGTGGAAGCCGTCCAGCGCGGCGACGAACGGCTCCATCGCCTGTGTCGGCTCGGCGCCGATCGCCGCGAGGCGGTCCCTGAGCTGCTCGAAGTGGTGGAACTCGGCCGACGCCATCTTCGCCAGCTCCGCCTTGTCGCTCAGCGTCGGCGCCAGCTTGGCGTCCTCGGCGAGCCGCTCGAACGCCGCGAGCTCGCCGTACGCGAGCGCTCCGAGCAGGTCCACGAGCGCGGCGCGGTACTGAGGGTCGGCGGAGGCCGTGTCCCAGTCCTGGGCGGCGACTCCGGTGGCCGCGGGAGCGGTGTCGTCGGCGGCCTCGGCGGGTGTGTCAGCGGCGTTGTCAGGCGTCGTCATGAAGCGCACAATAGCCCGCTCACCGCGGCGGGGAAGTCCCTGGTCAATCAGTGTGACGACGAGTACGTGACCAAATCGGCCATCGCATGTGCGCGATTCCAGGGTATGGTGGTAATGCGCCCGGCGAGTATTCGACGGGCCGCACGAATGAGGATGCCCGGTCGGTGGCCCGATCGGCTCCGACCCGACAGCCCTCCTCGTCCGTACGGCACATTGCGTACTGACGATACGGAGGGACCCTCAGCGGTACGAGCGCTCGAGCGTCGGCAGTGGTCCCATGCCACCCCGGCCCGCTGGTCAAGAGCGGCCGACGTCCCCCCGGCACGGTCCCGACACGACCCCCCGCGCTCGCCTCGCACCGCGTACACAGAAGAGGCAGCACCCTGACTACGACTTTCCGAGAGCTCGGGATCCTTTCCGAGACGGCCGAAGCCCTTGAGGCCGTCGGCATCATCAATCCCTTCCCCATTCAAGAGATGACGCTCCCCGTTGCCCTGTCCGGCACCGACGTCATCGGCCAGGCCAAGACCGGCACCGGCAAGACGCTGGGCTTCGGCCTTCCGCTTCTGGAGCGCGTCACCGTCCCCGCGGACGTCGAGGCGGGCCGGGCCAAGCCCGAGCAGCTCACCGACGCCCCGCAGGCCCTCGTCGTCGTCCCGACGCGCGAGCTGTGCACCCAGGTCACCAACGACCTGCTGACCGCGGGCAAGGTCCGCAACGTACGCGTTCTCGCCATTTACGGCGGCCGGGCGTACGAGCCGCAGGTCGAGGCCCTCAAGAAGGGCGTCGACGTCATCGTCGGCACCCCCGGGCGGCTGCTGGACCTCGCGGGCCAGAAGAAGCTCAACCTCAAGCACATCAAGGCGCTCGTCCTCGACGAGGCCGACGAGATGCTCGACCTGGGCTTCCTGCCCGACGTCGAGAAGATCATGAACATGCTGCCGGCCCGCCGTCAGACGATGCTCTTCTCGGCGACCATGCCGGGTGCGGTCATCGGTCTCGCGCGCCGCTACATGTCGCAGCCCACGCACATCCGCGCAACGGCGCCGGACGACGAGGGTGCGACCGTCGCGAACACCGCGCAGTTCGTCTACCGCGCGCACAACATGGACAAGCCGGAGCTGGTCGCCCGCATACTGCAGGCCGACGGTCGCGGACTCGCCATGGTGTTCTGCCGCACCAAGCGGACGGCGGCGGACCTCGCCGACCAGCTGCAGCAGCGCGGCTTCGCCTCCGGCGCGGTCCACGGCGACCTCGGCCAGGGCGCCCGCGAGCAGGCGCTGCGCGCCTTCCGCAACGGCAAGGTCGACGTCCTCGTCTGCACCGACGTCGCCGCGCGCGGCATCGACGTCGAGGGCGTCACCCACGTCATCAACTACCAGTCCCCCGAGGACGAGAAGACGTACCTGCACCGCATCGGCCGTACGGGCCGCGCGGGCGCCAAGGGCATCGCGATCACCCTCGTCGACTGGGACGACATCCCGCGCTGGCAGCTGATCAACAAGGCGCTGGACCTCGGCTTCAACGACCCGCCGGAGACGTACTCCACGTCCCCGCACCTCTTCGAGGAGCTGGGCATCCCGGCCGGCACCAAGGGCGTCCTGCCGCGTTCCGAGCGCACCCGCGCCGGGCTCGCGGCCGAGGAGGTCGAGGACCTCGGCGAGACCGGTGGGCGCGGCCCGCGCGGTCGCGGTGGCCGCGGGGATCGCAGTGATCGCAGTGATCGTGGTGACCGCTCCTCGGCGCCGTCCGCCGAGCGCGCGCCGCGTCGTCGCCGTCGTACGCGCAACGGTGCGCCGCTGGAGGAGACGTCCGTGTCTCCGGCTGCCGAGGCAACGACGGAGTCCGCCTCCGCCGAGGCCAACGAGGCCGTCGAGTCCCGTACGCCGCGGCGTCGTCGCCGTACGCGCGCCGGGGCGGCGTCGGAGGCGGTCGCGTCGGTGCCCTCGGTGAACGAGGCCGCGGACGCCGCTGTGGCGACGGCCGAGGGTGTCGTCGACGAGCCGGCCAAGCCGCGCCGTCGTCGGACCCGCAAGACGGCGGAGCCGGTCGAGACGGTGCAGTCCGTGGACGCCGCGGAGACCGTGGAGACGACCGCCCCCGTCGCGGTCGAGACCGTCGCCGCGAATGTCGCCGAGGCGCCGGCCAAGCCGGTGCGTCGCCGGACCCGCAAGGCCGCGGAGGCCGTCGTCGACACGGTCGAGGCCGTGTCGGAGGCCGCGGAGACCGTGGCCAAGCCGGTGCGTCGTCGTACGCGCAAGGCCGCGGAGGCCGTTGTCGAGACGGTCGAGGCCGTGTCGGAGGCCGTGACCGAGGCGGAGGCCAAGCCGCGCCGGACGCGGGCCAAGGCCGCCGCTGCCGTGGACACCGCCGAAGCCGCCGAGGCCAAGCCCGTGCGTCGCCGCACCCGCAAGGCCGTCGACGCCGAGATTCCCGCTCAGGCGGCTGCCGAGGACGCCGAGGCCAAGCCGGTGCGTCGCCGCACCCGCAAGGCCGCGGAGGCTGCCGTGGAGACCGCGGAGGGCGTTGCCGAGGCTCCGGCCAAGGCCCGTCGTACGCGCAAGGCCGCGGTCGCCGTCGTGGACGGGGCCGAGGTCGCGACCGAGGCGGAGGCCAAGCCGCGCCGGACGCGGGCCAAGGCCGCCGCTGCCGTGGACACCGCCGAAGCCGCCGAGGCCAAGCCCGTGCGTCGCCGCACCCGCAAGGCCGTCGACGCCGAGATTCCCGCTCAGCCGGCTGCCGAGGACGCCGAGGCCAAGCCGGTGCGTCGCCGCACCCGCAAGGCCGCGGTTGCCGCGGAGTCCGCGGAGAGCTGATCCTCTGTCCGATGGCCCGGTCCCGCCTTTTGGTGGGGCCGGGCCATCGGTCTTTCGCCCCCGCCACCCCTACCTGTCCCGTATCTGGGGGGCTTCGTCCCCCAGCCCCCCGTGGTTGTTCTTTTGGTGCGGGCCTGTGGGGGCTTGTCGCGCAGTTCCCCGCGCCCCTTTCAGCGGAGGCGGAAAACCACCCCCCACGCCCACCCACAGAGCGCTCGCCAACGCCGCCCGATAACCTCGGGGGCATGAGCAGGCCGCCCAGCTTCATCCCGCCCGCCGGAGTCCGTGCCTACCGGCTCCCCACCGCCCGCGGTGAGTTCGCCGTGCTCGACGCCGCCCCGCAGGGGCACCCAAAGGGAACCGCCCTCCTGCTGCCGGGGTTCACCGGGAGCAAGGAGGACTTCATCGCGCTGCATGAGCCGTTGGCGCGTGAGGGGTATCGGACGGTCGCCGTGGACGGGCGCGGGCAGTTCGAGACCGAGGGGCCCAAGGACGACGAATCGGCGTACGCACAGGGCGAGTTGGCGCAGGACGTGCTCGCGCAGACCGCCGCCCTCGGCACTCACGTGCACCTCGTGGGGCACTCACTCGGCGGCCAGATCTCCCGCGCCGCCGTGCTCCTGGACTCCTCCCCCTTCCTCTCGCTGACCCTCATGTCCTCGGGCCCCGCCCAGATCTCCATATCCCAGCAGCAGCGCGTCAAGCTGCTGCGCGACGCGCTCGCCGTGATGAGCATGGCCGAGGTGTGGGAGGCGATGCGGTCGATGGAGCCGCCCGAGGAGACCGACGCCGGCGGGCTCGACCCGGGGCTCGACGACCTCGACGACCTACGGCGCCGCTGGCTGGCCAACAGCCCGGCCCAGCTCATCGCCACGGGCCGCCAACTGTGCACCGAACCCGATCGCGTCGCCGAACTGGCCGCCGTCCCCCTGCCGAAGCATGTGCTCTCCGGCGCGCTCGACGACACCTGGCCGATCACCCTGCTGGACGAGATGGCCGTACGACTCCAGGCCAAGCGCACGGTCGTCCCGGGAGCGGAGCACTCCCCCAACACGGACAACCCGCCGGAGACGGCGCGCGCCCTGATCGAGTTCTGGAACGCGAAGCAGTAGCGAGCGGCGTGGCCACCGGTTACTAGTACTGCGCCTGCAGGTGCTCCCAGAAGCCGTCCCGGAGCGCCCGACGCAGGTCCGCCTGTCCGCGCAGGGAGTACTGGAGGAGCCCCTCGGCCTCGACCAGCAGATCCTGGTCGACCGAGCCGGGGAGATAGGGATGCCCGGGCAGGAGTTCAGCCAGTGACTCCCGCCCCCGCGCGGCCAGCCACTTCGCGGCGACCTGCGCGCCCACGAAGCGCACGTCGTCGCGCGTGGGACGGCTCGCCGCCGCCGCGTCGTACGAGAGGGCGGTCCGCCGTGACACATAGGGCTTGAAGAAGTCGAGGTCGAAGGTCCGCTGGCTGTCGACCTCCCAGAGCAGCGGCTCGGCCTGGTTGCGGCCCTCGGGCGCCTCGATCCCCCAAAGGTGGACCCGGGCCCCGTACCCCTGCGCCGCCTCGACCGCCGAGACCAGGTCCTCGTCTCCGCCGAGCAGCGCGGCGTCGCTGATGGCGCGGTGCCGGGCGAGGGACTCCAGGTCGGACCTGATGAGTGAATCGACGCCCTTTTGTTGGTTGTTGGCGTTGAGGTTGCCCAACCGCACCTTCACGTCCGGGAGTTCGGCGATCGCCTGCTGTTCCGAGGTGTGGATACGGCGGCGGGCGCCGTCGTACCAGTAGACGCGCAACAGCCTGCTGTCCGCGAAGATCGTGCGGGCCCGGTCGATGAGCGCCTCGATGAGGCCTTCGGTGTCCAGGTCGAAGGAACGGCGGTCCTCCGTCCCGGCGACGAGCCGCCCCGCGGCCGCGTAGAGATATCCGGCATCGACGAAGATCGCGTGGGTCGAGGGCGTCTTCGCCACCTCGGCGAGCATTCGGTGCAGCAGCTCGTTCGTGCGGTCGATGCGGGCGCCGAGCGCCGCGAGGTCGTCGTTCATCGCCTCCATTGTCCCGGCGGTCACGCTGCGAACACAACTGGCCCCGTTCAGTCTCCGCCATACCGCTTACCAGTCGGTAATTAGGTTCTCGAAAAATTTCCTTAGCGTAGGGAATGTTTGTAACACGCACCCCGTTGAATACGTACGGAAGCGGGGGCACCGATGCCCTGCGCGCCACCACGAGTAGTTCTCCGCAGGAGGATGACCAGACGAAGGGAGAAGCCCATGCGCTTCGAAATCATGCGACTCGACGATGTCGACGGCACGCCCGTGGACAGCACCGTTGTAGACGCCGCCTCCGTCAACCGGATCGTTCAGCAGGCCGCCGCCATCGGGCAGCGACTGTGGATCCGCCCGGCCGACTCGTCCGCCTCGTAACAGCGCGGACGCATTTTTCGGACTGACGCGTCTTTCAGACTTCAGAGCCCCGCACGGCAACGGTTGCCGTGCGGGGCTCTGCGTGCGCCTGGGCCATACGGCTCACGCGGTCCGGATCACCTGCATGACGCCGTTGATGATCTGCTGCACCGCGATCGCGGAGAGCATCATGCCCGCGAGCCGGGTCACCAGCACGACACCGCCGTCCTTGATGACACGGATGATCAGCAGCGAGTAGCGCATGACCAGCCACAGCACCACATGGATGGCGAGGATCGCGCTCCACACCGACACCTGCGTGGCGACGGTGTCGGCCTTCTGCACCGCCAGGATCACGGAGACGATCGCGCCCGGGCCGGCGAGCAGCGGCATACCCAGGGGCACGAGGGCGACGTTCACATCCTTGGTCTGCTGCGGTTCGTCCGTCTTACCGGTCAGCAGGTCGAGGGCGATCAGCAGGAGCAGCAGCCCGCCCGCGATCATCAAGGCGGGCACGGAGACGTGCAGGTAGTCCAGGATCTGGTGCCCGAGCAGCCCGAACACTGCGATCACGCCACCCGCCACACAGACGGCCTGGAAGGCCATCCGCTTCTGCACTTTGGCGGGGCGCCCGGCGGTCAGCGCGAGAAAGATCGGGGTGATCCCGGGGGGATCCATGATGACAAAAAGGGTCAGGAAGAGGGAGCCGAAGACGGCGACGTCGAACACAGGTGTGGCCTTGCTGGGGTGATGAAAGCAGGACGGCAGCAGGGCAGTGGATGCCGCTACCGCTGTGGGCGGTCGTTCCGCGGGGCGGAACAGATGGGCACAGCCGGCAGCGCCGGGTGCCTGGACAGGAGCGGGGAACTACACGCGGGCGCTGCCTCCGGCGCCCGGCACCGGAAACGCGCCGGTAGCCCGCCGAGTGATCTCCCCGTACACCTCGGGATCGGTCGTGAACTCCCCGAGCACGCACGTCTTCCGGCTGCCGTGGTAGTCGGACGACCCCGTGGCGAGCAGTCCCAGCTCGGCCGCGAGCCCCCGCAACCGCGCCCGGGTCTCCGGGTCGTGGTCCATGTGGTCGACCTCGATACCGTCGAGCCCCGCGGTGGTGAGTTCCGCCATCACGGACTCCGGCACGGTCCGGCCCCGCTTGGCGGCGGCCGGGTGCGCGAAGACGGCGACGCCGCCCGCACCCTTGATCAGCCGGATCGCCTCGAACGGGTCGGTCTCGTGCTTGGGGACGTAGGCGCGGCCGCCGTCGGCCAGCCACTCCTCGGTGAAGGCGTCGGAGACGCTGTCCACGACACCCAGCTCGACCAGCGCGGAAGCGACGTGCGGCCGACCCACGGAGCCGTCGCCCGCGATGCGCGCCACCTGCTCCCAGGTGATCGGCACGCCGAGCTCCTGGAGCTTGGCGATCATGCCCTGGGCGCGCGGCACGCGGTCGTCCCGCACCAGCTCGCGCTCGGCGAGCAGCGCGGGCTCCTCGGGGTCGAACAGGTAGGCCAGCATGTGCATGCTGATGCCGTCGATGCGGCAGGAGAGCTCGGCGCCGGTGACGAGGGTGAGCCCCTCGGGCAGTGCGGCGATCGCCTCGGCGTGGCCGCGGGTGGTGTCATGGTCGGTCAGCGCGACGACGTCCAGCCCCGCGGCGGCCGCGTTCCGCACCAGCTCGGCCGGGGTGTCCGTGCCGTCGGACGCCGTGGAGTGGGTGTGCAGATCGATGCGCACGACGTGACTCCAGGCGGTGACGGGACGGGTGGGGACGCTCAAGGATAACGGGAATCCGAGGGTCCCCTGTCACACCCTCTCCCGCGGAGCGCCCCCTACGAGATTCCTGTGAGGGGCCTCCGCGTTCCGGCGCGGGCCTCCGCGCCCGACATCACGCGCCCTACGGTTCCAGGATCCGCGGCGACAACGCTCCGCACGGCAGCAGATCCACCTCCGCCCCCGCGTCCCGCAGATCCGTCAGCACCAGCTCGTCGTACATCAGCAGACCCGTCTGCTCGGGCCAGACCACCGCCCACAGCCACAGCCCGAGCGCCTCACCCGCGAAGACGGCGCGGTCGTCGGGGGCGCCGGAGACATGCCAGAGCGGGGTCGGGCGCCCGGCCGCGAGGACCTTCGCCTGGGGCGGTTTCTCCACGCTCATGTACGGGCCGGGGTCGGGCCCGTCGATGCCCGCATACCGCGCACCGAGGCCGACGCCGAGTTCCTCGGCGACCAGCAGCAGTTCACCTATGCCGCCGAGCGGTCCGGGACCCGAGCACGCGACGGCGGTCGCGCGACCGCCGCTGCGGTCGTCACCGGCGAACGTCGCGCCGGTGAACAGCCAACCGACCGGCAGCGGCCATGGCATCCACACCGGTACCCGCGCGTGGTGCACGACCACGCCGAGGGCCTCGACGCTGGGCGGGATCACGGGCTGCAGCGGATGCACAGTGCCGTGCACATCGCACTGCCAGGAGTCGGCAAAAAGGCCGGGAGCCCTGACCCGGCCACCACACTTCGGGCAACTGGGTTCGCCCCTCATAGGGCCCAACGGTCCTCCCCGTCCTGCGCCGCGTCAAGGACGATCACCCGTCCGGCGTGTGCCTGTCATGTCGTATCACCTCCCAAAAAGTAGATGCGGCTTGCATTAATTAGCCCTCCTAACTTATTATGTGTATACGACAACGATCTCGGTCGCGCACCGCAGTCGCAGTGAAGGAGCGAGCATGATCAGCAGCACCGGAGGCCCTGCAGGGGCCGACACATTCGAGGCGGGCGCGGGCAGCATCCTGCGTCAGCCGAAGGCCGTCTGGGCGACCGCGGGAGCCTCCGTCGTCGCCTTCATGGGCATCGGGCTCGTCGACCCGATCCTGCCGTCCATCGCCAAGGGCCTGGACGCCACACCCAGTCAGGTGTCGCTGCTCTTCACCTCGTACTTCCTGATCACCGCCGTCGCGATGCTGGCGACCGGCTACGTCTCCAGCCGCATCGGCGGCAAGAAGACCCTGCTGCTCGGCCTCGCGCTCGTCGTGGTCTTCGCGGGGCTCGCGGGCACATCCGGGTCGGTCGGCGAACTCGTCGGCTTCCGGGCGGGCTGGGGCCTCGGCAACGCGCTGTTCGTGTCCACAGCCCTCGCCGTCATCGTCGGCGCCGCGGCCGGCGGCAGCGCGGCGGCCATCCTGCTGTACGAGTCCGCCCTGGGCCTCGGCATGGCATGCGGGCCCCTGCTCGGCGCGCTGCTCGGTGACGCCAGCTGGCGCTACCCGTTCTTCGGCACGGCGTTCCTGATGGCGGTCGGCTTCCTGTGCATCACGGCGTTCCTGAAGGAGCAGCCGAAGCCCGCGAGGAAGACGGCCCTGCTCGATCCGGTCAAGGCGCTCGGCCACGGCGGCCTCGCCTCGGCGGCCGTCTCCGCGTTCTTCTACAACTACACGTTCTTCACCGTGCTCGCCTTCACGCCGTTCGTGCTGAACATGACCCCGTACAAGTCGGGCGCGGTGTTCTTCTGCTGGGGCGTCCTGCTCGCCGTCTTCTCGGTCGTCGTGGCGCCGCGCATGCAGCGGCGGTTCGGCTCGCTGAAGGTGCTGGGCGCCTCGCTGGTGCTGCTCGCCGCCGACGTGCTCGTGCTCGGCTACGGCGACCACACCACCGCCGTCGTCTGCACGATCCTGTCCGGCGCCTTCATCGGCGTGAACAACACGGTCTACACGGAGTTGGCGCTGGGCGTCTCGGACGCGCCGCGCCCGGTGGCGAGCGCGGGCTACAACTTCGTGCGCTGGTTCGCGGCGGCAGCCGCGCCGTACTTCGCGCCGAAGATCGAGGAGTGGAGCGACATCCACATCCCGTTCGTCGTCGCGGCCGTCACCGCGGTGGTCGGCGCCGTCGTCGTCTTCGTACGCCGGAACGCGCTCACCCTCCCCCACTCTCGGCTTCACTCGAGCGGCGGGACCCCCCATGGCCGAGGAGCCGGAACCGCGGCACGCAGCCGAGGACAGCGTCACCGTCTCAGCCAACTGACGGGCTTCGGTCGGTCTCTGACTGGGAGTCAGAAAGTGAGATGCCCCACTCGGTGCCCGGGGCCGATCAGTCCAGCGGAACGGACTTGCGCAGCGGATCGCGCAGGTCCGTTCCGCCGTTCAGCCAGCGCTCCTGGAGGGCACCCGCACCGTGCACGCGCTTCCACGCGGCCTCGTTCGGCGTCATCGGGAGCAGCGGCAGGAAACGTACGGGGTCGGCGGGCGCGTCCAGTTCCAGGTCCTCGACCAGGCCGCCGGACTCCGCGACCAGGACGGAGCTGAACGGCGAGCCGGGCCACAGGGGTTCGCCCACGTCGAGCGAGGCGCCCGGAGCCACCACCAACCCCTCGACCTGCGGGGACGCGGCGAGCACGGCGAGCGGGCGGAGCACCTTGTCGGTGTCGGCGCCGCCTGAGCGCACCGAGAGGATCAGCTCGGCTCGGGGGCCCTTCACCGGGTCGGCGAGGACGGCCGTGGGGTCCGCCATCGGCTGGGCGGACATGCCGAGCGTCGCGTAGCGGACGATGTCACCCTCCGTGAAGCGCAGCACTTCGATGCGGTCGGTGCCGAGGAAGGTGACCGCGGCCCGCGCGTCGGGTTCGCCCAGCGCAGAGCGCAAACGGGCCTCGACCAGAGGAAGAACATCAGCCATGCGCCGAGCATAGGCCGCGTCAATTCCGCTGGAGCGCACCGGACCCCGCGGTCAACAACGGGCAAAGCGGCGCGTTGACGCTTCAGTGCGCTGATAGTCTTGGCCGCTGGTCGGGGCAGCACGCAGAAGCGTCGCTCTCGAGCTCCGACGCACTGAGACTGATCTGACTCCCCAAGGCGGGAGACAGACTCCCCTTCGGGGGATGGATCGTCCCTCACGGGGGACCGACCGGAGGAGGTGGGGCTGCAATGGACCGAAGTCGACCGTGCAGTACCACCCGCTCTTCCGGTCGCTGAGTTCCGTAGCTGGTTCCGCTGGTTTCCCAGCTCTGCTGGCTGCTGCCTCCTGCAAACGTGTGCATACGTGTCAGCGTTGTCCGGTGCACCACGGAAGAGCGCTTCGTTTCCGCCTGATCTGTCTGATCTGAATCAGTAGCGAAGCTGCCACCGCGACGGTGCGGTGCTCCCCGCTTTGTGGACGTGCCAAACATCCGCAGTCAGGACGTCCCCATTCCGGGTAGTTCCAACCGTCGCCGGCCGCCTCCGTTGCAAAGGAGCCTGCCATGTCGATGATCCGTGACCTGCGTGCCGCGGTCCGCCCCCGCCCCTCGCTGCGCAAGGAGAGTGGCTCGTACGACACCACCCGCGACCCCGCCACCCCGTCCGCCGTGGTCGACTGCGCCGTCTACCGCGACGGCGCCCGCGTCGAGAGCCGCGAGCCGCTGACGCCGCACGAGGCGATGCGTCAGGTGCACCGCGACGGCGGCTTCGTGTGGATCGGTCTGCACGAGCCGACGGAGGCCGAATTCGCGGGTATCGCCCGAGAGTTCGGGCTGCACCCGCTGGCCGTCGAGGACGCCGTCCAGGCCCACCAGCGGCCCAAGCTGGAGCGCTACGACGACTCCCTGTTCACCGTCTTCAAGACCATCCACTACGTCGAGCACGACCGGCTGACCGCCACCAGCGAGATCGTGGAGACCGGCGAGGTCATGTGCTTCACCGGACGGGACTTCTTCATCACTGTCCGGCACGGCGGGCAGGGCTCGCTGCGGGCGCTGCGGCACCGGTTGCAGGACGACCCCGAGCTGCTCGCCAAGGGCCCCTCCGCCGTGCTGCACGCGATCGCCGACCACGTCGTCGACGGGTACATCGCGGTCGCGGACGCCGTGCAGGACGACATCGACGAGGTCGAGACCGAGGTGTTCTCGCCGGGCCGCAAGGGCACGCCGCGCGGTACGGACGCCGGGCAGATCTACCAACTCAAGCGTGAGGTCCTCGAGTTCAAGCGGGCGGTGTCGCCGCTGCTGCGCCCCATGCAGCTGCTGAGCGAGCGGCCGATGCGGCTGATCGACCCCGACATCCAGAAGTACTTCCGCGACGTCGCCGACCACCTCGCCCGGGTGCAGGAGCAGGTCCTCGGCTTCGACGAGCTGCTCAACTCGATCCTCCAGGCCAACCTCGCCCAGGCCTCCGTCGCGCAGAACGAGGACATGCGCAAGATCACGTCCTGGGCCGCGATCATCGCCGTACCGACGATGGTCTGTGGCGTGTACGGCATGAACTTCAAGTACATGCCGGAGCTGCACTGGCGGTACGGCTACCCGGTGGTCATGGGCATCACCGTCGGCCTCTGCCTCTCGATCCACCGCATCCTCAAGCGCAACGGCTGGCTGTGAAGAGGGGCTGGATAGTCTTGGCCCCATGACGGAACAGCTGCTCGACCAGGCCCTCATCGAGGAGGCCACCAAGAAGTCCGGGCTGATCTGGGTGCGGGGCAGCGGCGCACCCATGCCCGAGGGCCAGGAGGTGCCCACCCGCGCCCTGTGGCACGTGTGGCACGACGGCGCGGCCTGTCTGGTCGGCGACGGGCCGGGCGAGCAGCCGCTGCCGAGCCTGGTCGACGGCGGCGACGCGATCGTCACCGTACGCAGCAAGGACAAGGGCGGACGCCTCGTCTCCTGGTCCGCGAAGGTCGTGGAGCTGACCCCCGCCTCCCCCGAGTGGGAGGCCGCCGTCGCCGAGCTCAAGGGCAAGCGCCTGAACGCCCCCGACGGTGAGGCCATGCCTGAACGGTGGGCACGCGAGTGCCGGGTGCTGCGCCTGGAGCCCTCGGGCGGCACGGCCGAGCTGCCGGACGGCTCACTCGCCGAGCGGCCGCTGCCGACCCCGGCGACCACTCGCCGGCCCATCCCGGCGGGCCTCCCCCGCCTCCTCCTCAAGAAGCGCAAGCGCCGCTGAGACAGCGGACTACGACGCGGGCAGCTGCTGCCCGTAGTCCACCGTCTCCTTCTTCGAGGGCTCCTCCAGGGCGAAGTCCTTGCCCCAGTCGGTGAGGCGAAGGGTGCCCGCGTTGCCCGCGCGAACCAGCAGCAGGGGGTACGGGGTTCCCTTCAGGGAGACGTCGAGCGATCCGCCGGAGCCCTTGTCACCGGTGATGCGGATGGTACGGACGCCGGACTGCTCGTGGTGGCCGTCCGTAGCGAGCGCGCCGTGCAGGGTGAGCAGACCGTCGAGGAGGACGTCCTTGTCGGTGAAGCCGCTGAACCGCTTGTAGGCGGGGTCGGCGGTGGGCACCTTCACGTACATGCCCTCCAGCTTCTTGGCCGCGGCGGTGTCGGCGGAGGAGCTGTCGCTCTTGCCGTCCTGGTGGGTCCAGAACTCCGCGTCGGCCTTGAGGAAGAGGTGCTTGCCGACCCGCAGCAGCCGGAAGCTCGCCCCCTTCGAGGTGACGGAGCCGGTGCCGCCGTCGGCCTTGAGGCGCATGTCGAGGGTGTACGTCGTCCCGTTGCTGACAACGGTTCCGGCGAGCCGTACGGTGGCCGCCGCCTCGGCCGCCTTCTTCGTCTTCGCCTGGATCGTGGCGGCGGGCAGCTTGCCCACTCCGTTGGTGCCCGCGTCCGGGTCCTCACTACTGCACCCCGTCAGCCCCGTCCCCGTCACGACCAGGGCGCACATCGCGCTCACCAGTGCGGCCCGGCGGGTTCGGCCCTGGGGAATTGCAGTCACGGGTGGGGCTGCCTTTCGTGCGGGGGTCCTTGGCGGCGTACGGCAGCGTACCGGTGCCGCGGGCGCCCGGCGGAGGCAGTCCGTCCGGACCGCTCACCAGGGCGTATCCGACCGGGACGGGCTAGCCTGAAGCCCACCCGAGCGGACAGAGCAGGACAGAACGCGCGTACGTCGCGCACGCACGGAGAGTCGTACAGGAGCGCCCGTAAGAGCGCGTACGAGGAGAAGGAGGCGCGGGCATGGCCGCAGGCGCCCCCCGGGTCTTCGTCTCGCACCTCGCCGCTGTCGCCGTCTTCGACCCGAACGGCGACCAAGTGGGCCGGGTGCGGGACCTCGTCGCCATGCTCCGGGTCGGACGGCGGCCGCCCCGGCTGCTGGGCCTCGTCGTCGAACTGTCCACGCGGCGGCGGATCTTCCTGCCCATGACCCGGGTGATCGGCATCGAGTCCGGCCAGGTCATCACCACCGGCGTCCTCAACGTGCGGCGCTTCGAGCAGCGGCCCACCGAACGGCTCGTCTTCGGCGAGCTCCTCGACCGGGTGGTACGCCTCGTCGAGACCGGCGAGGAGGTGACCGTGCTCGACGTGTCGATCCAGCAGCTGCCGGCCCGCAGGGACTGGGAGATCGGCCGGGTCTTCGTCCGCAAGGGTCGCAGCGGGGCCTTCCGGCGCACCAAGGGCGAGACGCTGACCGTCGAGTGGTCCGCGGTCACCGGGTTCTCGCTGGAGGAGCACGGACAGGGCGCCGAGAGCCTGCTCGCCACCTTCGAGCAGCTGCGCCCGGCCGACCTCGCCAACGTCCTGCACCACCTGTCCCCCAAGCGGCGCGGGGAGGTGGCCGCCGCACTGGACGACGACCGGCTCGCCGACGTCCTCGAAGAGCTCCCCGAGGACGACCAGATCGAGATCCTCGGCAAGCTCAAGGAGGAGCGCGCGGCCGACGTCCTGGAGGCGATGGACCCGGACGACGCGGCCGACCTGCTCGCCGAACTGCCCACCGAGGACGTGGAGCGGCTGCTGAAGCTGATGCAGCCGGAGGAGGCGGCCGACGTGCGGCGGCTGATGGCGTACGAGGAGAAGACCGCCGGCGGGCTCATGACGACCGAGCCGATCGTGCTGCGGCCCGACGCGACGGTCGCCGACGCGCTCGCCCGGGTCCGCAACCCCGACCTCTCCCCCTCGCTCGCCGCCCAGGTGTACGTGTGCCGCCCACCGGACGAGACGCCGACCGGAAAGTACCTCGGCACGGTCCACTTCCAGCGGCTCCTGCGCGATCCGCCGTTCACGCTCGTCGGCGCGCTCCTCGACGACGATCTGCAGCCGCTCGCGCCGGACGCCGCGCTGCCCGTCGTCGCCGGCTTCTTCGCGACGTACGACATGGTCGCGGCGCCCGTCGTCGACGAGAGCGGCTCGCTGCTCGGCGCCGTGACCGTGGACGACGTACTGGACCACATGCTGCCCGAGGACTGGCGGGAGACGGAGTTCCACCTCGTGGAGGAGGAGCCCCATGCCACCTGAGCGCGAGCCCCGCGACCGCACCCCCGCGGGGGCGACCGCCACCACTCGGCCGCGCACCCGGCTCGACCAGCCGAAACCGCCGCGGCGCAGACTGCTGCCAGAGTGGGACCCGGAGGCCTTCGGACGGCTCTCGGAGCGCATCGCCCGCTTCCTCGGCACCGGGCGGTTCATCGTCTGGATGACCGTCGTCATCATCCTGTGGGTGGTGTGGAACGTCTCCGTACCGCGCGACCTGCGCTTCGACAACTACCCGTTCATCTTCCTGACGCTGATGCTGTCGCTGCAGGCCTCGTACGCCGCCCCCCTGATCCTGCTCGCGCAGAACCGCCAGGACGACCGCGACCGGGTCAACCTCGAACAGGACCGCAAGCAGAACGAGCGGTCCATCGCGGACACCGAATACCTCACCCGCGAGATCGCCGCACTGCGCGTGGGCCTCGGCGAGGTCGCCACCCGCGACTGGATCCGCTCCGAACTGCAGGACCTGGTCAAGGACGTGGAGGAGCACCGGGGCGACGGCCATGTCGTATTCCCGGCGGAACGGTCGCACGGACGTGACGTAGACGACCGGTGACGGGGCTTCGGGGCCCTGGGCCCGTCGCCGTACCATCGTCCTTATGGCTACGGAAGACGCGGTGCGCGAAGCACTGGCGACGGTGAACGACCCCGAGATCCAGCGACCCATCACCGAGCTGGGGATGGTCAAATCGGTGGAGATCGGCGCGGATGGTGCGGTCGCGGTCACCGTCTATCTGACCGTCTCCGGCTGCCCGATGCGCGAGACCATCACGAAGAACGTGACGGAGGCGGTCTCGGCGGTCGAGGGCGTCACGCGCGTCGACGTGACCCTGGACGTGATGAGCGACGAGCAGCGCCGCGAGCTGGCGTCCGCGCTGCGCGGCGGGCAGGCCGAGCGCGAGGTCCCCTTCGCCAAGCCCGGCTCGCTGACCCGTGTCTACGCGGTCGCCTCCGGCAAGGGCGGCGTCGGCAAGTCCTCGGTGACGGTGAACCTGGCTGCGGCGATGGCGGCCGACGGCCTCAAGGTCGGTGTCGTCGACGCCGACATCTACGGCCACTCGGTGCCCCGGATGCTCGGCGCGGACGGCCGTCCGACCCAGGTCGAGAACATGATCATGCCGCCGTCGGCGAACGGCGTGAAGGTCATCTCGATCGGCATGTTCACCCCGGGCAACGCGCCGGTCGTCTGGCGCGGCCCGATGCTGCACCGCGCCCTCCAGCAGTTCCTGGCGGACGTCTTCTGGGGCGACCTGGACGTCCTGCTCCTCGACCTCCCGCCCGGCACGGGCGACATCGCGATCTCGGTGGCCCAGCTGGTCCCGAACGCGGAGATCCTGGTGGTCACCACCCCGCAGCAGGCGGCCGCCGAGGTCGCCGAGCGGGCCGGCTCCATCGCCGTCCAGACCCACCAGAAGATCGTCGGCGTCGTCGAGAACATGTCGGGCCTGCCCTGCCCGCACTGCGGCGAGATGGTCGACGTCTTCGGCACGGGCGGTGGCCAGTCGGTCGCCGACGGCCTGACCCGCACCACTGGCGCGACCGTCCCGGTCCTCGGCTCCATCCCCATCGACGTCCGCCTCCGCGAGGGCGGCGACGAGGGCAAGCCGGTGGTCCTCACGGACCCCGACTCTCCGGCCGGCTCGGCGCTGCGCGCGATCGCGGGCAAGCTGGGCGGCCGCCAGCGCGGCCTGTCGGGCATGTCGCTGGGCATCACGCCGAGGAACAAGTTCTAGGACGTTCACGCCGGGGGAGCCGCGCCTCGTAAGGGCGCGGGGAACTGGGCCCCGCAAGGGCGCGGGCAGCCGCGCGACCAGCCACCACGTACCCGCAGTGGCGCACGGTCCGCAACAAGCCGTCTCGCACAGGAAGGGGGGCGCCGTCACACCGACGGCGCCCCCCTTCTCCGTGACGCGCCGGCTAGGCGTATGCGCCGATGTCCTTGATCATGGCGAACGCCAGCCCATACGCACTCATCCCCCGCCCGTACGCCCCCACATGCACGCCCTCCTGAGTGGACCCCGCAAGGATCCACCCGAACTCGGACTCGCGGTAGTGGAAGGGCGTCGGGACCCCGTCCACGGGGAGCGACAGCGAGGACCAGTCCGGTCCGTCGAGGTCGTCCGCGAGCACCCACGCGGTCTCGGTCTGCTGTTCCAGCCAGTCGTCCCGCAGGGTGTGGTCCATCTGACCGGGCCAGGTGAAGGACAGCAGCCCCACACCTGCCAGCCAGGCCGCGGAGGACACCGAGGTGGCCTCCAACAGGCCCGTACCGTCCGCGCTGCGGCGTACGGGGCTGGCCGCGACGGTGACCACCACCGCGAAGCGTTCCTTGTCCTCGGTCGACTCGGGGCGCACCGATGGCTCGTCGCCGTGCCCGATCGAACCGTGCTCGACGGCGCCGTCCGCCGAGGTACCCACCTGCATCAGCCAGCGCGGCCCTGTGAAGGCCTCGTCGAGGCCGTACCACGGGAAGGGCGCCAGCAGGTAGCCGTCGACCGTACGCCGGGCGGAGGAGACCTGTTGTCCGCCCTCCGCAGCCGGCGCCTGCGCGCCTACCCGACTTGTCGTCTCCATCTGCCCGGACGCCTCCTCGCTCTCGTCGGACCGGGCGGCCCGCCCCCCTCGGGCGTCCTTATCGGTCCGCACAACAACTGGGCAGCATAGCCACACCGCTCCGAGCGGCAGGGAAACCGCCCGGCGCGTGGGTCGCGAACGCGCCGGTTTCAGGCCGCGAGGCGTCGCTCTGATGTGCGAGTACACGGGCGGCCATGCGGATCCGGTGACGTCCGCCACGGCCAACGGGGTACGCCCCGGTCGGCCTCCGCCGAGTGGGACGTACGACTCAGGTGGCGTCCGCGTCGTACGGCGGGCGCTCGTCCGGGTCGAGCTTCTCGCGCTTCTTCGTCATGTCGACGGAGCCGCCCGTCGAACCGGACGAAGACGCAGACGAGGAGGTATCGGCGTCGCGGCTGTGGACCGCGTCCGTGACCTCCGCCATCTCCTTCTTCAGGTCGAAGCCGTTGCGGATCTCCTTGAGCCCCAGCTCGTCGTTGTCCAGCTGCTTGCGGATGAACGTCTTGGGGTTGAGGTCCTCGAACTCGAAGTCCTTGAACTCCGGGCCGAGTTCCTCACGGATGTCCGCCTTGGCGCTCTCCGAGAACTCGCGGATCTTGCGAATGGTGCGCGTGACGTCCTGGATCATCTTCGGGAGCTTCTCCGGGCCGAAGACGAGCACGGCGAGGACGACGAGCGTCACCAGCTCGAGCGGTCCTATGTCATTGAACACCTGAAGCTCCTTGCGATGTCCTCGGTCCTCGGCCCTCGGCGGGTCTTCCGTGGTCCGGGCCGTGTCCACGGTACCCGGCGATCCCGTCCGTCCGGAACTGTCCCGGGGCTTCCGGGTTCATGTACACGACGGGTTTTCCGCGTTGTTTGCCGTTCGGAGCTGCGGCGATGCGCCCACCTGTGAACTTCATGTCAGTCGCCGTCGGCGGAACCGAGGACCAGGGTGACCTTCTTCTGCGTGTCGCCCCGCCGGAGGGTCAGCTGGAGCCGGTCGCCCGGGCGGTGCGCGCGGGTCTTCACGATGAGTTCCTCACCGGAGTGGACGCGCTGGCCATCGACCTCGGTGATGACGTCGCCCGCCTCGATGCCCGCCTCGGCGCCGGGGCCGCCCGCGGTGACGGGCGGGCCGCCGCCGTTGCCCTTCGTTCCGACGCGGGCGCCGTCGCCCGTGTAGTTCATGTCGAGCGTGACACCGATCACAGGGTGGGTGGCCTTGCCCGTGTTGATGAGCTCCTCGGCCACGCGCTTGCCCTGGTTGATCGGGATGGCGAAGCCGAGCCCGATGGAACCCGCCTGACCGCTCTCCAGGTCGGAACCGCTGTCGGCGGAACGGATGGCGCTGTTGATGCCGATGACGCGGGCCTTGGAGTCGAGCAGCGGGCCACCGGAGTTGCCGGGGTTGATGGGCGCGTCGGTCTGCAACGCGTCGACGTACGAGACGTCGCTCCCGTCGCCCTTCTCCCCGCCCGCTGTGATGGGGCGTTCCTTGGCGCTGATGATGCCGGAGGTGACGGTGTTGGCGAGGTCGAAGGGCGCGCCGATGGCAACGACCGGGTCGCCCACCTGGACGTTGTCGGAGTTGCCCAGCGGCATGGGGTCGAGGCCGCTGACGCCGGAGACCTTGACGACGGCGAGGTCGTACCCGCTGTCGTGTCCGACGACCTTGGCCTTGGCGGTCTCTCCGCCGCTGAACGTGACGGATATCTCGCCGCCGCTGCCGGCCGGTTCGATCACGTGATTGTTGGTGAGGATGTGCCCTTGGCCGTCGAGCACGAACCCGGTGCCGGTGCCTTCCTCCTGGGAGCCGCGCACATGCAGGGTGACGACGCTGGGCAGCGCGTGGGCGGCGATCCCGGCGACGCTGTCCGGGGCGCGCCCCGGCGCCTCCTTGCCCGCCTGCGGCAGCTCGACGTCCCCCATCCCCCCGTTCCGTTCCAGGTACGCCCCTACGGCACCGCCGACGCCCCCGGAGACCAGCGCGAGCACCACTGCCCCGAGCACCAGTACCTTCTTCGCCCGCTTGCGCCGCTGCGTCACGGTCGCCACGGCCGCGCCGTTCTGCTGGAGGGGGCCCGGGGCGGCCCAGGGGTCGTAGTTCTGCCAGGGCGCGGGGGGCCGGGGGCTTTGCACAGGCGCTTCGTGGGCCGTTCCCGCGTACGCGGCCGGGGGTCCGCCCGCCGGGGCGTGGGCCACGGGCGTGGTGCCGTTCGGCGAGGCATCGAAGGGTGTGCCGAGGGCCGGTGCGCTCCCCGGGACGTGTGTGCCCTGGGCCGGTGTGCCCGCCGAGACGTGTGTGCCTTGGGCCGGTGTGCCCGCCGGGACGTGCGGGCCTTGGGCCGGTGTGCCCGCCGGAACGTGTGTGCCCTGGGCCGGTGTGCCCGCCGGAACGTGCGTGCCCTGGGCCGGCGTGGGCGCCGACAGGTGCGTCCCGTGTGCGGGGGTGGCCGCGGGGTGCTGGACCGGCGGGGCGGGCGCCCAGGGGCCGGGCTGACCGTAGGGCGGGGTGCCGTAGGGGTCGGGATCGTGCAGGGGCTTGGCGCGCTCCGAGGCGGCACCGGGACGCGAGCTCACCTCGTCCTGCGTGACCTGCGCAAGGTCACGCTCCGAGGCGGCACCGGGGTGCGTGCTCGCCTCGCTCTGCGTGACCTGCGCGAGGCTTTCCGTGACCTGTGTGGGGATCGACCGCACGGGCGTCTCTCCGCCGTCGCCCGGGGCCGGGACACGGTCCGCCTGAGCGGTGTCGCCGCCCTGCGCACTCGCGCGCCGAACCGGCGCGGGCCGCTCCAGCTCGAAGTCGCCGTCGGTGCCCGCTCCGGACCCGCCGGTGGTCGGAGCCGGCGCGGGGCGGTCCAGTTCGAAGTCGCCCCCGGTGTCGCTTGTCGCACTGCCAGGCGTCTCGACGTCACCCCCGGTGCCAACGGCACCGCCAGGCGTACGGACGTGGGCGACGCCCCCGGGCCCGTCGGCGATCTCGGACGAGCCCACCCCGGCATCCCCCGGAGAGACCGGCGGCCTGGGCCGGCTCCACCACTTCGCCTTCGTGGGCTTCCCCTCGTTCATGTTCTCCCCACACCTGGCCCGCGGCACAACTCGCCGACGGTCACCGCAGATTGTCGACTCCGCGTCCGGGATCCCTCCCGCGGACGCGGCCCACCCTGGATTCAACCAGGTTCACGGGCCGCCGCGCAGAGGACGGGGTCAGCGGACCCTACGGGAGGAGGGGGAGGTGGGGGGACGGGGAGGAAGCGGGGGACGGGGTGACCACGGGGGCGGCGAGCAGGCCCGGAGTCGTGACGTCCGGGGCCGCGGACCACGAGGTCAGCGTGAGCGGCTGGGCATCGGTGAGCGGACGTATCAGCGGGGACATCGCGGCGGCTCCGGCGACCACCGGTGTCGTCAGCGTGTGCATGGCGTCCGGGCCGCGGTCCGCCGGAGCGGGGACTCCGGGCAGCAGCGGCGCGGACACCTCGGTCGGCGCCACGGGACCGTCGCCCAGCGCCCGGCGGCCCTGCGCGAGCAGCGGTGCGTCGGACCGGCGACGCTGCGACTCGGGAGCTGTCGAGGACCCCGTGCCGGGCGAACGCATCGGCGTCACATTGCTTCCGGCCCCGGAACCGCCGCGTGCGTCCGCGGTGTCACCCGGCACCCCGGTCGACACCCCGCCGAGCGCGACCGCGGCCAGCGACACCGCACCGGCGGCGGCGAACGCGAACCGCAGCCCGCGCGAGGCCGATCGCTCGGCATCGTGACGGCTGACGTCATGGATGCGGAAGCCGCGGCCCGACGAGGGGGGCAGCACATCGGCGTGCGGTCCGGCGGGGACGTAACCGAAAGGCTCGCCCCTCACTCCGAAGATTCCGGTGAGGCCGGAGGTCCGGTCGGCTCCGGGCAGTGTGCCGCCGAATGCTCCCCCGCCCAGCGGCGAGCCGGGGCCGTCGGAGTCCCCTCCCCCGGGAAGCCCCTGGAGACGGGCCAGGAAGCTCTCGGAGGGAGGCGGAGGGGCCACTTCCGCGAATACGTTCTTCAGTCGGCGCTGGGCGTCCGCCTCGGCCTTGCACTTCGCGCAGGTGGCGAGGTGTGCCAGGACGCGGTCGCGCGACTCATGACCGAGCTCTCCGTCCACCAGGGCGGAGAGTCGGTCGCCGAGGTGCTGCTCAGCGGGCGTAGGACGGGATCCACTCACGCGGTCGCGCCCCCTCCCCCCAGCACGGGCACACGGGCCACGAACGAGCGGCGCTCGGCGCGGGCCTCGGGAGACCGGTGGGCAAGGGCCTTGCGCAGCTGGGAGCGGCCACGGTGGATCCGGGAGCGGACCGTGCCGAGCTTCACGCCCAAAGTCGCGGCGATCTCCTCGTACGAGAGCCCCTCGATGTCGCACAGGACGACGGCGGCGCGGAACTCGGGCGCGAGGGTGTCCAGCGCCTGCTGGACGTCCGCGTCGAAATGCGCGTCGTTGAAGACCTGCTGCGGGGACGGCTCACGGCTGGGCAGGCGCTCGGCCGCGTCGTCGCCGAGAGCGTCGAAGCGGATGCGCTGCTTGCGGCGCACCATGTCCAGGAAGAGGTTCGTGGTGATGCGGTGCAGCCAGCCCTCGAAGGTGCCGGGCGTGTAGGTCGACAGCGAGCGGAAGACGCGGACGAAGACTTCCTGGGTGAGGTCCTCGGCGTCGTGCTGGTTGCCCGTCAGGCGGTAGGCGAGGCGGTAGACCCGTCCGCTGTGCGTGCTGACGATCTCCTCCCAGGTGGGCGGAGTCCACGCCTGCGACTCCGCGTCGGTGGTGAACGTCGCGGTCTGCGCGGGGGCAGCAGCGTGGAACTGGTCAGCGATGTCGGTCACGGATTTCGGCTCACCCGCCGATCTGAGTAGGCGCCGCAGCACCCGTCCCCGATCCACAGGCGCAGCCGCACCTCCCCTGTCGGCTCTGGTGGTGTCCAGTGGAGCCCCTACCATAGCCACCTCGCCCGTTAGCTCCGGATAAGCGGTTTTACGAGAATTTGATACGTGCTCATATGGCTGCGTCAGTACTTGCTCGCCGCCCCGCTCCGCTTCCTGGTTCATCGGCTTCCCCCCGCTCTGTTTCCCCACCCCTCTAAACGCCTGGTCCCATCTGCGGGTTCCCGGCACCAACGGATACAGTCACGCCCAGGCAACCACGGGGACAGGAGAGGGTCATTACCGGCAACCGGCAGACGAGCTGGGCGTTCGCCGACGCCTTTGTCGCCGAGGACGAGGCGCTGCGCTGGGCCCGCGACCGGGCTCGCGAGGCAGGCCTGCGCTCGGTGTCGCCCGGCACGGGCGCCGCGCTGCGGTTGCTCGCCGCCACCGTGGACGCGAAAGCGGTGGCGGAGATCGGGACCGGGACCGGCGTCTCCGGCATTCATCTGCTGCACGGCATGCGGCCGGACGGGGTACTGACCACCGTCGATCCTGAGCCGGAGCGGCAGCAGTTCGCCCGCCAGGCCTTCCGCGCGGCCGGTTTCGCCAGCAATCGCGCCCGCTTCATCCCGGGCCGCGCGCTGGAGGTCCTGCCCCGGCTCGCGGACGCCGGCTACGACCTCGTCTTCTGCGACGGCGACCGTCTCGAGTGCCTGGACTATCTCGCTGAATCGTTGCGCCTGCTGCGACCGGGCGGGCTCGTCGTCTTCGAGGGCGTCTTCGCGGACGGCCGCACGGTGGACTCGGGACCGCAGCCTGCGGAGGTCGGCCGGCTGCGCGAACTGCTGCGCGCGGTCCGCGAGAGCCAGGATCTGGTGCCCTCGCTCCTGCCGGTGGGCGATGGTCTGCTGTGCGCGGTCAAGCGCTGACTGCGCCCCGGTTCGCACCCGTCTGACCTGTACGAATACCAAAGGGGTACGTCGCTGACGTACCCCTTTGCCCGCTGGAAGACCACTGCCCCGGCACCGATCACGATGCCGGGGCAGCTGAAAAGGTATGGTCGCTTCCGCGTCAGCCGACGACCTTCTTGAGGGCGTCGCCGAGCGCGTCGGCCTCATCAGGGGTCAGCTCGACGACGAGCCGACCGCCGCCTTCGAGCGGAACGCGCATGACGATGCCCCGCCCCTCCTTGGTCACCTCGAGCGGGCCATCGCCCGTCCGCGGCTTCATGGCCGCCATGCTCGTTCCCCTTCCTGAAACCAGCTCATCGTCGCCGACGGCCCCTTGAAGGGCACGCACGTCCCCTCATAGGACACACGTCACCGGCATCGAACACATTGCTTCCAGGCCATTATCCCGCATCTCAGGACCCGATGACCAACATCAGTCGGCATCGCTTGCGCAACGCGCTTGAGCAAAACCACTCAATTCGGCGATGTGACTGCGATACTGCGCCGCCGCATCGTCTTCCGGAGCGCGGAATTCTTTGACGCAGGTCACATGTGCGGGCCGCGCCACCACCGGTGATCTCCGCCATGCTGTCATCGGACACAGGACGTACCGACCGGTACGACGGAGCCGCGACCCCGGAGGGGACCCACCATGGCCGACACCGTGCTCTACGAGGTGAGCGACGGACTCGCGACGATCACGCTGAACCGCCCCGAGGCGATGAACGCGATGAACGTCGAGACCAAGGTCGCCTTCCGGGACGCGGCTCAGGCGGCCGCGGCGGACGGGGAGGTACGGGCGATCCTGCTGACCGCCGCCGGTGACCGGGCGTTCTGCGTCGGCCAGGACCTCAAGGAGCACATCGGGCTGCTGGCCGCCGACAAGCAGTCGGGGTCCGGCCAGACGATGAGCACCGTGCGCGAGCACTACAACCCGATCGTGCGGGCCCTGACCGGCGCCGCGAAGCCCGTGATCGCCGCCGTGAACGGCGTCGCGGCCGGGGCGGGATTCGGCTTCGCGCTCGCCGCGGACTATCGCATCGTCGCCGACACCGCCGGCTTCAACACGTCGTTCGCCGGGGTGGCGCTGACCGCCGACTCGGGGATCTCCTGGACGCTGCCCCGGGTCATCGGGCCCAGCCGGGCCGCCGACCTGCTGCTCTTCCCGCGCAGCATCACCGCGCAGGAGGCATACGAGCTGGGGATCGCGAACCGTCTCGTGCCTTCGGCGGAGTTGCGCGCCGAGGCGGAGAAGGTGGCCCGGGCGCTGGCTTCGGGGCCGACGCTCGCGTATGCCGCGCTGAAGGAGTCCCTCGCGTTCGGGCTCTCCCACTCTCTTGAGGAGACCCTGGAGAAGGAGGATGAACTCCAGGCGCGGGCGGGTGCCTCCGAGGACCACACCATCGCGGTGCAGGCGTTCGTGAACAAGGAGAAGCCGAAGTACCTGGGGCGGTGACGCTTCGCCGGATTCGGCGGTCGTAGGTCGGTACGGGAACTGCGCGCGGTCTGTGCCTGGTCGCGCGCAGTTCCCCGCGCCTCTTAAGGGGCGCTCCGGGCCGCGCAGTCCTCCAAGTGATCGTTCACCAGGCCGCACGCCTGCATCAGCGCGTAGGCCGTCGTCGGACCGACGAAGCGGATGCCGCGCTTCTTCAGTGTCTTGGACAGAGCCGTCGACTCGTCGGTGACCGCCGGGACGTCGGCCAGCCTCTTCGGGACCGGGCGAGTGGCAGGGTCGGGGGCGAAGGACCAGATCAGCTCGTCCAGCTCACCGGGAGCCCAGTCGGCCAGCACGCGCGCGTTGGCGACCGTCGCCTCGATCTTGGCGCGGTTTCGGATGATGCCCGGGTCGGCGAGCAGGCGCTCCTTGTCCGCGTCCGTGAAGGTCGCGACCTTGGCGATCTCGAAGCCGGCGAAGGCGGCGCGGAAGCCGGGGCGGCGGCGCAGGATGGTGATCCAGGACAGGCCCGACTGGAAGGCCTCCAGGCACAGCCGCTCGTACAGCTCGTCGTCGCCGTGGACCGGGCGGCCCCACTCCTCGTCGTGGTACGCCACGTAGTCCTCGGTCGACAGCGCCCAGGGGCAGCGCAGCGCGCCGTCCGGGCCGGCGACGGTGTCGCTCACTGGGAGTCCTCCTCGGTCCGCTTGCGCAACGAGTTGGCGGCGCTCGCGCGGGCGCCGGCCAGCGCGTCCTCCAGGTCGGCGATCCGGGCGTCCCGCTCGGCGATCTCGGCGCCGAGTCGGCCCAGGGCGTCGTCGACGTCCGCCATGCGGTAGCCCCGTACGGCGACGGGGAAGCGCAGCGCCTCCACGTCACCGCGGTTCACCGGCCGGTCGTACGGCAGCGGGTCCTGCAGCCGCTCCGGGCCGGCCTCGGGAAGGGGGGCGCTCTCGCCGCCGCCCACCACGGACAGTGTCACCGCGGCGACCACGACGGCGAGCGCGACGACCAGGAACAAGAACATGAACATCGCTGAGGTCCCCACGCTCTGGTGCCGACGCGTGCGCGTCGGCGCTGAAGTACTGAAGCTGAAACTGTCAGGGTCCGATCGTGCCATGCGAATCTGACAGTTAAGGTCGCAGGCGGCTTATCGGCGGGACTTACTAGGAGAGGTCACAGGGGATGCTCAGGCTGGGCAAGCGTGAATTCGACCCGCACGAGCCGGTGATCATGGCGATCGTGAACCGGACCCCGGACTCCTTCTACGACCAGGGGGCCACCTTCCACGACGAGCCGGCGCTCGCCCGCGTCCAGCAGGCGGTGTCGGAGGGCGCCGCCATCATCGACATCGGCGGGGTCAAGGCGGGGCCGGGGGAAGAGGTGACCGCCGAGGAGGAGGCGCGGCGTACGGTCGGTTTCGTCGCCGAGGTGCGCCGGCGCTTCCCCGACGTGATCATCAGCGTCGACACCTGGCGGCACGAGGTCGGGGAGGCGGTCTGCGAGGCGGGAGCGGATCTGCTCAACGACGCGTGGGGCGGGGTCGACCCGCGGCTGGCGGAGGTGGCCGCGCGCTACGGGGTGGGGCTGGTGTGCACCCACGCCGGCGAGTCCGAGCCCCGTACCCGTCCGCATCGCATCGCATACGACGATGTCATGGCCGACATCCTGCGGGTGACCGTGGGGCTGGCCGAGCGCGCGGTGTCGCTGGGTGTGCCTCGTGAGTCCGTGTTGATCGACCCCGGGCACGACTTCGGGAAGAACACCCGGCACAGCCTGGAGGCGACGCGGCGGCTGGGCGAGATGGTGGCCACGGGCTGGCCGGTGCTGGTCTCCCTCTCCAACAAGGACTTCGTCGGGGAGACGCTCGACAAGCCGGTGAAGGAGCGGGTGGTCGGCACGCTGGCGACGACGGCCGTCTCCGCCTGGCTGGGCGCCCAGGTCTACCGCGTCCACGAGGTCGCGGAGACCCGGCAGGTCCTGGACATGGTGGCGTCCATCGCGGGCCACCGCCCACCGGCCGTGGCCCGGCGGGGGCTGGCGTAGCGGGTTCCTCGCCTCCTCCGCCCCTGCCCGTCCCGTTACCGGGGCTCCGCCCCGAACCCCGGGTGCTCATTCCGCTCCGGGCGGGTGGGGGCTTGTCGCGCAGTTCCCCGCGCCCCGTCAGGAGCGCAGCTCGCAGGGACGGGACGGTAGGGGCGGCGGGGCGAAGAAGCCGACGCAGGGCCTAGCGGCCCGCCTCCTTCGACACCAATGCCACTGCCTCCTCCACGTCGTCGGTCAGGTGGAACAGGAGCAGGTCCTTCTCGGAGGCCTTGCCCTGGGCGATCAGGGTGTTCTTGAGCCAGTCGACGAGGCCGCCCCAGTACGCGGTGCCGAAGAGGACGATGGGGAAGCGGGTGACCTTCTGGGTCTGGACGAGGGTCAGCGCCTCGAAGAACTCGTCGAGGGTGCCGAGACCGCCGGGCAGGACCACGAAGCCCTGCGCGTACTTGACGAACATCATCTTCCGGACGAAGAAGTAGCGGAAGTTGAGGCCGATGTCGACGTAGGGGTTCAGGCCTTGTTCGAAGGGCAGCTCGATGCCGAGGCCTACGGAGATGCCCTTCGCCTCGCAGGCACCCTTGTTGGCGGCCTCCATGGCGCCGGGACCACCCCCGGTGATCACGGCGAAACCGGCTTCGACGAGACCACGGCCGAGGGCGACCCCCGCCTCGTACTCGGGCGAATCCACCGGCGTGCGCGCGGATCCGAAGACACTGATCGCGGGCGGGAGTTCGGCGAGGGTACCGAAGCCTTCGATGAACTCCGACTGGATGCGCAGCACCCGCCACGGATCGGTGTGCACCCAGTCGGAAGGACCGCCCGCGTCCAGAAGTCGCTGATCCGTGGTGCTCGCCTGCACCTGACTCCGCCTGCGCAGCACCGGTCCGAGCCGCTGCTCGTCGGGTGGCACCTTCTTGCCCTCGGGGTTGCCGGTAGCCATGTCCGCTCCCTTCCCACCGCTCGCGTCGTTCCACCCCAGCGTAGATCTACGCGGGTTACGGAGGGGGGACGTGAGTATGTCCGCCATGAACCGCCCCGAGATACGGCTCAGGCGGTCAGCCAGGCGCGCAGCCGCTCCTCGCCCGCAAGGACCTTCGCCGTCTCCACACGCTCGTCGCGCTTGTGCGCCAAGTGCGGGTTGCCGGGGCCGTAGTTGACCGCCGGGATGCCAAGCCGGCTGAAGCGGGAGACGTCCGTCCAGCCGTACTTGGGCTGCGGGGTCCCCCCGACCGCCTCGATGAAGGCGGCGGCCGCCGGGTGGGAGAGGCCGGGGAGGGCGCCGCCGCTGTGGTCGTCGACGACGAACTCCTCCACGCCGCAGTCCGCGAAGACCTCGCGGACATGGGCGATGGCCTCCTCCTCGCTGCGGTCGGGCGCGTAACGGAAGTTGACGGACACGACGCACTCGTCGGGAATGACGTTGCCGGCGACTCCGCCCGAGATGCCCACCGCGTTCAGGCCCTCGCGGTATTCGAGGCCGTCGATGACGGGGTAGCGCGGCTTGTACTCGGCCAGCCTGGCCAGGATCGGGGCCGCCGCGTGGATCGCGTTCGAGCCCATCCAGCTGCGCGCGGAGTGGGCACGCTCGCCCTTCGTCTTCAGTAACACCCGCAGCGTGCCCTGGCAGCCGCCCTCGACCTGGCCGTCGGAGGGCTCCAGGAGGACCGCGAAGTCACCCTCCAGCCACTCGGGGTGGGCGTCGGCCACATGCTTCAGACCGTTGAGGTGTGCCGCGACCTCTTCGTTGTCGTAGAAGACGAAGGTGAGGTCGCGGTTGGGGGCGGGGACCGTGGCCGCGATGCGGAGCTGGACCGCGACGCCCGCCTTCATGTCGCAGGTGCCGCAGCCCCACAGCACACCGTCCTCGTCGAGGCGGGAGGGGACGTTGTCGGCGATGGGGACGGTGTCGATGTGGCCGGCGAGGATGACGCGCTCGGCGCGACCCAGGTGCGTCCGGGCCACCACGTTGTTGCCGTACCGGTCGACCGTCAGGTGCGGCAGGGCGCGCAGGGCGGCTTCGACGGCGTCCGCGAGCGGCTTCTCGTTACCGCTCTCCGAGGGGAAGTCGACGAGCTGCGCGGTGAGCTCGGCAGCGTCCAGCGTGAGGTCAAGGGAGGTGTCGGCCATGCCCTCGACCCTAGCGCCCCTGGGTACCCGAACCCGCTGACGGCCGGATGGGCTGACGCCCGAACCCGCTGACGGCCGGTCCCGCCGGCGGCCGGATGCGCGCGGAGAGGGACGGATGGAAGGGGCGCTGTCCCGAAGTCCCGGCCGGCCCTCGTCTTGTCCACAGCCCCAGGCACCGCCGACAGTGGCCTCCAGTACCTTGTACGACGTGCCAGAGCCGTCCCCCACTCCTGTCCGGCGCGGCCGCCTCCTCCGTTTCGGAGGCGCCGTCGTGGTCCTGCTCGCGCTCGCGGGCTATCTCGCCGTGCAGTACCTCACGGGAGCCACCGGGGCACCGAGATGCAAGGTCGTCTCGGGCAAGGGCGACGGGGCGTCGTACGAGTTCACACCGGAGCAGGCGGTCAACGCGGCGACGATCTCGGCAGTCGGCACCTCCCGCGGCATGCCCGAGCGCGCCGTGACCATCGCCCTCGCGACCGCACTCCAGGAGTCGGGGCTGCGCAACATCCAGCACGGCGACCGAGACTCGCTGGGCCTGTTCCAGCAGCGGCCCTCGCAGGGCTGGGGGACGACGAAGCAGATCATGGACCCGACGTACGCGGCGGGGGTGTTCTACGAACACCTGGCCAAGGTGCCCGGCTATTCGCGCCTTCCCCTCACCGTCGCCGCGCAGCGTGTGCAGCGCAGCGGCTATCCGCAGGCGTACGCGAAGCACGAACCGGACGCCACGCTGCTCGCCGCGGCTCTGACCGGGCGCGCGGCGGCCACGCTGACCTGTGAGGGGCGCCCCGACGCCACCCCGGCCGGCGGCGCGGACTCGGTGCGGGCCGCGCTCGTACGGGACTTCGGGCGCGAGGTGCTGCAGGAGGCGGGGGCCGACGTGGGTGCCGAGGGCGCCTCCACGTCGCCGTCGGCGGCCGCCTCGCCCTCTCCGACCGGCGGCGGGGGCCGGACCGTGACCGTCCCCGTGCGCAAGGAGGCCACCTCCGGGACCGGTGTCCGGCAGCGCGGCTGGGAGCTGGCGCACTGGGCCGTGGCCAACTCCTCGGCACTGCACATCGAGCGGGTGTCGTACGCGGGGCGGCAGTGGACCGCCGGGAGCACCGAGAGCGAGTGGCGCGCGTCCGATGCGCAGGGGGGCTCGACCGCGCGGGAGTCCGCCGCCGAGGTCCGAATCGTGACTGGGCAGTAGAGGTCCGAATCGTCACTGGGCAGTAGTACGGGTCCTCACCCGTTGGGGGGACCCGTCCCTCGGCGCGTCGACGATGTGCGCAGGTATTCGCGTACTCACTCCTCCATCCGTCGAATCCCTTGAAAACAAAGAGCCGTAAGGATTCGGCAGACTTTCCGACCGGGTGCCCTTTGCCCGTTTTTATCCGCAGATGATAATGCGACGCATTGCCAACTCTTTACGTCGGGCCACCGCAACCTTCGTGGGCCTCGAGCGGTAGTCACTGCGTCCGAGCCCGGAACGATCACCTTCGGTCGGTCGACAGCCAGTCGGTCAACTGCCGGACACGGTCGGACACTTCAACGTTCTCTCCCGTCTAAGGAGCATCATGTCCCTCCCCCTGACCCGCCGGATCGCCCGTGCCGCGCTGCTCGTCGCAGCGGGAGCGGCAGCCGGGGTCGGTGCGGCCGGCTCCGCCAGCGCGGCGGCCGAATTGCCGGCCACCCCCAACCTCGGCGGACTGACCGCCCTGGACGGGGCGAGCGTCGGCAACACCGTTGACGGAGCGGCCCAGAACGCCACCGGGCTCGCGGGCACGGCCGGCGGCGACACGGTCAAGAAGGCGGTGCCGACCGCGGGCAAGACCAGTGACAAGATCGCCAAGACGGCGACGCCCGCCGCGCAGAAGATCGCCAAGACGGCGACGCCCGCCGCGCAGAAGATCGCCAAGACGGCGACGCCCGCCGCGCAGAAGGTCGCCGGGGAGGCGGCGGGTCAGGCCGGTGGTCTGCTCGGTGACGCCACGAAGACTGCCACCAAAGGTGGGCTGCCGACGAGCACCGTCACCAAGGGCGGGCTGCCGACGGACACCGTCACCAAGGGTGGCCTGCCGACGGACCAGCTGCCGCTGAAGACTCTGCCGCTCGGCTGACGCGGGTCTGTACGGCTACGGGGGTCCGGGGAAGGTGTTCCCTGGGCCCCCGCTTCGCTTGCCGTTCCCGGCCGGAGCGCGGTTACCGCGCCAGGCGCTCCACCGCTGCCGCTACGCGCTCGTCCGTTGCCGTCAGGGCCACGCGTACGAACGTGTCGCCCGCCCGGCCGTAGAAGTCGCCAGGGGCCACCAGGATGCCCCGCTGTGCCAGGTGCGCCACCGTGTCCCAGCAGGACTCGTCGCGGGTGGCCCAGAGGTAGAGGCTGGCCTCGCTGTGTTCGATGCGGAAGCCGTGCTTCAGGAGGGCGTCGCGCAGGGCGGTGCGGCGGGCGGCGTAGCGCTCGCGCTGGTCGCGGACGTGGGTGTCGTCCGACAGTGCGGCGACCACCGCGGCCTGGGTCGGTGCGGACGTCATCATTCCGCCGTGCTTGCGGATCTCGAGCAGGTCGCCGAGGACGGCGGGGTCGCCCGCCAGGAACGCGGCGCGGTAGCCGGCCAGGTTCGAGCGCTTCGAGAGGGAGTGGACCGAAACGATCCCCTCGTACGAGCCGCCGCACACGTCCGGGTGCAGGACCGAGACCGGGTCGGCCTCCCAGCCCAGCTCGATGTAGCACTCGTCGGAGAAGACCAGGACGTCGTGCTCGCGGGCCCAAGCGACGATCCGGGTCAGTTCGTCCTTCGACAGCACCTTGCCCGTGGGATTGGAGGGCGAGTTGAGCCAGAGGAGCTTCAGGTCCGTCGGGTCCAGCTGCGTCGGGTCGTCGTAGGCCTCGTACTCCGCGCGGGCCAGGCGCGCGCCCACCTCGTACGTCGGGTACGCCAGGCGCGGGTAGGCCACCTTGTCGCCCGGGCCCAGGCCCAGCTGCGTCGGGAGCCAGGCGACGAGCTCCTTGGAGCCCACGATCGGCAGGATGTGGCGGTGGGTCACGTCGCGGGCGCCGAGGCGGCGCTCGACCCAGCCGGTGATCGCGTCGCGCAGCTCGGGTGTGCCCCACACGGTCGGGTAGCCGGGAGAGTCGGCCGCCGCGATCAGCGCTTTCTGGATCAGCTCGGGCACCGGGTCGACCGGGGTACCGACGGACAGGTCGACGATGCCGTCCGGGTGGGCGGCGGCCGTCTTCTTGTACGGCTCCAGCTTGTCCCAGGGGAAGGTGGGCAGGCGGTCGGAGACTGCGGACACGGTTCTGGCTCACTTTCTCGTACGTACGAGCCGTCGTACGGCAAACGCCTCGGTCCCGTACGGCGATCGTGCCGTACGGGACCGAGGCGGCGCGTGTGCGGGCCGCTTACTGGTTCTGCGGCGGCAGCGCTGCGATGAAGGGGTGGTCGCGCTCGATCAGGCCGAGCTTGCTGGCGCCGCCGGGCGAGCCGAGCTCGTCGAAGAACTCGACGTTCGCCTTGTAGTAGTCCTTCCACTCTTCCGGAGTGTCGTCTTCGTAGAAGATCGCCTCGACCGGGCACACCGGCTCACAGGCTCCACAGTCGACGCATTCGTCCGGGTGGATGTACAAGGACCGGGAGCCCTCGTAGATGCAGTCGACCGGGCACTCCTCGATGCACGCCTTGTCCTTGACGTCGACACAAGGCTGCGCGATGACGTAGGTCACGCTGTCGTTCCTCCTCGATAGGGCGCTGGCGGGCCTCCGTAGGCTCCGCCGCCTGGCGCGCGGGAGCGCGGCGTCGTCGATGCCCGCCCCTAGTATCTCCGTTCTTGGGCATGATCCGAACAGGAGGGGTGAACTGACCTGTGGAAATCTCTGCGTCCGGCCGCCTTGAGGTCCGCATCACCCCTGCTGACGTGGGCAAACGTGTCTCTGTTCGGCGGATGATCAAAGATGCCGCCGAGGGTGAGAAGTTCACCGACACGGTTGGTGTTCTCACATCATGGAACGAAGGTGTGCTGCTGATCACACGCCGGACCGGCGAGCGTGTCCAAATTGCGGAATCCGCGCTGGTCGCGGGCAAGGTCGTGCCGTCCGCTCCGGCGCGTCGGCGGGGCCCGGCTGCCTCGTACGAGGAGCTGGCGCGGGTAGCCGCGCGCGCGTGGCGACCGGTGGAGAGCGCGCGGCTCGGCGAGTGGGAACTGCGGGCGGCCTCCGGTTTCACCCGGCGGGCCAACTCCGTCCTGCCGCTCGGCGACCCCGGCGTGCCGCTGGACGAGGCACTGACGTACGTACGGGACTGGTACGCCGCCCGTGACCTGCCCGCGTACATCCAGACCGCGACCGGGGCCGAGGGCGCGCAGGAGCTGCTGTGCGCGGAGCTGGAGGCGCGCGGCTGGACGCGTGAGGTGACGGCCGAGCTGTGGATCGGCTCGCTTGCGCCGATCGGGGACCGGGAGGCGCCCGAGGTCGTGCTCTCCCGCGAGGCGGACGAAGCGTGGCTGGGCCGGTATCAGCGGAAGGGGCTGAGCGAGGTGGCCCTGAAGGTGCTGGGCAGTGGACCTTCGGTGTGGTTCGCGACGGTGCCCGGTGCCGAGGGGGAGGCTCCGGCCGCGATCGGACGCTGCGTGGTCGACGGCCGCTGGGCCGGTTTCGCGGCGGTCGAGGTCGATCCCGCCCACCGTCGCCGGGGACTCGCCACCGCTGTCATGGCCGCGCTGGCCCGGCGGGCCCTGGACGAGGGCGCCTCGGCGGCCTGGCTCCAGGTGGAGGACGACAATGCGGGGGCGCGGGCGATGTACGCGGAGATGGGCTTCGGGCCGCATCACGCGTACCACCACTACCGGTGGACGCCGGGCGCCGACGCCGGGGAGGGCGCTGCCGAGCGGCCGGGCGCGCGGGGCGTCGGCCCGCACGCCGACAGCGCCGTGGGCCGGCCCGACAGCGCCGCGGGCCGGACCGACGAGCCGACCGGTGACCGGAGCGGTCCGAACGATCACCGAGACGGGTCGAGCGGCCACCGAAACGGCGCGAGCGGCGGTTTCGGTGTCGGCGACTCGTATCGATCGGTGTAAAGGGGCACGAGCCAGTTATGCGTTCCCCTCAGCCACCGGAGCCGGAGCGGGCCGCCGAGGTGCGGCGGCGGTTCGCCGATGAGGCGCGGGCCGAGCGGCCCGATCTGGCGCTGTTGTGCCTGCTGGTGGGGGCCGCGGCGGACGGGACGCTGGACGAGGCCGGGATGGACGCGGCTCAGATCGAACTGGACCGGCTGGCGGGGCAGCTGCCGTTCCGCCCGGGCGGGCCGCGATCCTGGGCGGCCGCGCTGGGTGAGCTGCTCGGCGGGCGCTGCGGGTTCCGGGGGGCGCCGGCCGACTACCAGCGGCTGGAGTCCTCGCTGCTGCACGAGGTGCTGCGCCGACGGCGCGGGCTGCCGATCCTGCTCTCCGTGGTGTGGATGGAGGTCGCACGGCGGGCCGGTGCGCCGGTGTACGGCGTCGCGCTGCCCGGGCACTTCGTGGTCGGCTTCGGGCCGACCGAGCAGCAGGTGCTCGCCGATCCCTTCGACGGGGGGCGCGTCCTCACCGGATCCGATGCGGAGCTGCTCGTCGCGGGGGCGACCGGTGCCCCGCTCGACCCGTCGATGCTCTCCCCCGCCGACCCGCTCGACGTGGTGCTGCGCATCCTGAACAACATCCGGGCCTGGGCCGCCGCCCGGCCGGAGCGCTCCGACGTGTCCCTGTGGGCCGTGGAGCTGTCCCTGCTGCTGCCTTCGCATCCGGCGCGGCTGCGCTACGAGCGAGCCCAACTCCTCGTCCAGCGCGGTGACTTTCTCGGGGGTGCCACCGAACTCGACGCGTACGCCGATGTGGTGGCCGCCGTCGACGAGCCGGCCGCGGCCCGTGTGCGCCAACAGGCCCATGCCGCACGGGCGATGCTCAACTGAAGCCGGGGAACGGATTTTTTCGCCCCCCTCCGGCCCCTGCCCGTCCCGTACCAGCCTTGCGGGTACGGGGGGGCTTGTCGCGCAGTTCCCCGCACCCCTGAAAGGAGCGGCAGCCCCCGGGTACGGGACAGGCAAGGCGGGGCGGGGCGGGGCGGGAGCGCAACGACGCTTGGCCGCTGCCCTACAGCCAGCCTTTCTCCCTCGCCGTGCGGACCGCTTCCGCGCGGTTGCGGACTGCCAGCTTCTGGATGGCTGTGGAGAGGTAGTTGCGCACGGTGCCCTGGGACAGGTGCAGGATCGTGGCGAGCTCCGCGTTGGTGGAGCCGTCGGCCGCCGCGCGCAGGACCTCGCGTTCGCGATCGGTCAGGGGGTTGGCACCCCCGGCGAGGGCGGCGGCCGCCAGGGTGGGGTCGATGACCCGCTCGCCGGCCAGTACCTTGCGTACGGCTTCGGCGAGTTGGGCGGCCGGGGCGTCCTTGACGAGGAAGGCGTCGGCGCCGGCCTCCATCGCGCTGCGCAGATAGCCGGGACGGCCGAAGGTCGTGAGGATGACCAGCTTGAGGCGCGGAAGCTCCTTGTGGAGTTCGGCCGCCGCCTCGATGCCCGTCCGGCCGGGCATCTCGATGTCGAGGAGCGCGACATCGACGTCCAGGGCACGGGCCGCGGCCAGCACTTCGTCGCCGCGCGCCACCTGGGCGACCACCTCGATGTCCGGTTCGAGGCCCAGCAGCGCGGCCAGCGCCTCGCGGACCATCGACTGGTCCTCGGCGAGCAGGACCTTGATCGTGCGGCTCATTCCCCGGATCCTACGGGGTGGCCGCCCACGGCAAGAGCGGCCTCCGTCGGTACACGCGCGACCAGCCGGAAGCCGCGCCGCGCCCTCCCCGCTTCCAGCGATCCGCCCGCCTGCTCCAGGCGTTCGGTCAGCCCGGTCAGACCGTTGCCATGGGTGCCCCCCGAGCCGCCCGAGCCGTCGTCCTCCACGGACAGTTCGAGCACCGGACCGTCCAGCGTCTGACGCCGCACGACCTCCACCGCGCAGCGCTGGGCCCCGCTGTGCCGAACGACATTGGTGACCGCCTCGCGCAGCGCCCAGGCCAGCGCGGACTCGCTCTCCTCGGGGACGCCACCCAGGTCCGGTTCGGCCGGAAGGTCGGCGGTGACACCCGCGGCGGTCAACGCGACCTGCGCGCCCGCGAGTTCGCCGGCCAGCCGGGGCCGCCGGTAACCGGTGACCGCCGCGCGTACGTCCACGAGGGCCTGGCGGCTGACCTGTTCGATGTCCGCGACCTGCTGAGCCGCCTTGTCCGGATCGCCGGGGAGCATCCGGCCCGCCAGCTCGCTCTTCAGGGTGATGAGGGAGAGAGAGTGGCCGAGCAGGTCGTGCAGATCGCGGGCGAGGCGCAGGCGCTCCTCGTTGGCGGCGAGCTGGGCGACCGTGGCGCGGGCCTTGCGCAACTCGATGGTCGTTCGGACCAGTTGGCCGACGCCGGTCATGGCGAATCCGATGAGCAGCACCAGCAGGGCCAGGCTCTCGGCCTCCTCCTGGTCGACCCGGCTGCCGACGAGCAGCATCACGCCGGTCGTCGCCGGGATCGCGCCGTAGGCCAGCCGCAGCGGCAGGGTGGACCCGCAGGCGACGGACACGTAGCAGTAGAGGCCCAGCCAGGCGCCGCCGAGCGTGAGGCACAGCAGGGTGGCGAGCGCGCCCAGGACCAGGATGAGGCCGACGACGAGCCGTCCGGTGAACGGCTTGCCCATGTTCCGGAAGACCAGCGACAGATACACCCCGACGAAGGCCGCGAGGCCGACCCAGCCCGCCACGGTGCCGCCGGTGGTGTGGTGCCCGGAGACGAGGTCCTTCACCGGTGAGCTGAGGAACACGAGCCAGACGCCGATCCACAGCACCTTGCGCCGCAGCTCGGCCCGGTTGCGAGGCGGCTGCCCCATGCGCATCAGCCGCTCCGACCGGACTTCGTCGTCGCACCGCGGGTCTTCCGTCATGGCACTCACGCCTTCAGCGTGTCCTTCCGGTACAGCCAGGCTGCGCCTCCCGCGAACAGCACGAAGAAGACGGCGAGGATGGCGATGTCCTGGGTGTGCGGGGCCTGGCTCTGTTCGATGGCCTGCCCCAGGGCAGCGTACGCGTGCGTGGGCAGCCACTTCGCTATGTTCTGCAGCCAGTCCGGGAAGGTCGTCGCCGGCATCCACAGGCCCCCGAGCATCGAGAGGCCGAAGTAGGTGATCATGGTGATCGGACGGACCGCGTCGCCGCTGGCGAGGTAGCCGATGGCGACGCCGAGCGCGGCGAAGACGAGGCTGCCGGCCCAGATCGCGCCGGTCAGCGCGAGCCACTGCCAGGCATCCAGGCGTACGTGCTTCACGGCCGCGGCGACGACGAAGACGATCACGATCGACGGCAGGCTGACGACGGCGGCGCTGGCGGTCTTCGCCAGGACATAGCCGCGGCCGGGCAGGGTGGTCAGCCGCAGCTGCCGTACCCAGCCGCTCTCGCGCTCCTTGGCGATGCGCTCGCTGTTGCCCATCAGGACGGCCGTCAGGGCGCCGAAGGAGGCCATCGAGACCATCATGTAGGTCGGGATGGTGAGGCCGGTGCCGTCGACCTTGGCCGTGCTGTCGGCGTTGCCCGCAATGAGCAGGAACAGGGCCGAGGGGTAGACCACCGAGAAGAACAGGAACTTGCGGTTGCGCAGCGCGCGGGCGAGCTCCAGCTTGATGAGGCTGTTCACTTCGACTTCGCCTCCTCGGCGGCCGTGATGGCGACGAAGGCCTGCTCGAGACCGAGCCCGGCCACTTCGAGATTGCGGGGGTAGACACCGAGCCCGTACAGCGCGTGCACGGTCGCGTCGGCGTCGGAGGACTGGATACGGACGGTCTGTCCCGACCCCTCGGCGGAGCCGCTGTTGGACACTGTCATCGACGTCAGGAAGGGCAGCGACCGCAACGATCCCTCGTCGATCGGGCCCTCCAGGTCGAAGGCGATGCGGCGGGCGCCGGCCTTGGCCTTGATCTCGGCGGCGGTGCCGTCGGCCAGCAGACGGCCCCGGTGCAGCACCAGCACGCGGTCCGCGATCGCGTCGGCCTCCTCCAGGTAATGCGTGGCGAACAGGACCGTACGCCCCTGGTCGGCCTGCTCGCGCATGGTTGCCCAGAAGGCCTGGCGGGCGGAGACGTCCATGCCGGTGGTGGGTTCGTCGAGGACGATCAGGTCGCTGTCACCGGCCGTGGCGAGGGCGAAGCGGACCCGCTGGGCCTGGCCGCCGGAGAGCTTGTTGACCTTGCGGTCGGCTATCCCCGAGATGCCCGCACGGGCCAGTACGTCGGTGGCCCGGAACGGCTTGGGATGCAGATCGCAGGCGAGCTTCACCAGTTCGCCGACGGTGACCTCGTCCATCAGCCCGCCGCTCTGCAGCATGGCGCCCACCCGGCCGGCGACGATCGCCTCGCGCGGGCTGGTGCCGAACACGCGGACCGCGCCGCTGTCGGCGTGCTTCAGGCCGAGGAGCAGGTCCAGCGTGGTCGACTTGCCCGCGCCGTTGGGCCCCAGCAGGGCGACGGTCTCGCCCGGGTGCAGGTCGAGCGTCAGCCCGTCGACCGCCCGGACGCTCCCGTAGGCCTTGGTCACCGATTCGAACCCGACCACCGAGGTGGCGGCCGTCGCAGTCGTTGTCATGTGATCCATCGTGTCGGCGCGGGAGGGGCCGTCGGCAGTGCTGGGTGTCCTCAGTCGCGGATGACAGATGTCATACCGCGCGTCTCCCCCGTCCTGTCCCGCGTACGACGGGAGGGCACCCGGCCAGGGAGACCATGGCCGGATGCCCTCCTGAGAGCGACAGCGCGAACGCCCGCTAGCTGGGGTTGGTGGAAATGGTGACGATGCGGTCGGCGGTCGTCTTCCCGAGCAGCGCCTGTCCCAGAGCCGAGGCCACGTCCTCGGGGCTCACGGCCTTCTTGCTGCCGTCGCCCTTGGTGATCATGACCCCGTCGAAGGCACCGCCGTACAGCTCCTTGAGGACCTTGAGGTCGTAGTGCTGGACGAGCTTGCCGTTGACCGCCTGCACGCTCAGGAACTTCCAGATGGAGTTCTGCGGGCTGAAGGAGATGGTGTGGACGGCGTCCGTGCGCACCGTGACGTTCGCGGACATCGCCGGCTTCGCGAACTTCGTCATCATCCGGTCGACCTCGGCGTTCGGCACCGTCGGCTGACGGGTCTTGGTGGCGACCTTGACCGGCGTGGCCGTGCCGGTCTCCACCTGGGTGCGGTACGCGTCCTCCACAGCCTGCATCGAGGACGCGACGTCGATGCCCTTGCCCGCCTTGCCGTACACGGGGACGGCCTTTCCGGCCTCGAACTTGATCGTGCCGTCGCTCGCCGAGCCGGAGCCGCCCGCGGCGCGCTCCAGGGCGGCCTGCAGCTTCTCCTCGTCGACGGGCATGACGGGCTCGACGACGCGCCCCTGGCCGAACAGCGAGCCGATCACCGAGACGGGGTTGTAGTCACTGCCCGCGGCGGCGCGGACGGTGGCCTGGCTGTCGAGCTGGAGCCCGGCCTGGTCCGGCTTGAGCGAGACGGTGTCGCCTTCGACCGACAGCTTGAGCGCCTTGTTCGTACTGGCACCCAAGGCGTCGTCGAGCTTCTTGGCGGCCTCGTCCCGGGTGCCGCCGCCGATGTCGACGCCGAGCACGGTGGTGCCCTTGGGCACGTCCGAGTGGTTCATGAGCAGCCCGGCGCCATAGGCGCCACCGGCGACGACGAACACGCCGACGCCCAGGAGCTTCAGCTTGCTGCGGCCCTTCTTCTTCGCCGGCTTGGACGAGGCGGGGGGCTGCTGGACCGGCTCGGGCAGCTTCGGCGGGGTGTGCGGCAGCGGGCCGTCGGTGTGCGCGCCCAGCCCGAACGGGGAGTTCTGGGCGGGCGGTACGACGGGGATGCCGCTGGTCAGGGTGTGCCCGGAGACGTTGTCCGCGGGGCCGCCGCCGTAGCCACCGGCGCCCGGCTCGGGGGCCGGCTTCTGTGGCGTGAGGATCGCGGTGTCGTCGCTGAGCCCACCGCTGAGACCGCCGCGCGGGGTGACGCCCGGCGCGCCGGGAGCGCCGCCGGGAACACCTCCCGGGTATCCCGGGCCCGAGCCCGCGGCCAGGCTGCCCGGTGCAGCGCCCGGACCGGCCGGCGGCGCCAGCGGGCCGTCTCCGGTGACCGGACCGCCGGTCGGGCCGGCGGGACCGCCCTGACCGCCCTCCGAGAAGTACGGAAGATCGTCGCGACGCGGTTCGCCGCCGTTGCCGGATCCGACGGACGGGAAGGATCCGGTGTTGTTCAGCGCCGCGGAGACGTCGAAGGAACCGGTGCCGCCGCCGTGGCCGGGCGCCACGGGTCCGGCGCCGGTGGCACCGGGCAGCCCGGCACCGTTCGTACCGCCGCCGCCCCCGCCGGGACGGGGGGCGTTCGCGCCGCCGGGCCGGGCGCCCCCGGTGACACCCAGCGGGCCGGCACCGTTCGACGAGCTCGGACGCGCACCGCCCGGCGCGCCAGGACGGCCGCCCTGCGCTCCCGTGGAGTCGGCCGCGCCCGCGGAACCCGAACCGCCCGGCAGGCCCGCCCCGTTGGTGGAGCCGCCGCCAGGGCCGCCCTTGGGCGCACCGGACTTGCGGGGTGCGAACCAGTCGCTCGTCTTCTCCTCGGCCGCGGCGGCCGCCCCGGCGGGACTTCCCGCAGGGGCGGACGCGCCCATGGAAGTGGACGTGGCCGTGGACGGGGTGGGGGACGCGGTGGCCGTCGTCGCGGACGCGCCCGTGGGCGAGCCGACGCCCCGCGGCGCCTCCGCGCCTGCGCCGTCGGCACCCTCGGTGGACGCGTCCGCGTCCCCGACCGGTGTGCGGACGACGACGGGCGGGATGGGCCGCGATCCGGGGATGTTGATCCGGATCCGTGTCGTCAGCGTGGTCTCGGTCTTGCGCTCCTCCGGCGGGTTGCCGGTGGCCGAACGGCCCGCGTCGGCACCGCTTTCGGAAGCCTTGGGGGTCCCGTACGGCGGCGTCCCCGACGGGTACGCGGCTCCACCGCGCCCGTTGGGCCCGGAGGACGAACTGTCAGTTTCACGACTCAAGGCAAGTTCTCCCGGTTGGCTCCGCCGCCCGTTTACTCGACCTCATCTCGGGCAGCTCGGCGGCGCGCACCACCATACTGGCCGCGTCCGGCACGCAAACCTCGCCCGGGAGGGAAACCCCCACGGGACCCGCACCTGTTGGATACGGCGAAGTGGTACGTCACTTGCCAAGTCGGACGTCGGAGCCGTCCGGTTGCCGCCCCCGCCCAAGGGTGGCGCACATCACAGCGATGGCCATGCCGCCGAGCAGGAAGAGGTAGGAGACGACTCCCGCGCCGAAGAGGAAGTCCCCCTCGGGGCGGCTGGCGGTGAGCAGGACGACGGCGACCATCCAGCCGGCCGCGGGCGCCACGGCCCCGGCCCGGGACCCGGCCGCCCGCGCGCCGCCCAGAAAGAGTCCGGCCGCGCCGGCCAGCGCGAGCAGCAACCCACCCGGGAACCAGCCGGATTGCACCAGCGCCCCGGCGGCCCCGACCACCACGCCGAGCACAAAGAGTCCCAGGTAGGCGGCCATCCGCAGGCCCGAGGGCCGCGTCAGCGGCTGGGCGAGCATGTTCCCGCGCTGTCCCGTCGTACTCATCGCACATCCGCCTCTCGCCGATCGGTCGTCGTCATCGCACGCCCGTCTCTCCCCGACCGGTCACGATGCCCGCGAACAGGTCCGTCTCCCGCGTCGCGGGCCGCTCCCCGCGCGCCAACTCGTAGTACTCGGTGGTGAAGAGGGGCTGCGCGAGCCGGTTCGAGAGGGCGAACCAGGGCTCGGTGACCTCGATCTGGGTGGCGTGCGCCCGCATCGCGGCGGCCTTGGCGGCGGCGTACGCGGTCCCGTCGATCTCGGTGGTGATCACCGGCTCGTCCACGACGCCCGGTACGTCGTCGACGGTGGCGGACTCGGTGAACGGCAGCCGCGGCAGCGTCTCGCGCAGCCGGGCGAAGCCGTCCTCGGCCACCGAGCGCGGCACCCGGTTCCAGTAGATCTTGGCGATCTCCCAGGGGTCTCCGAGATCCGGGCGGAGGGCGGGCCGGGCGGCCAGCTCGGCGGCGCGCATGGCCACACGGTGGGCCTGGATGTGGTCCGGGTGCCCATAGCCGCCGTGCGGGTCATAGGTGACGAGCACCTGGGGGCGTACCTCGCGGATCACCTCCACCAGGTACTCGGCGGCCTCGTCGACGTCGGCGGACCAGAAGGCGCCCGCTCGGTGGTTCTGCTCGACGCCCATCATCCCGGAGTCGTGAAAACGTCCGGAGCCGCCGAGGAACCGGTGATCGGTGACGCCCAGCTCCTTCATGGCGGCCGTCAGCTCACCGGCCCGGTGCGGGCCGAGCCCGCCGTCGCGGTCGGGCGCCAGATGCGCGAGTTCGGACGGGATGACCTCGCCCTCCTCGCCGAGGGTGCAGGTCACCAGCGTCACATGGGCGCCCTCGGCCGCGTACTTGGCCATGGTCGCGCCATTGTTGATCGACTCGTCGTCCGGATGCGCGTGCACCAGGAGCAGACGCCGGTCGGGCAGTTCCGTCATGGAACCCACCCTACGAGGCGAGCGCCCGGGCACTCGGCCGGGCGCGGGTCAGAACTTGATGCTGCCGATCATGCCCGCGATGTTCGTGGTCAGCTCGTTGATCGTGGGAGCGACTGTGGAGGAGGCGAGGTAGAACCCGAGCAGGACGCACACGATGGCGTGCCCGCCCTTCAGCCCTGACTTCCTGATCAGAAGGAAGACGATGATCGCCAGCAGCACCACCGCCGAAATCGAGAGTGCCACGGCGGGTCACCTCCAAAGGTCCCAGGGACTTGGGGTCCGGTATGGGGGTCGGACATGGGGGGTCGATAAATCCATACAACAGCCAGCAGGTTGATACCCACGCAGCGCTAGTGATCATAACTATCCGTACGCGCGCATCGATCGGCGCACGGCCGCACAAGGGGGCGCATGGCCAATATGGTCAGGGCATGACGACCGAGCCTCTTTCCTTCCCGCGCCGGTACGCCCGCACCCAGCGGTTCACCTCCGGCGCGCCCCGCGCGTTCACCGTGTCTCCCGACGGTTCCCGTGTCGTGTTCCTGCGGTCCCGCTCCGGTACGGACCGGGCGAATCAGCTGTGGGTTCTCGATGTGGCGGAGGGCGGGGAACGGGTCGCGGCCGATCCGACGGCGCTGCTCGGGGGCGCCACCGAGCATCTGCCGCCGGAGGAGCGGGCGCGCCGCGAACGCAGTCGCGAGGGCGGTGCCGGGGTCGTCGGCTACGCCACCGACACGGCGGTCGAGTTGGCCTCTTTCGCCTTGTCAGGGCGGCTTTTCACGGCGGAGCTGCGGGCCGGCACGGCACGTGAACTCCGGGTCCCGGGGCCGGTGATCGACCCGCGCCCCTCCCCCGACGGACGGCTCGTCGCGTACGTCGCGGGGGGCGCCCTGCGCGTGGTCGGCGCCGAGGGCGAAGACGACCGCGCGCTCGCGGAGCCCGAATCGGAGTCGGTTTCCTATGGATCGGCCGAGTTCATCGCGGCCGAGGAGATGGGGCGTTCGCGTGGCTTCTGGTGGTCGCCGGAGAGCGACCGGCTGCTCGTCGCGCGGGTCGACGACGCGCCCGTACAGCGCTGGTGGATCTCCGATCCGGCGCATCCGGAACACGATCCGCAGCGGGTCGCGTATCCGGTGGCGGGCAGCGCCAACGCGGACGTTCGGCTCTTCGTCATCGGCCTCGACGGGGTGCGCACGGAGGTCGTGTGGGACCGGGCACGCTACCCATATCTGGCGCATGTGCACTGGTCAGCGTCGGGTGCGCCGCTGATCCTGGTGCAGGCCCGGGACCAGCGCAGCGAGCTGTTCCTGGCCGTGGCGCCGGACACAGGGGCGACCCGGATGGTGCACGCTGACGAAGATCAACAATGGCTGGATCTTTTCGCCGGCGTGCCGTGCTGGAGCCCCGGCGGACAACTCGTGCGGATCGCCGACGAGGGGGGCGCGCGGGTGCTCGAGTTCGGTGAACGTCCGCTGACGGGACCGCAGTTGCATGTGCGCGCGGTGCTCGACGTGTCGGACGACGACGTGCTGATCTCGGCGTCGGCGGGCGAAGCCGCGGCCGTCCCGGAAACGGGCGAAGTGCATGTGTACCGCGTCAACGAGCTCGGCATGGAGCGCGTCTCCCAGGATCCCGGCGTGCACTCGGCGGTACGCGCCGGGGGCGTGACCGTGCTCGTCTCCTCGGTGATCGACCAGCCGGGGACCCAGGTGCAGGTGCTGCGCGAAGGAAAGCGTGTGGCGACCGTGCCTTCGTACGCTGAAAATCCCGGTTTGTCCCCGCGCGTGACTCTGACACAGGGGGGCGCACGGAAAATCCCATGCGCCGTGCTTATGCCCACTGACTACGACGGTGACAATCCCCTCCCGGTCCTCATGGACCCCTACGGCGGCCCGCACGGCCCCCGGGTGCTCGCCGCGCACAACGCGCACCTCACCTCGCAGTGGTTCGCCGACCAGGGCTTCGCGGTGATCGTCGCCGACGGCCGGGGCACCCCCGGCCGCTCCCCCGCCTGGGAGAAGGCGATCCGCGACGACTTCACGCTCTCCCTCGACGACCAGGTGGACGCGCTCCAGGGGCTTGCCGAGACCTTCCCCCTCGACCTGTCCCGGGTGGCCATCCGCGGCTGGTCGTACGGCGGCTGGCTCGCGGGGCTCGCCGTGCTGCGCCGCCCCGACGTGTTCCACGCGGGCATCGCGGGCGCCCCGGTCGCGGACTGGCGGCTGTACGACACCCACTACACGGAGCGGTACCTCGGTGACCCGGCGGCGAGCCCGGACACATACGCGAAGAGTTCGCTGCTCACCGACGAGGGGCTCTCCGCGCCCGCCGAGCCGCACCGCCCGCTGATGATCGTGCACGGCATCGCGGACGACAACGTGGTGGTGGCGCACGCCCTCCGGCTGTCCTCGGCGCTGCTGGCCGCGGGCCGCCCGCACGAGGTGCTGCCGCTGTCGGGCGTCACGCACATGACCCCGCAGGAGCAGGTCGCGGAGAACCTGCTGCTGCTCCAGGTCGACTTCCTGAAGCGGTCCCTGGGCCTGGCGTAGCCGGTACAGCAACGGACCGGGGCGACATGGCGCGCCCCGGTCCGTTTACGGCACCCGCACGGCCGTACGTTGTTCAGAGTGACGCGTCCGTATATCGGGATCGGGTCGGCCGAGTTGCCTGCGTGTTAACGCAGTTGGTGCGCATTTGTACGGCTATTTCACCCCGCCGCCATGATCGTCCGGTGGCTCCTCCGGCGGTACCACCTGCTTCTCCTCGGCGAAGTGGCAGGCCGAGTCGTGCGCGGCCGGGCCCTCGGTGAGCCGGAACTCCGCGGGCACCGCGAGCAGCGGCACCTCCAGCGTGCACCGCTCCTGCGCCTTCCAGCAGCGGGTGCGGAAGCGGCATCCGGACGGGATGTTCGCCGGCGAGGGCACGTCCCCGGTGAGGATGATCCGCTCCCGGTGCTCGCGGGCCTCCGGGTCGGGCACGGGCACGGCGGAGAGCAGGGCCTGGGTATAGGGGTGCGTCGGATGGTCGTAGATCTCGGCGTCCCTGCCGGTCTCCACGATCCGCCCGAGGTACATCACGCCGACCCGGTCGGAGATGTGCCGCACGATGGAGAGGTCGTGCGCGATGAAGACGTAACTCAGGTCGAACTCGCCCTGGAGCCGGTCCAGCAGGTTGATCACCTGGGCCTGCACGGAGACGTCGAGCGCGGAGACCGGCTCGTCGGCGACGATGATCTCGGGGCGCAGCGCCAACCCCCGTGCGATGCCGATGCGTTGGCGCTGGCCGCCGGAGAACTGGTGCGGATAACGGTTGATGTACTCCGGGTTGAGCCCGACCACGTCGAGCAGGTCCTGGACCCTGCGCCTGCGGTCGCCCTTCGGCGCGACCTCGGGATGGATCTCGTACGGCTCCCCGATGATGTCGCCGACGGTCATGCGCGGGTTGAGCGAGGTGTACGGGTCCTGGAAGACCATCTGGATGTTGCGGCGTACGGCCTTCAGCGCCTTGCCGGACAGCCGGGTGATGTCCTCGCCGTAGTACTTGATCGTCCCGGCCGTCGGCTTCTCCAGGTTGACCAGCATCTTGGCGACCGTCGACTTGCCGCAGCCGGATTCGCCGACGATGCCGAGGGTCTCGCCCCGGCCGAGGTGGAAGTCGACGCCGTCGACCGCCTTGACGGCGCCGACCTGCTTCTTGAAGAGAATGCCCTGGGTGAGGGGGTAGTGCTTGACCAGGCCGCTGACCTCGAGAATCGCCTCAGGCATCGGATTCTCCCGCCGCGCCCGCTCCCCCGCCGCTCCCGGAATCCAGCGTCTCTCTCCAGAAGAAGCAGGCGCTCCTGCGGTCCTCGTCGACCTCAGCGAGAGGCGGCACATCGGTCCGGCAGACGTCCTGGGCCATCGGACAGCGCGGGTTGAAGGCGCAGCCCGGCGGGATGCGCATCAGGTTGGGCGGCAGGCCCTTGATCGCGTAGAGCTCCCTGCCCTTCTGGTCGAGCCGTGGAATCGACTCCAGGAGCCCCTTCGTATAGGGGTGCGCCGGGGCTTTGTAGATGTCGTGGACCGGCGCCGACTCGACGATCCGGCCCGCGTACATCACCGCGATCCGGTCGGCGACGTCCGCGACCACCCCGAGGTCGTGGGTGATGAGGATGAGCCCCATGCCGAGCTCGCGCTGCAACTCGGCCAGTAGATCCATCACTTGGGCCTGGACGGTGACGTCGAGCGCGGTGGTCGGCTCGTCGGCGATGATCAGCGCCGGTTCCAGGGCCAGCGCCATGGCGATCATGATGCGCTGGCGCATACCGCCGGAGAACTGGTGCGGATAGTCGCGCACCCGGTCGGCGGCCCCCGGGATCCGCACCCGGTCCATCAGTTCGATCGCCTTGGCCCGGGCTTCCTTCCGCGACATCCCGCGGTGCACGGTGAACATCTCGCCGAGCTGGTCGCCGACGCTGAGCACGGGGTTGAGGGAGGACAGCGCGTCCTGGAAGATCATCGCCATCTCGGCGCCACGGACCTTGCGCCGCTCGTCCTCCTTGAACTTCAGCAAGTCCTTGCCCCGGAAGAGGACTTCACCGCCGGTGATCTCGCCGGGCGGCATGTCGAGGATGCCCATCACGGCCTGTGCGGTGACCGACTTGCCGGAGCCCGACTCGCCGAGCACGGCGAGCGTCTCGCCCTCGTCCACGCTGTAGGTGACTCCGTTGACGGCCTTGGCGACCCCGTCCCTGGTTCTGAACTCCACGTGCAGATCGCGCACTTCGAGCAGCACAGCGGTCACCTCAGCTTCGGGTCGAGGGCGTCGCGCACCGCGTCGCCGAGCATGATGAACGCGAGCACGGTGATCGCGAGCGCTCCGGCCGGCCACAGCAGCATGTGCGGGGCGTTGCGGATGTAGGCGGAGGCCGACGAGATGTCGATGCCCCAGCTGACCGTCGGTGGCTTCAGCCCCACTCCGAGGTACGAGAGCGTCGCCTCCAGGGAGATGTACGTGCCGAGCGCGATGGTCGACACCACGATCACCGGCGCGACGGCGTTGGGTGTGATGTGCCGCAGCAGCAGCCGTGAGTGGGAGGCGCCGAGAGCGCGGGCGGCTTGTACGTAGTCGTTCTGCTTCGTGGTGATGACGGAGCCGCGCGCGATGCGGGAGATCTGCGGCCAGCCGAACAGCACCATGAACCCGATGACCGGCCAGATCGTATTGCTGGTCACCACGGAGAGGAGGACAAGACCGCCGAGCACGACGGGGATGGCGAAGAAGATGTCGGTGATCCGGGACAGGAACGAGTCCCCCAGCCCGCCGAAGAACCCGGCGAGGCCGCCGAGCGCCGAGCCGAGGATCGCGACGCCGAGGGTGGCGCAGACGCCGACGCTGATCGAGACGCGGGTCCCGTACACCGTCCGGGTGTAGACGTCGCAGCCCTGGCCGTCGAAGCCGAAGGGGTGCCCCGGTTGCGAGCCTTCCTGGGCCTTGGAGAGGTCGCACTGGAGCGGGTTGCCGGAGGTGATCAGGGAGGGCCGGATCGAGATGATCACCAGGAAGAGGATGACGAGGCCGGAGATGATGAAGACCGGGTTGCGCCGCAGGTCCCGCCAGGCGTCGGACCAGAGGCTTCTGGGCTTTTCCTGCGGCCCCGTGCCTTCCGGTCCGCCGGGAGTCTTCTCCAGGGTCTCCGCCTCGCCGGTACCGAGGTCCATGGTGCCCCCCATGCCGGTCGGGGCAATGGCGAGGTCTTCCGGGGGAGGCCCCACCGCCCCCCCGGGCCCCCGCAGTGCCTCTGGCTCGTACGGCTGCTCAGGCATAGCGGATCCTCGGGTCGAGTACGGCGTACAGGAGGTCGACGAGCAGGTTGGCGACCAGGAAGACGAGGACGAGGATCGTCACAAAACCGACGACGGTCTGGGTGTTCTGGCGCAGGATCCCCTGGTAGAGCTGGAAGCCGACGCCGTGGATGTTGAAGATCCGCTCGGTGATGATCGCGCCACCCATCAGCGCACCGATGTCCGTGCCGATGAAGGTGACGACGGGGATCAGCGAATTGCGCAGCAGATGCCTGGTGATCACCCGGCGCCGGGGCAGGCCCTTGGCGGTGGCGGTGCGGACGTAGTCGGAACGCTTGTTCTCCGCGATGGAGGTCCGGGTCAGCCGGGTCACGTACGCGAGGGAGACGGAGGCCAGCACCAGGCCCGGCACGATCAGTTCACCGAAGGTGGCGTCCGGGGAGACGGACGGTTTGATCCAGCCCCACTCGACGCCGAGCAGCAGTTGCAGCACAAGACCGGTGACGAAGACCGGCACCGAGATGACGACGAGGGTGAGCAGCAGAACGCTCGTGTCGACGGGCCGTCCGCGGCGCAGCCCGGTGACGACGCCCAGCGCGATCCCGACGACGATCTCGAAGAGGATCGCGACGATCGTCAGCCGGATGGTGACCGGGAAGGCGCTGGCCATCAGCTCGGTGACCGGCTGACCGTTGAAGGCGGTGCCGAAGTCGCCGGTGAAGACGTTGCCCATGTACGTCAGATATTGCTGCCACACGGGCTTGTCGAGGCCGAACTCCTTGCGCAGTTGGGCGGCCGTGGCGGGGTCGCACTGCCTTTCGCCGCAGAGGCCCGCGATGGGGTCGCCCATCACGTTCACCATCAGGAAGATCAGCAGTGTGGCGCCGAAGAAGACCGGGATCATCTGCAGCAGACGCCGGATTACGTACCGTCCCATGAGAGCTCCGGAGGTAGTACGGGGCGAGCCCTGGCGTGGGCTCGCCCCGTGGACGGTTCAGCTGACCTTGATCTCGTTGTAGACGGGCACGCTGAACTGGTTGAGCGCCACGTTGGAGACCCGCTCCGAGTAGCCGGCGCTGCCGTTCTGGTACCAGAGCGGGATGGCGGCCATGTTGTCCCGTACGACCCCCTCGGCCTGCTGGAAGATCTTGACGGCCTTGGCCCGGTCGGTCTCGGCGTTCGCCTGGTCGACGAGCTTGTCGAAGTCCTTGTTGGACCACTTGCCGTCGTTGGAGGAGGCGTTGGTGTAGTACAGCGGCTGCAGGAAGTTCTGGATCAGCGGGTAGTCCATCTGCCAGCCGGCCCGGAAGGGACCCGGCATCTTGTGCCGGCCGATCTGGTTGCGGAAGTCGGCGAAGGTGCCGATCGGGTTCCCGACGCACGCCTTGTCGTTGCCGAGCGCGTTGTTGATGGAGTTGCAGACGGCGTCGATCCATTCCTTGTGGGAGCCCGTGTCCGCGTTGTACGAGAGCTTGACCTGGCCGCCGGGCAGGCCGCCGCCCTCCTGGATCAGCTTCTTGGCCTCGCTCGGGTTGTACTTGCAGGAGTCGCCGCACAGCCCGTCCTGGAAGCCGCCGTCCGTGCCGAGCACCGGGGAGGTCCAGTCGGAGGCCGGGGTGCGGGTCTTCTGGAAGATCGTGTCGGTGATCTGGTCGCGGTTGATGGCCATGGACAGGCCCTTGCGGACCTTCGCCGCCCCGCTGGTGTCCCAGTTCTTGTCATAGAACGGGAAAGCGATCGTCTGGATGATCCCGGCCGGTGTATTGATGTAGCGATCGCCGAGGTCGTTCTTCACGTTCTTGAGCTGAGAGGCGGGCACGTCGTCGACGAGGTCGAGGTTGCCGGCCAGCAGGTCGGTGTAGGCGGTGTTGTTGTCGGTGTAGACCTTGAGGGTCACGCCACCGTTCTGCGCCTTGTCGTCGCCGCGGTAGCCGTCCCACTTCTTGAGGGCCATCTGCGAGCCCTTGGTGTAGGAGTCGATGGTGTACGGCCCGTTGCCGATCGGCTTCTTCACCCAGGCCGCGTGGTCGTCGAAGAACGCCTTGGGCAGCGGCGCGTAGGCCACATAGCCGAGGGTGTCGGGGAACGTCGAGAACTTCTGGTTGAGCTTGACGGTGAAGGTGTTCGTGCCGGTCACCTTGAGACCGGAGAGGGTGTCGGCGCTCTGGCTGCCCGAGTCGGGGTGGACCTTGTCGTAGCCCTCGATGTACCCGAAGAAGTACGCGTTCTTCTGGTTGTTCTTGAGGCTGGCCCCGTAGTTCCACGCGTCGACGAAGGACTGCGCGGTGACGGCCTCGCCGTTGCTGAACTTCCAGCCGTCCTTCACGGTGATCGTGAAGTTCTGCGAGTCCGTGGTGTCGATCTTGTCGGCCAGCATGTTCTCGGCCGCGCCGGTCTTGGCGTCGTACCGCTTCAGGCCGCGGAAGATCATGTCGAGGACCTTGCCGCCCTGCACCTCGTTGGTGTTGGCCGGCTCCAGCGGGTTCTGCGGGTCTCCCCAGGAGGAGGAGACGACTCCGGAGCCGTTGCCGCCGCCGCTGCTTCCTCCGCCCCCGCAGGCGGTCGCCGCGAGGGCTACCGCCGCCGCGCATGCGGCCCATTTGGCGTGCGTGGCTCCACGCATGGAGTGCCTCCTCGAAAGTGCGCTGTGACGCCGGCGCCGGGACGTGGGAATTCGACTCCGGTGCACTGCGCCTTTAGCGCCCAATATCGGCCCATACGGGGCGTATCGCTATTTCACCCCACCCTTCCGGGTGGCGGCACCACCCGGATGCATCTGGACCGGGTCACCGAAGATGATCAACGCAATGGATCTTTGCCGTTCGATGCGGAACCGTTGGATTCCGTGCACCAGATGTACGCATTCCGAGACTCCGGCGTCCGCATATCGAACCCCTTGCCCGATTGGCGCAGTTGGTCCGATTCCGGACACGGAACGGCCACAGTGCGCTACACGCGTAGTTACGCTAAGGTCAAGTCAAGGTAAAGAAGGTAAAGAGAACCCCAAGGGGGTCGAGAATTTATTGACCTTGAATGAATTGCGTTGAAAAAGTCCGGCGTAGCCCGTAGGGAGCGCCCTGCGGAGTCCTTGACCGCATCGGGCCTGGAGCACCATGACCCCCCCAACTCCATCTGCGGCTGCCCCGCTAGAGGTGACCGACGAGAGCGTCGAGAAGTCGCCCTCTCCTTCCACCCCCAAGGGCTCCGAGAGTCGCTCCCCTGGACGACTCGCCTGGAAGCGGTTCAAACGTGACCGCACGGGCGTCATATCGGCCTACATCGTGATCTTCTTCTTCGTGATCGCGATCGCCGCCCCACTGATAGCCAAGCTGTACGGCAAGAACCCGTACACCACGTACGCCAGTCAGCGACCCGAGCTCCTGGACGCCTTCTCCTACCCCTCGGGGCCGAACGGCGGAATGAGCTCGGAGTTCTGGTTCGGCATCGAACCGCAACTGGGCCGGGACGTCTTCACATTCCTGCTGTACGGCATCCGCACCTCGCTGGGCATCGCCGTGGCCGCCACCCTGCTGACCACCGTCGTCGGCGTGGTCATCGGCGTCACCGCGGGCTACCTGGGCGGCAAGACGGACTACCTCGTCGGCCGGATCATCGACATCCTGCTGTCGTTCCCGTCGACGCTGTTCTTCATCGCCTTCATGCCGGTCGTGTACGGGCTGTTCGTCGCCCCCGACGAGAACATCCCCACCTCCCTGCGAGCCATCTCCCTGATCCTGGTGCTCTCCGCCTTCGGCTGGGCCTCCATCGCCCGTCTGCTGCGCGGCCAGGTACTCGGCCTGCGCGAGCGGGAGTACATCGAGGCGGCCAAGGTCACCGGTGCGTCGCCGCGGCGCATCGTGTTCAAGGAGCTGCTGCCCAACCTGTGGACGCCGATCATCATCCAGTCCACGCTGATGCTTCCGGCCTATGTGACCGCGGAGGCCGGTCTGGCCTTCCTCGGCGTCGGCATCATCGACCCCACCCCGGACTGGGGCGTCATGATCCAGCGCGGCGCCCAGTTCTACACCGAGGACCTCACCTTCATGCTCTTCCCGGGCCTGTCGATGGTGATCTTCGTCCTCGCCTTCAACCTGCTCGGCGACTCGGTGCGCGACGCGCTCGACCCGAAGTCCAAGCGGTAACCGCACCCCGTTCCACCCCGGCCGGTTCAGTGTCATGCGGCCGGCGTCATCCGTCCCGATCGTCCCTATAAGGCAGGCTCACCCATGTCTTTCTCCCGTAGAAACTTCCTGATCGCCACCGGCGTGGTCGCGGCCTCGTCGTCGGTGCTGACCGCCTGCGGCGGCAGCGGCAGCGACAGCAAGTCGAAGAGCAAGGTCCCCTCGGTCAGCGGCTCGAAGACCCAGGAGATCCCGGTCGGCACGAAGGCCGACTCCACCGGCCCCGCGCCGGAGGTCAAGGGAGCGGTCAAGGGCGGGACGATCTACTCGCTCGACCAGTTCGACATGGACCACATGGACCCGGCGCAGATCTACGTCTCGACCGAGGGCGCCATCACCGTCCCGATCCTGCGTGGCCTCACCGGCTACAAGATCGACGACAAGGGCGGCGCCACCCTGGTCGGCGACGCGGCCACGGACGCGGGCACCATGAAGGACGGCGGCAAGACCTGGACCTTCACCCTGAAGGACGGTCTGAAGTGGGAGGACGGCTCGGACATCTCCGAGGACGACCTCCGCCACACCTTCGAGCGCCTCTTCGCCTCCTTCATCACCGAGGGTCCCCGCTACGTCCAGCAGTGGCTGGTCGGCGGCGACAAGTACAAGGGCCCCTACGACGGCAAGAAGCTCGACTCCATCGAGGTCGACGGCAAGACCATCACGTTCCGCCTCACCGAGGCGCGCACCGACTTCAACTTCACGCTCGCCATGCGTGGCTACTCCCTGGTGAACAAGAAGCACGACACCAAGGAGAAGTACGACAAGCGTCCGTTCTCCTGCGGCCCGTACAAGATCGGCAGCCGCTCCGTCGGCAAGTCGCTGACCTACGTGCGCAACGAGCACTGGGACCCGAAGACCGACTCGATCCGTAACAACTACCCAGACCAGTACGTCTTCCAGTTCGGCTTCGAGCTGCTGGCCTCGACCGACCGCTACATCGCGGACTCGGGCAAGGACCAGTACGCGATGTCGATCTTCAACGAGGTCGCCCCCGAGCGCATCGCCCAGGTCCTCACCAACGCCAAGCTCAAGCAGCGCGTCCTCACCGAGGTCGACACGGTCACCTACTACTGGCCGATCAACATGACCCGCATCAAGGACGTCAAGGTCCGTCAGGCCATCAACTGGGCCTGGCCGCACCAGCAGCTGCAGACGATCCGCGGCGGCGCCTCCACCAGCGAGCTGGCCACCACGATCCTCTCGCCGGTGACCCCGGGCTACCAGAAGTTCGACCTGTACGGCGTGACCAAGAAGCCCGGCGGCGACGCGGCCAAGGCCAAGGCGCTGCTGAAGGAGGCCGGAAAGGTCGGCCAGAAGCTGGTCATCGCCTACCAGTCCTCGGACAACTCGGTGAAGTCCGCCGTCGCGATCAAGAACGCCCTGGAGGCGGCCGGCTTCAAGGTCGTCAACAAGCAGGTCGACAAGTCGACCTTCTACACCCAGATCGGCAAGGTCGACAACGACTTCGACCTGTTCGCCGCGGGCTGGAGCCCGGACTGGCCGAACGGCTACTCGGTCTTCTTCCCCTGCTGGAGCGGCAAGAACATCGGCGACGGCCGCAGCAACTACGCCCAGCTCAACGACCCGAGCGTCAACAAGGCCATCGACGCGGCTGCCAAGATCACGGACACCGCGGCGGCGAACAAGGCCTGGGGCAACGTCGACCGCCAGATCATGGAGCTGGCCGCGGTGGTCCCGGACTACCACTCCATCCGCAACTGGATGCACGGCTCCAAGGTCGGCAACGTCGTGTACGACAGCGGCAACACCTGCGTCGCGCTCTGCAAGCTGTACGCCATGAAGTAAGCCGTACGACCCGGGTCCTCACGCCGGACGCCGCCGATTCCGCCCCCGGGCGGAAGACGGGCGTCCGGCCCCGGGCCCCCGGGGGTGGCCGTTCGCCCGGCCGCCCCCTCCGGCACTCCCCTCATCACGCCCCCGGCGACGGCGCCCCGTCCGGAAAGTCACGCCCCCATGTCCCGCTTCCTCGTCCGCCGAGTCCTCGGCGCACTGGTCATCCTGCTGATCATCAGCGCCATCACATTCGGTCTCTTCTACGCCATCCCGCGTGACCCGGCGATGATGTCCTGCGGCAAGAACTGCACGCCCGACATGCTCGCGCAGATCCGGCGCAACCTGGGCATCGACCACCCGATCCCGGTGCAGTACTGGGAATGGCTCAAGGGTGTCTTCGTCGGGCGGGACTACGCCGGCTTCGGGAACTGCAACGCCCCCTGCCTCGGCTACTCCTTCGCCAACCGGGAGCCCGTCCTCGGCACGATCATGGACCGCCTGCCGACGACCCTCTCGCTCGCGTTCGGCGCGGCCATCGTCTTCCTGATCTTCGGTGTCGGCGCGGGCATGCTGGCCGCCCTCAAGCAGGGCAAGTTCCTGGACAAGTTCGCCAGCTCGGCCTCGCTGTTCGGCTCCTCGCTGCAGATCTACTTCGTCGGCTACGTGGCGATGTTCTTCCTGGTCTCGAAGCTGGGCCTGTTCGCGCAGCCGTCGTACACGCCGTTCACCGACGACCCGGCCGCCTGGTTCTCCGGGCTGCTGCTGCCCTGGCTGACCCTGGCGATCATCTTCACCGCCAACTACACCCGTATGACCCGCTCCCAGCTCGTCGAACAGCTCAGCGAGGACTACGTCCGCACCGCCCGTGCCAAGGGCCTGTCCCGTGCGAACGTCTTCTTCCGGTTCGCCTGGCGCGGCGCGATGGGTCCGATCGTCACGGTCTTCGGTATCGACCTGGGCACGCTGATCGGTGGCGCGATCATCACCGAGTCGACCTTCAGCATCCAGGGCATCGGCCGCCTCGCGGTGGACTCCGTGAACAAGAGCGACCTGCCCATGCTGCTCGGCGTCACCGTCCTGTCGGCCGGTGCGATCGTGTTCTTCAACATCATCGTCGACGCCGTCTACGCCTTCATCGACCCGCGGATCCGGCTCGCCTGACCCCGGGCACCCCGCCCCCGACAGCTACCCCCGGCATCACCCCCCTCAGGAGCGTCCCCGTGACGAGCACCGATCAGCAGCCCTTCCTGTCCGTCAGGGATCTGAAGGTTCACTTCTCCACCGAAGACGGCGTCGTCAAGGCCGTCGACGGTCTCACCTTCGACCTGGCCAAGGGCAAGACGCTCGGCATCGTGGGCGAGTCGGGCTCGGGCAAGTCCGTCACGAACCTGACGATCCTGGGCCTGCACGACCGCGACCGCACCGCCATCGACGGCGAGATCCTGCTCGACGGCAAGGAGTTGCTGACCGCCTCCGAGCGGGAGCTCGAGCAGCTGCGCGGCAACAAGATGTCGATGATCTTCCAGGACGCGCTGGCCTCGCTGTCGCCGTACCACACCATCGGCAAGCAGATCGGCGAGACGTACCGCAAGCACACCGGCGCCTCCAAGAAGGAGGCCCGGGAGCGGTCGATCGAGATGCTCAAGCGCGTCGGCATCCCGCAGCCGGACGTCCGCGTGGACGACTACCCGCACCAGTTCTCCGGCGGTATGCGCCAGCGCGCGATGATCGCGATGGCGCTGGTCTGCGACCCGGAGCTGTTGATCGCCGACGAGCCGACGACGGCGCTCGACGTGACGGTCCAGGCCCAGATCATGGACCTGCTCAAGGACCTCCAGCAGGAGTTCGGCACGGCGATCATCTTCATCACCCACGACCTCGGTGTCATCGCCGACATCGCGGACGACGTACTGGTGATGTACGGCGGCCGGTGCGTGGAGCGCGGCACCAAGAAGGAGGTGCTGCGCGAGCCGCAGCACCCCTACACCTGGGGCCTGTTGGGCTCGATGCCGAGCCTGGACGGACCGGTCGACGTACCGCTGAACCCGATCCCCGGTGCGCCGCCGTCGCTGCTGAACCCGCCGACGGGCTGCCGCTTCCACCCGCGGTGCACCTTCACGGAGAAGATCGAGGGCGGCCTCTGCTCCACCGAGCAGCCGCTGCTCAAGATCACGGACGGGCGCGGTGCCGCCTGTCACCTCACGGCGGACCAGCGCCGCGAGTTCTTCGCCGACTACGCCGCGACGCGGTCGCACTGACGTAACTGAGACGGGATTTCACGATCATGAGCAACACGAACCCCCTCCTGGACGTCACCGGACTGACCAAGCACTTCCCGGTGATGGGAGGCTTCCCCTTCAAGCGGAAGATCGGCGCGGTCCAGGCCGTGGACGGACTCGACTTCCAGGTCGCCGAGGGCGAGAGCCTGGGTCTGGTCGGTGAGTCCGGCTGCGGCAAGTCCACGACGGGCCGGCTGATCACTCGCCTCCTGGAGCCCACCGGCGGCAAGATCACCTACCGCGGCCAGGACATCACACACGCCAACCGCAAGCAGCTGGCGCCGGTCCGCTCCGAGATCCAGATGATCTTCCAGGACCCGTACGCGTCGCTGAACCCGCGCCAGACGGTCGGCAAGATCATCTCGGGCCCGATGGAGATCAACGGGATCAACCCGCCCGGCGGCCAGGAGAAGCGCGTACGCGAGCTCCTGGAGACGGTCGGTCTCAACCCCGAGCACTACAACCGCTTCCCGCACGAGTTCTCCGGTGGCCAGCGCCAGCGCATCGGCGTGGCCCGCGCGCTGGCCCTCGAACCCAAGCTGATCGTCGCGGACGAGCCGGTCTCCGCGCTCGACGTCTCCATCCAGGCGCAGGTGGTCAACCTGCTCCAAGACCTCCAGCGGGACCTGGGCATCGCATTCGTCTTCATCGCCCACGACCTCGCGATCGTGCGCCACTTCTCGGAGCGCGTCGCGGTCATGTACCTCGGCAAGATCGTGGAGATCGCCAACCGCGAGGACCTGTACGAGAACCCGCGCCACCCCTACACGCGCGCGCTGCTGTCCGCCGTTCCCGAGGCCACCGCGGACGAGGTGCCGGCCCGCGAGCGCATCCTCCTCAAGGGTGACGTGCCCTCTCCGCTCAACCCGCCGTCGGGCTGCCGCTTCCGCACCCGCTGCTGGAAGGCCACGGAGAAGTGCGCGACGGAGGCCCCTCCGCTGGTCCAGGTCGAGGGCAACCGTGAGAACCACCTGACGGCGTGCCACTACCCGGAGACTAAGGCGGACCTGGCGGTTCCGGCGGCCCGCAAGTCTCTGTAAGACCCCCGGCGGCACGCCCGGCACACCCCAATTCGTCGGATGGCCGCCACACGGGACCGGAGCGTCGGCCCATTGACCCGAGCCATATGGCGATCCCGGCTCCTGGGGACAGCGAAGGCCCGTGTCCCGCGCTCTCACTGTGCGCGGGACACGGGCCTTGGCGTGTGCAGCACATCGAATCGCGGCCTGCCACACCGTTCCCGTGGCGAGCGGCTGGACGACCGGCGCCCGGCGTTCTCAGACCCCGGTCAGGTCCAGCTCCCCCACGATCTGGTCCCCGCTCGTCTCCCCCGTACGACGGAACCCGAGCTTCAGATAGAACTCCTCGGGACCGCCCTCGCCCTCGGCCCAGGTGACCGTGGCACGGGAACATCCGCGCCGCCGGAGCTCGTCGCAGACGGACTCGACGGCGAAGCGGCCGTAGCCTCGGCCCTGGCGGCCGTCGGCGATGTTCAGGCGCCAGAGGCCGGAACGGGGGCGGTCCTCGGGGTCGTCGGGGTCGAAGCGGATGTCGAGGAAGGCCATCACGAAGCCGACCGGTTCCTCGCCGTCGTAGATCAGGCGGGGCCAGGCCTTGTCGGGGTGCACATAGGCCTCGGCCAGCGACTTCACCACCGGGGAGACGAAGCGCTCCTGGTCGGGCCGTACTTTCAGTGCGATGGCGGCGTCGACGTTGTCGGGAGTCACCCGCTCCAGGCGCAGATCGCCCATCGCTAGCCCAGCTCCCCGCGTTCCACACAGAATTCGTTGCCCTCGGGGTCCGCGAGGAGGACCCAGCCGCCGCCGTCGGGGCGGGTGTGGTCCGCGATCTGCCGGGCGCCGAGGGCCAGGGCCCGGTCGACCTCGGCGGCCCGTGTGCGGCCGTGCGGCTGGAGGTCGAGGTGGATGCGGTTCTTGGCCGACTTGCCCTCGGGCACGCGCACGAAGAGCAGCGTGGGGCCACCGGCGGGATCCCGGATCACCGCCTCCGGATCTCCCGGCTTGTCGTCGTCGGCCAGCGGGTGCCCCAGCAACTCGCTCCAGAACAGACCGAGATCGTAGGGATCGCCGGTGCAGTCGAAGGTGATCGTGCGGATGGAGGGGTTCAACGGCCCTTGCTCTCCCATGTGCTAGTCCCCGGTCCGGCCGTCGGCCAGTTCGCGCAGGATGTCGATGTGGCCGTTGTGGCGGGCCGTCTCCTCGATCAGGTGGAGGAGGATCCAGCGGAGGTCGACGTGCCGGCCGTCGCGGATGGGGCGCTGCGCCTTGGCGTCCAGATCGTGGTCGGTGACCAACTTGCGGTAACGGGCGGCCTGTTCCTCGTACTCGTCGAGGAGTTGGGCCAGCGGGACGTCGACGGCGATACGCATCTCGCGGTCGGGGTCCTCGTCCGTCCAGGGCCCCTCGTCCTCCTCGCCGAGGAAGACCACCTGGAACCAGGAGTACTCGACCCAGCGCAGGTGACTGATCAGTCCGCACAGAGTCATCAGCGGGGATCCTGGCAGCGGTGCCTTGATCGCGTCCTCCGCGGAGACCCCCTCGCACTTGGCGTGGGCGGTGGCGCGCGCGTAGTCGAGGAAGGTGGTCAGCTGTGTGCGCTCGTCCCAGGCGGACGGCGTGTCGGTTCGAGTCATCGGGGTGAAGCATCCCCGTCCGCCTGTGCGATGTCGAGCGATTAAGTGCCCTCCTCCGGTGCGGGGTTGCCGACGCCCCGGCACCGCGGCCGGACTGGCACGCCGTGGCCTTTCACCTGCGTGGGTACGACGCCGGTGTCACCGCCCTCGCGGCACGGACTCCGCGCCCTTCGGAAACGTCGCCACCGCGGTCGACCATCTCGTGGCCGCCGGACTGCCGGCCGAGACCGCGGTCGGCGCCGCGAGCTGGACCGCCCGCACCTTCCTCGGCCTGATCACTCTGGCGGAGGGGGCCTCGCCGACATCACGGTCCACGACACCGACCCCCGCCTGGAACTCGGCACCCTGCGCCATCCCCATCGCATCGTGCTGCGCGGCCGTATCATCCGCTGACGCGGGCCACCAGCTCCACCTCGAACCCGTCCGCGTTCTCCAGATACGCGGCGCAGTGCTCGGGCCCGCCGGCGTACGGGTGCCGGTCCGCGAACAGTAGCGACCATCCGTACGCCGGTGCCTCCGCGACCAGCGCGTCGAGCTCCGCGCGGCTCGCGACGTGGAAAGCGAGGTGGTTGAGGCCGGGGCGCAGCCGGTCGTAGCGGTCTCCGGTCAGCGCGGGCGACTGCTCGACCACCAGGTACGTCTCGCCCTGGCGCCGGCTACGGCCGTCCGGCCAGTTCTGGTACGGGGTATGGCCGAGCCGTTCCAGGAGCCATCCCCACGCCTGGACGGCTCGGTCCAGTTCGGGTACCCACAGCTCGATGTGATGCAGCATCCGTGCTCCCCTCGCTCATTCGATGGGCAGCGTGTCAGAGACCTCTGAGCTGGGGGCCATTCGGATCCTCAGGCGGTCTTGGCCGGGGTGCCGGTGGGATGCGGCTCAGGCCGGGAGGTGGGGGCGTTGTGACGGAAATCGGGCTCGGCCATGCGCTGGATCACTCCTCCGACGGATGTGCGGCGGTCAGTTCACGGGCTGCGGCGCGCAGCGAGGGGAAGCAGGCGTGGGCGCGGCCGAGTTCGGCGAGGCGGTGTGTGGAGGCCACGGCGTACACCGTGCAGCCGGCGGCGAGGCCCGCCTCGACGCCGGCGGGCGAGTCCTCGACCACCACGCAGCGGCTCGGGTCGACCGCCAGCCGTGCGGCGGCGGTGAGGTACCCCTCCGGGGAAGGCTTGCCCTCCACGACGTCCTCGGCGCAGACGCGCACCGCGGGCACGGGGAGCCCGGTCCGGGCGAGGCGGGCCGCGGTGGGCGTAGCACGGCTGGAGGTGACGACCGCCCACCGGTGCGACGGCAGGGCCCGCAGCAGGGCGGCGGCCCCGTCGAAGGCGCGGAATCCCGGCTCCTCGGCGGCCATCAGCCGGTCCAGGACCCGGTGTTCCTCGGCGGGATCCAGGGCCGGGGCCACGAGACGGAGGATGTCCGTTCTGCGCTTGCCCTGCGTGACCCGCCAGACCGTCTCGGGGTCCAGGCCGCGCAATCGGGCCCAGGCGCGCCAGACCCGGGCGTGCGCGTCCGCTGTGTCGATCAGTACGCCGTCCACGTCGAACAGGACGGGTGTCGCCGTCCCGACGTCGTCCTTGTGCCGCAACTCCCCACCTGTTCCGGATAGTTGACCGCGACCGCTCCAGCCCGACGCTACGCGACACCACACGGGCGCGCGGGGATTTCCTTTCCGATCAGTGGTTCGACCGAGCCCGCGGACTGAGACACTGCTGCGATGGCTGACCGATCGTTCAGTGACGTCTCACTCGCCGCCCTGTACGACGCCCTCAATCCGTGGGGGCCGAGCGACGACTTCTACCTGGACCTGGTGATGACCGCGCGGTCCGTGCTCGACGTCGGGTGCGGGACGGGGCGGCTGTTGGGGCGGGCCCGGGAGGCCGGGCACCGGGGGCGGCTGTGCGGGCTCGATCCCGCCGCGGCCATGCTGGTGCAGGCGCGGCGCCGGGCCGCCGTCGAGTGGGTGCTCGGGGATCTCGCCTCCTCCCGCTGGGAGCGCGAGTTCGACCTCGTCGTGATGACCGGGCACGCCTTTCAAGTGCTCGTCGGCGACGAGGAGTTGCGCTCCTCGCTGGCCGCGGTCCGGGAAGCCCTCACCGACGACGGCCGGTTCGTCTTCGAGACGCGTAATCCCGCCGCCCGCGCCTGGGAGTCCTGGACCCCGGAGCGTGTGCGCGAGGTGAGCGACGCCCAAGGCGATGTCGTACGCGTCCGGCACGAGGTCGAGACGCCCGTGCCCGGGGACCGCGTGACGTTCACCGAGACGTTCGAGCGCCCGGGGTGGGAGCGGCCGCGGGTCAGCCGCAGCACGCTGCGGTTCCTGGGGGCGGACGCGCTGTCCGGGTTCCTCGGCGACGCCGGGCTCGCCGTCCACCAGCAGTTCGGCGACTGGGGGCGGGGGCCGCTCTCACCCACCGCCCCCGAGATCATCACCGTCGCCCGCCACAGCGGCAGCTAGGGCCTGTCGTCGTCGCTGTCACCCTCCAGCGCCGCCAGCGCCGGATCCAGCACGATGTCCTCCGCGCGGGCCTCGATCGTCGGGTCCTCCGGAAAGTGGCAGGCCGTCAGATGTCCCTCGACGTTGCCCGACAGCTGGATCAGCGGCGGCTCCTCCTGCGCGCACTTGTCCTGCGCTTTCCAGCAGCGCGTACGGAAGCGGCAGCCGGAGGGCGGGGAGATGGGGGAAGGTACGTCGCCCTCCAGGCGGATGCGTTCCTTCTTCTCGGCGTCGATGTCCGCGTCGGGAACGGCCGACATGAGGGCATGGGTGTAGGGGTGGCGCGGGCCGGTGTACAGCGACGTACGGTCCGCGATCTCCACGATCTTGCCGAGGTACATCACCGCGACGCGCTGCGAGAAGTGGCGGACGACCGCCAGGTCGTGGGCGATGAAGACGAACGCGATGCCCATCTCCCGCTGGACTTCCTGGAGCAGGTTCACCACCTGCGCCTGGATGGAGACGTCCAGGGCCGATACCGGCTCGTCGGCCACGATGAGCTTGGGCGCGAGCGCCAACGCCCGGGCTACCCCGATGCGTTGGCGCTGACCGCCGGAGAACTCGTGCGGGAAGCGGTTGTAGTGCTCGGGGTTGAGACCGACCGTCTCCAGCAGTTCGCGCACCCGGGCCTCGCGGCCGCCGGGCGGATTGATGCCGTTGATCTCCATCGGCGAGGAGATGATCGTGCCCACCGTCTGGCGGGGGTTGAGGGAGGCGTACGGATCCTGGAAGATCATCTGGATCTCGGAGCGGATCGGGGACAGCTGGCGCCGGGTGGAGCGGCTGATGTCCTTTCCGCGGTACGAGATCGTGCCCTGCGTGGGCTCCATGAGACGGGTCAGCAGTCGTCCCGTCGTGGACTTGCCGCAGCCCGACTCGCCGACCAGACCCAGTGCTTCGCCGGGGAAGACGTCGAACGACACGCCGTCCACGGCCTGCACCGCGCCGATCGTGCGCTTGATCGGGAAGCCTCCCTTCACCGGGAAGTACTTCTTCAGGTCGCGCACCCGCATCAGCGGTTCGGCCGGGTCCACGTCCCGCTGACCGGGGATGGTGTCGGCCGCGACCGCGGTCTTCTCGTCGCTCACAGCGTCGCTCACAGTCAGTCCCCTCAGCCCAGCCTGGGCCGAATCGTCTCGGTGAAGATGCGGCTCTTTTGTTCCAGCGTCAGATGGCAGGCCGCTCCCCGGCCCTCGGGCAGTTCGGGCCGGACGTCGACGCACCGGTCGGAGCCCTCGACCTCGCTCCGGAAGGCGCATCGCGGATGGAACGGGCACCCCGAGGGCGGGTTCAGCAGCGACGGAGGCGCGCCCGGAATGGGGGTCAGCGGCTCGTCCACGTCCGCCGAGAGGCGCGGCATGGACGCCAGCAGGCCCCAGGTGTACGGGTGTTGCGGAGACTTGAGGACCTCGCGGACCGTACCGCGCTCCACCGCGCGGCCCGCGTACATCACGAGCAGGTCGTCCGCCATGTTCGCGACCACCCCGAGGTCGTGGGTGATCATGATGATCGCGGAGCCGAACTCCTGCTGGAGGTCCTTAAGGAGGTCCAGGATCTGCGCCTGGACGGTCACGTCCAGGGCCGTCGTCGGTTCGTCGGCGATCAGGAGGTCCGGGTTGCAGACCAGGGACATCGCGATCATCGCGCGCTGACGCATACCGCCGGAGAACTGGTGCGGATAGTCGTCCACGCGCCGCTGGGCGTGCGGGATGCCGACCTTCTCCAGCATCTCGATGGCCCGCTCGCGCGCCTCCTTCTTGGAGGCCCCGGTGTGCTTGCGGAACGGCTCGCCGATCTGCCGCCCCACGCTGTGGTACGGCGACAGCGCGGTCAGCGCGTCCTGGAAGATCATCGCCATCTTGTTGCCGCGGAGCTTCTCCAGCTCGGCCTCGGTGGCGGTGATCAGTTCCTTGCCGTCGAGGACGATCTCGCCCTCGATCGTGGTGGTCAGCGGATTGTGCAGGCCCAGGATGGTCAGGTTGGTGACGGACTTCCCCGATCCGGACTCGCCGACGATGCCGAGCGTCGTACCGCGCTCCAGGTCGAAGGAGAGACCGTCGACCGCCTTGACGATGCCGTCTTCGGTGGAGAACCGCACATGCAGGTCACGGACCGACAGGAACGCGTCGGATCCGTCCGGCGCGGGGGCGTCCTCGGGCTTGGTGAGTGTGGTCACTTCAGAGGGCTCCTCAAGCACTAGGACAGCCGCACACGCGGGTCGATCACGGCGTACAACGCATCCACGATGACGTTGAGCAGGAGGATGAACGCGGCGCTGAAGAGCATCACGCCCATGAGTTTCGGCAGGTCCTTGCCGACCACGGACTCCACGGCGAGCCGGCCGATGCCCGCGAGACCGAAGGTGAACTCGGTGACGACGGCGCCGCCGAGCAACGCGGAAAGGTCCATGCCGAGGATGGTGAGGATCGGGATGAGCGAGCCGCGCCAGGCGTACCGGAAGAAGACGTATCTGCCGGTCATGCCCTTCGCGCGGGCCGCGCGCACATGCTCTTCCTGAAGCTGCTCGATCATCGTCGAGCGCGCCATACGGGTGTAGTTGGCGGTGAAGATCACGGACATGACGACCCAGGGGATCAGCAGGCCCATGAACCACTGCGCGGGATTCTCGCTGAACGGCACGTACTTGGGCTTGTCCAGCCAGCCGGTGCTGTAGACGAAGATGCCGAGGACGATCGGGCCGAGGAAGTAGATCTGGAACGAGCTCAGCACCAGCGAGATGGAGCTGAAGACCTTGTCCAGCCAGGTTCCCCGGTAGCGGGCGGCGATCATGCCGGTGCCGAGGCCGACGATGAGGAAGACGATCAGGCCGCCGATCGTGAGCGACAGCGTCAGCGGGAAGCGGTCCATGATCGTGGACCAGACCATCTGCTGGTCACGGAAGGAGACGCCGAAGCAGGGGGCCGGGCAGTGCCCCACGGCGAAGTCCCGCCCGACGAAGATGCCGGAGAGGAACTTCCAGTACTGCACCGGGATCGGGTCGTCGAGTCCCAGGTTCTTGTGGATGATCGCCAGCGCGTCCGGGGTGCAGTTCTTGCCGCACGCGAGAGTGGCCGGGTCCTGGGGGATCGCGTAGTACATGAAGAACGTGAAGGCGCTGATCAGCAGGAGGATGAGCATCGCGCCGAACGTCCGGCGAAGGATGAATCGAAGCATGGCGGAACGCTGCTCTCAGGACGGCGGCCAGGGACAGGAGCGCCCGGGGCGCACTCCGCTGAGTGCGCCCCGGGAGGGTGGTCAGCTCTTGAGGAAGACCCGGGTCGGGTCGGTGTAGCTCGTCACCGTGGAGTAGCGCAGGCCGCCCACATTGGTGCCGGCGATCTGGAACACCTTGGTGTAGTAGATCGGCGACGCCGGGTTGACCTTCTCACTGATGTACTGGTTGAGGGCGGTCCAGGCCTTGGTGGCCTCGGCGGTGTCCGTGATCTTCAGGATCCGCTTGATCTCGGAGTTCACGTGGTCGTCGTTGATGTGCGCGTAGTTCGACGCGCCGTCCTGGATCTGCGTGCCGTCATACAGCGGCGGGAAGACGGTGCTGGCGGAGGACCAGTCCTGGCCCCAGCCGGTCATGTAGATGTCGAAGCCGTTGTCGACCTTGCCGATCTGCTCGTACCAGGTGGCGGCGTCGACTTCCTTCTTCTGGACGTCGAGGCCGATCTTGGTGAGGGCGTTCTCGACGAGGACGGCCTGCTGCTGGCGGACCGGGATGTTGGCGTAGGCATAGACGATCTTCTTGCCCTTGGCGCCGGCTTCGTCGATCAGCTTCTTGGCCTTGGCGATGTCACCGTTGGGGTGCTTGCTCCGGTCGAAGGGGTCGTAGTTCTTCTGGTAGCCCGGAGTGGTGGGCGACATCAGGCTGTTGGCGACCTCACCGCCGTACGCGCCGCCGTCTGCCTTGTAGACCGCGGTGGACGGCATGGCGTAGGTGATCGCGTCGCGGATCTTCTTGTCCTTGATGCGGTCCATGTTGAAGTTCATCTGCCACACGTACGGGGCGTAGCCCTGGATCGTGCGCTTCATCGCCGCGGGGTCGGAGACGACCTTCTGGACCTGGGTGGTGGCGACCTGACCGGTCATCATGATGGCGTTCTTGGCCTCACCGCGGTCGGCGAGGATCGTCTTGGTCTGGTCCTCGTCGTCGTGGTTGATGTCGATGTTGAAGCCGTCGACGTACTGGTGACGCATGGCGTCCGACTTCGGGTCCCAGTTGGTGTTCTTGACCAGCTTCACGCTCTTGCCGGCCTTGAACTCCGAGATCTTGTACGGGCCGACGGCGACGGGCTTGGTGTCGTACTTGGCCTTCGTGTCCGTCTTCTCGGGGACGACGGAGTAACCGGCCATGGCGAGCGCCTGCGGCAAGTCGGGCTGCGCGTCCTTGAAGTGGAAGACGACCGTCTTGTCGTCGGGCGTGGCCAGGACCGTGTCCGGCAGGTGCTTGCCCTTGAACGGGCCCTCGTACGCCTTGCGGTAGGTGGTGCCGGCACCGGACAGCCACTGCTGGATGTACGACGGGCCGTCCGTGATGAACGGGTCGTAGAGCCGCTCGAAGGTGTGGCGGATGTCGGCCGAGTCGATCACATGACCCGTCTCGTCCTTGACGCCGTCCTTCAGCGTGTACGTCCAGGTCTTGCCGCCGTCCGACATCTTGCCGGGGTCGGTGGCGAGGTCGCCGACAACCGTGAGGCCGCCCTTGGCGTCCTCCTTGTAGGTGGTCAGGCCGCGGAAGATGAGCTTGGAGAGCAGACCGGCGTCGCTGACGTAGATCTGGCCCGGGTCGAGGTGCGAGAAGTCGTCCTCCTCGTACACCTGGACCGTGCCGCCGGGCTTGGCGCCGGTGACCTCTTCGGCGGGACCCGTCGAGTCCGCCGCGGTGCCCATCTTCACCGCCGCGGCCTGGGACGCGGCCTCCTCCTTGTTCTTGCTCTTGTCCTTGCCACTGCCGCTGTCACTGCTGCTGCAGCCGGCCAGCGCGAGGGCGCCGGCCGCGACCGCGACGACGGCGGTTCGCGCTCTGCGGGAACTGAGGATGCTCATGGAGTCGAGTCCACCTGCCTGTGAGTTGTGATCAGTGATCCACTGGTGCTGCTTGGCAGTGCACGGCCGGTCGTCGCCGGCTCCCGGGTGGCAGCGGCACCCCCGAACTCGGAGTCAGCGGCCCGTCTTGGGATCGAAGGCGTCCCGGACCGAGTCACCGAGGAGGTTGAACGCCACGACGAAGACGACCATGGCGACACCCGGGAAGAACATGTAGACCGGGTCCTGTTCGTAGATGCCCGACCCGATGGCGAACATCCGGCCCCAGTCGGGGGTCGGTTCGGTGTAACCGACACCGACGAAGGAGAGAAAAGCGACCGACAGGATGGTGCTGGGCAGCATGTAGGTGCCCTGCACCAGGATCGGTGTGACGAGGTTGGGCAGCAGTTCCTTGCGGATGATCCGCCACGGTGAGGCGCCCGCGACCTTCGCGGCCTCGACGAACTCCCTTTCACGCAGGGAGAGTGCGACCGCCCGGATGAGCCGGGCGAGGCCCATCCACCCGAGGAACCACAGCACGCCGATGATCGCGAGCGCGTGGATGTAGGTGGGCGTCTCCTCGTCGGGGGCGACGAACACCGCGGTGATCACCGGCATCGCCGCGATCATGAACAGCTGCTGCGGGAAGGCGAGCAGGAAGTCCGTGAGCCGGCCGAGCCAGTAGTCGACCTTGCCGCCGAAGTAGCCGCCGACCAGGCCGATCAGCACCCCCATGAACACCATCGCGACCGTCGCCGCGAGCGCCGTGTACAGCGAGGTGCGCATGCCGTACAGGAGCTGCATGAACACATCGCGCCCCAGCGTCGGTTCGATCCCGAACCAGAAATCCGACGTGATGCCGCCGTTGGGACCGGCCGGCATGTTGAAGTCGTTCAGGAGCGTGGGGTCGTCCTGCCCGTAGAGCGTGTACGGATTCTTGCCGTACAGCTTCGAGATCAGCGGAGCGAGGGCGGCGATGAGGAAGAAGAAGACCACGATGTACGCGGAGACGACACCGCTGCGGTCGCGCTTGAACCGGCGCCACATCAGCTGGCCGGGCGATCGGCCCTCCAGCTTCTCCGGCACGGCGGAACGCTTCTGCTCGGCCTGCTCGTCGACCTCGGTGGAGGCTTCCGCGCCCTCGATCTCGATCGGACTCGTCATGATTCGTCCATTTCATGGGTACGCCGAGCCCGCGGTCGCCACAGGGTGTGGGCGACCACGGTTCGGACCATGCGGATCAGGAGAGACGTATGCCTAGCGGTCGCTGTGCGCACGGGCGCGGCGTGCGACAACTCGCAGATGAACACGCGTAGTTGGCATCTGGTGCCTCCTCATGACTCAACCGGTGCACGGACAGGAGGGGCCCTTGACTGACCTCCGACACCCCTGACGGAGGGTCAAACACCCCACTGTGCTCGTGAGTCGGCGCTGTCCCCACAGCGCATGACCCATTGACCCGAGCGTTACGCGGCTAACTATCTGACATGAGCCAGATAACCGACCACAGCCTTTAGGTCTCGGTTCCATCACAGCTGACGCGTACATCTTCCAAAATCTGGACAAAATGATCTGAGGGAGAAGCCCGCGAAACGGACGTGTTACATGCGTATCGGGCGGGGGATACCGCATTTCGGACAGCGGGGAGCCGGAAAATGGGTTGCAAAAAACCCGGGTCCCCCCATCCTGGGGAAACCCGGGCTCAGTTGCCGATGATCAGCCATACGGGACGGCGAGAATCAGCCGCACCGGACGACCGTGATCAGCCGAACCGGCGACCGTGATCAGCCGTGCTTGGCGCGGCTCGCGGCGCGGGCGCGCTCGCGGCCGTCCAGGTTGACCTTGCGGATGCGAACGGCCTCCGGGGTCACCTCGACGCACTCGTCGTCGCGGCAGAACTCCAGGGACTGCTCCAGGGAGAGCTTGCGCGGCGGAACGATCGCCTCGAACGAGTCGGCCGAGGACGACCGCATGTTCGTGAGCTTCTTCTCCTTGGTGATGTTCACGTCCATGTCGTCGGAGCGCGAGTTCTCGCCGACGATCATGCCCTCGTACACCTCGGTGCCGGGGTCGGTGAACAGCACGCCGCGCTCCTGAAGGTTCGTCATCGCGAACGCGGTGACAGCGCCGGCGCGGTCGGCGACGAGCGAGCCGTTGTTACGGGTCGCCAGCGTGCCGAACCACGGCTCGTGGCCCTCGTGGATGGAGTGGGCGATACCCGTGCCGCGCGTGCCGGTCAGGAACTCCGTACGGAAGCCGATGAGACCGCGGGACGGGACGACGAACTCCATGCGGACCCAGCCGGAGCCGTGGTTGGACATGTTGTCCATCCGGCCCTTGCGGACGCCCATGAGCTGCGTGACCGCGCCCATGTGCTCCTCGGGCACGTCGATCGTCATGCGCTCGACCGGCTCGTGGACCTTGCCGTCGATCTCCTGGGTGACGACCTGCGGCTTGCCGACGGTCAGCTCGAAGCCCTCGCGGCGCATCTGCTCGACCAGGATGGCGAGCGCGAGCTCACCGCGGCCCTGGACCTCCCAGGCGTCCGGGCGCTCGGTGTCGAGCACGCGGAGGGAGACGTTACCGATCAGCTCGCGGTCGAGGCGGTCCTTGACCTGGCGGGCGGTGACCTTGCGGTCCTTGACCGCGGCCTTGGCGTCCGCGCCCTTGCCGGTGCCACCACGGCCGACCAGCGGCGAGGTGTTCGTACCGATGGTCATGGAGATCGCCGGCTCGTCGACCGTGATCAGCGGCAGCGCGATCGGGTTCTCGGGGTCGGCGAGGGTCTCGCCGATCATGATGTCCGGGATACCGGCGACGGCGCAGATGTCACCGGGGCCCGCCACCTCGGCGGGCTTGCGGGTGAGCGCCTCGGTCATCAGCAGCTCGGTGATGCGGACGTTGGACATCGTGCCGTCGCGCTTGATCCACGTGACGGTCTGGCCCTTGCGGAGCTCACCCTGCTCGACGCGGAGGAGCGCGATACGGCCGAGGAAGTTGTCGGCGTCCAGGTTGGTGACGTGGGCCTGGAGCGGCGCGGTCTCGTCGTAGGACGGGGCCGGGACGGACTCCAGGATCGTGGTGAAGAACGGCTCCAGGCTGTCGCTGTCGGCCGGGACGGTGCCGTCCTCCGGCTTGGTCAGCGAGGCCACGCCGTCACGCGCACACGCGTAGACGATCGGGAACTCGATCTGGTCCTCGTCGGCGTCGAGGTCGAGGAAGAGGTCGTACGCCTCGTTCACGACCTCGTCGATGCGCGAGTCGGGGCGGTCCGTCTTGTTGATGCACAGGATGACGGGCAGGCGGGCCTGCAGCGCCTTGCGCAGCACGAAGCGGGTCTGCGGCAGCGGGCCCTCGGAGGCGTCGACGAGGAGGACGACCGCGTCCACCATCGACAGACCGCGCTCGACCTCGCCGCCGAAGTCGGCGTGGCCGGGGGTGTCGATGATGTTGATCGTGATGGCCTCGCCGCCATCCTTGGGGTGGTACTTCACGGCCGTGTTCTTGGCCAGGATCGTGATGCCCTTCTCACGCTCCAGGTCATTGCTGTCCATCATGCGGTCGTCGAGCGACTCGGCGGCGTGCGCGGCGAAGGCACCGGCCTGCTTGAGCATGGCATCGACCAGGGTGGTCTTGCCATGGTCGACGTGGGCGACGATGGCGACGTTGCGGATGTCGTGGCGCGTGGCCATATTGAGGCGCTTCTCCCGGGGTGAGTGGACGGCCTCCGCTGCGCGGGGCCTGCCGGGCTGAACACGCCACGGCCTTACCCCATGGTACGTGCCCCCGACAGCCCCGACCTCCGCAGGGCGATGACCACGGCCTGAGCTGGGGCCCTGCGCCCCGCCGCAGCCGCCCGCACCGCGGCCCCGCGCACCCCCACCGCAGCCGTCCCGGCCTGGCCCCGCGCACCCCCACCGCAGCCGTCCCGGCCATGGGCACGCGTGCCCATGGCCGCCGTCCCCGCCGGGGGCATTCGCGCCGCCGCCCGCCGTCTCACCGTGGGCACAGCGGTAGCGGGAGCCGGTCGGCGGTGGGGAGAGCCCAGGCCCTAGTGCCCCAGCACTAGTTCTGTGAGGGGCCGGCCGAAGGCTTCGCGGAGGGTTTCAGGTAGCCCATGTCCTCGTAGATCGGGGTCTGGAAGCCGAAGGCGCCGGTGTTGGCGAGGTTCGTGCGGGCGGCGGTGAGCTGGGGGCGCTGGTAGAGAGGGATGGAGCCGGCCGCGGCCCAGATGCGGGCGTCGGCCTTGCGGACGAGCGAGCGCTCCTCGTCCTCGTCCAGCGTGGCGATGGCCTGGTCGAAGAGCTGATCGACCTGGTCCGTGCCGACCCTGGTGTAGTTCTGTTCGACACTGAGGGACCCGTCGGCGGCCGGCACCGGCTTGGCGAAGATGGGGCGGGCGTCGGTGGCCGGGAAGGCGGACGCCGGCCACGAGTACAGCGCCAGGTCGTACTGGCCCGAGGCGATGTGGTCCTTGAAGTAGCTGTCGTCCGAGACCTTCGAGATCTCGGTGTGGATACCGATGCGCTGCAGCATCTGCGAGATGCGGTCGGCGACGGCGTGCAGGGACTCGGAGCCCGGGCCCGAGGGCAGCACGAAGCGGAGCGTGAGCGGCTTGCCGTCCTTGGCGAGCACACCCGCCGCGGCGCCCGCGGGAGCCGCCGTCCCCTTGGGCGCGTACGCCCCCGGCGCCCCGCCCTTTCTGACGTACCGCTGCCCGTCCAGGTGCTTGCCGGCCTGCTCGTCGGCGTACTCCCCCGACTGCTGGCGCTGGTGCCGTTCGCTGTGGTCCTTGGGGTCCTTCTTCTTCTCCCGGTCGGCATCGGAGGGCTTGTCGTCCTCGCCGACGTTGTACGCCCCGTCGTTGGCGTCGGAGGGCTTGTCGTCCTCGCCGACGATGTACGCCCCGTCGTCGCCGGTGCCGTCGGAGTCCGCCTTCTTGCCCTGGGAACCGGCCGCCTTCTCCGTCTTCTTCTGTTCCTTGACCGGCCCGCCGGGCACCCACCCGGCGTCGGTCAGCAGCGCCTGGGCCTCCGCGGTGTTCTGGCCGCCGAGGGCGCCGCTGTTGTCGGCATAGGCCTGCTGGCCCGAGAGGGCGAGATGGCTGCCGACCGGCACGGCCGGCAGGCCCAGCGGCTTCAGCACCACCTGGGCGAGCTCCTGCCGGTCGAGGGCGCGGGCCACGGCACGGCGGACCCGCTCGTCGGCGAGCGGGCCCTCGGAGCCGTTGAGCGCGAGCTGGGTGTAGGCGGGTTCGAGGGACTTGCGGACCACGAAACGACGCAGCGCCGACTGCTGCTCGGCGGCCTTCGCCATCGTCTTGCGCAGCTTCTTGCGGGCACTGGCCTCGTCGGAGGCGGCGTTCTCGTCGGAACCGTGCGCGAGGGCCCAGGACCGCAGCGCCATCGCCGGTGTGATCACGGCGTCGCCCCCCTGCAGCGGGGTGCTGCCCTGATCGCGGGCGGCGAGCGTGATCCGTTCGGCCTCGGAGGGGTCGATCTCGGCCAGATCGAGCTTGTCATCGGCGAGCGCGGTAGCCCGCTGATCACGGGCGACGGCGATCAGATCGATCTCGGAGAGCTTGGTGGGATGGCCCCACCAGCGCGGGTTGCGGGTCAGGCGGACCTGGCCGCCCGTGCGGTCCAGCTCCTTCAGCGCAAAGGGTCCGGCGGTGACCTTCAGCTTCCTTCGCGCCCCGTCGTTGAAGGTGTCCGGGGTGCCCATGACGTCCTTCGGGTACAGCGGTGAGAACAGCGACTTCCAGTCGGCGTAGGGCCGGCTGAAGGTGACCCTGACCTCCAGGTTGTTCTTGCCGCGCTCGATCTTCTCGATCCGGTCGTAGCCGGCGTTGCGGGCCGTCCAGTACGCGGTGTCCTTGCCGGACAGGGCGCGCCACTGGGCGGCGAAGTCGGCGGCGCCGATCTCGCGGCCGTCGCTCCAGACGGCCTGCTGGTTGAGCTTGTACAGCACGACCTGCTTGGGCTCGGTCTCGACGATCTTCGCGGACTCCAGGTAGTCGGGGTTGACCTGCGGCCGCCCGTTCCGGTCGAGCCGGTACATCGACGGCAGCACGGCCCCGGCCACCCGCGAGGTCGCGGCGTCGGCGTCGGCCTGGAAGGTGTTGAGCGTCTCCGGTACGGCGTCCACGGCCCAGCGCAGGGTGCCGCCGTCGGCAACCAGGTCACGGGCCGCGGGCGCGATGTCCTGCCCGGCCACGGGCTGACCCGCCTCGTCCTCCGCGCTGCACGCGGCGAGGACGGGTACCGCGAGCGCGCCCGCGGTGAGGAACGCGACCGAGCGCATCACCGCGCGCAGTCCGACGCCGTCGTGGGACATCACTGCAACCTCCGGGGGCGCTCCGCTGTGGGGCAGGTCGGTTTCTGATCACGTTTGGCGGTATATGGAGTTGATCAGATGTATGCGCCCACTGAAGGGGAGGAGGGCGGCCGGCGGGCGGCGACACGACGGTGCGGGCCGCGAAGTCACCCATGCGGCCCAATGACACCCCGGCGGTGGTGGCCGGCCCGGAGAGGACTTCGCCCCCTCCGCCCCTCCCCGGAGTGGGCTTGTGGCGCAGTTCCCCGCGCCCCTGACAGGGGCGCGGGGAACTGCGCAGTCTTTTGAGCGGGAATCTGGGGGCGCAGCCCGCACGTATGGGACGGGCAGGAGCGGAGGGGGCGAGAAACCCCGGCGCGCGCAGGCGCGTGGCGGCGCGTTCGGGATGGTGCGATCCTGGAATCCGTGCAGATCTCTTCACACGGCCCGGTGTGACGCGCAACACTCGCAGGCGCATGAACGTTGCCGCCTTGGGCCGGAGGGTCCGCGGAAGTGAGGGCAAGTCATGTCCGTGCACGACGACTTGACGTCCGTACAGCGCTGTCTCGACGACCTCGCGAGGTCGGTCGGACGGCTGGAACAGCAGATAGGCACCGGCCTGGAGATGCGCCGGGTGCGGGCGGACGCCGACCACCTGCGCGAGAGCGTCGCGCTGCTGCGCGAGGCCGCCGCCCAGCCGGCCGCGCCACGTCGGCCCGACCTGGTCGCCATCCCCGACACCCCGTACGACAACTCCCTGTGGACGGACTCGGACGACGAGGGCCTCGGCGCCCGCGACCGCCACGCCCCGTGAGCACCCCCGGCGAGCAAGCCGAAGGGTCGACACCGTCACGCGCCGGGGGGCGCACATCCATGCGGTTGCGGCCCGGTGGCGAACCGAGCCCTGAAGAGGAGCAGCAGCGTTGGCCACTGGTACGGAACCCCATCTGAACAGCGGCGGCGTACGGTCCGCCTCGCGGGCCGCGATCACCGCCTCGCATCTGCGGACGGACCGCTGGTGGCTGGCGCCCGCCGCCACCGCGGCCGGATTGCTGGCCTTCGTCGTCTACTCGACCTGGCGGGCCTTCGCGGACACGAACTACTACGCGGCGCCGTACGTCTCGCCGTTCTACTCGCCCTGTCTGGCCGAGCGGTGCGAGACCATGCACGCGGGCCCCAACGCGGACCTCTTCGGGAGCTGGTGGGCCATCTCCCCGGCGATCATCATCCTGATCTTCCCGCTGGGCTTCCGGCTGACCTGTTACTACTACCGCAAGGCCTACTACCGCGGCTTCTGGGCGTCGCCGCCGGCCTGCGCGGTCCCCGAGCCGCACAAGAAGTACACCGGCGAGACCCGCTTCCCGCTGATCCTGCAGAACATCCACCGGTACTTCTTCTACGCGGCCATCATCGTCGCCGGGATCCTCACGTACGACACCGTGCTGTCCTTCCGCGACGAGCACTACAACTGGGGCCACATGGGCCTGGGCACCGTGGTGTTCCTGGTCAACATCGTGCTCATCTGGTCGTACACCGTGTCCTGCCACTCCTGCCGGCACATCGTCGGCGGGAAGCTCAAACACTTCTCCAAGCACCCCGTGCGCTACCGGATGTGGCAGTGGGTGGGGAAGCTGAATGCCCATCACATGCTGCTCGCCTGGGCATCTTTGGTGAGCGTGGCGCTTGCCGACTTCTACGTGTACCTGCTCGCGTCCGGCGCCTTCGACGATCCGAGGTTCTTCTGATGTCCGTGGTCGACCGGCAGGAGTGGGACGTTGTCGTGGTCGGCGCCGGGGGTGCCGGACTGCGCGCCGCCATCGAGGCGCGGGAGCGCGGCGCCCGTACGGCCGTGATCTGCAAGTCCCTGTTCGGCAAGGCGCACACCGTGATGGCCGAGGGCGGCATCGCGGCGGCGATGGCCAATGTCAACGAGCACGACAACTGGCAGGTCCACTTCCGCGACACCATGCGCGGCGGGAAGTTCCTCAACCAGTGGCGGATGGCCGAGCTGCACGCCCAGGAAGCGCCCGACCGGGTATGGGAGTTGGAGACCTGGGGCGCCCTCTTCGATCGTACGAAGGACGGGCGGATCTCGCAGCGCAACTTCGGCGGCCATGAGTATCCGCGGCTCGCGCACGTCGGCGACCGGACGGGCCTGGAGCTCATCCGGACCCTGCAGCAGAAGATCGTGTCCCTCCAGCAGGAGGACATGAAGGAGACCGGGGACTACGAGAGCCGCCTGAAGGTGTACCAGGAGTGCACCGTCACCCGGATCCTCAAGGACGGCAGCCGCGTCTCCGGGGCCTTCTGCTACGAGCGCGAATCGGGCCGTTTCTTCGTCCTCGAAGCGCCCTCCGTCGTGATCGCCACGGGCGGTATCGGCAAGTCCTTCAAGGTGACGTCGAACTCGTGGGAGTACACCGGGGATGGTCACGCGCTCGCCCTCCTTGCCGGGGCGCCGCTGCTGAACATGGAGTTCGTGCAATTCCACCCGACGGGCATGGTCTGGCCGCCGTCGGTGAAGGGCATCCTCGTCACCGAGTCGGTGCGCGGCGACGGCGGAGTGCTCCGGAACTCCGACGGCAAGCGGTTCATGTTCGACTACATCCCGGACGTCTTCAAGGAGAAGTACGCGCAGTCCGAGGAAGAGGGCGACCGCTGGTACGAGGACCCGGACAACAACCGCCGTCCCCCCGAGCTGCTGCCCCGGGACGAGGTCGCCCGGGCCATCAACTCCGAGGTGAAGGCCGGCCGCGGCTCCCCGCACGGCGGAGTCTTCCTTGACGTCTCGACCCGTATGCCCGCCGAGGTCATCCGGCGTCGGCTGCCGTCCATGTATCACCAGTTCAAGGAGCTCGCGGACGTCGACATCACCGCCGAGTCGATGGAGGTCGGCCCGACCTGCCACTACGTGATGGGCGGCATCGCGGTCGAGTCGGACACGGCGGCGGCACGCGGCGTACCCGGCCTCTTCGCGGCCGGCGAGGTCGCCGGTGGCATGCACGGCTCCAACCGGCTCGGCGGCAATTCGCTCTCCGACCTGCTGGTGTTCGGGCGGCGGGCCGGACTGCACGCGGCCGAGTACGCGGCTGGGCTCTCCGAGGGCCGTCCGGCCGTCGACGACACCCAGGTGGACACCGCCGCCGCGGAGGCGCTGCGCCCCTTCTCGGCCGAGGGCCCTCAGCCCGGCGAGGAGAACGGGCGGCCACCCGAGAACCCGTACACCCTGCATCAGGAACTCCAGCAGACGATGAACGACCTGGTCGGCATCATCCGCCGCGAAGCCGAGATGGAGCAGGCCCTGGAGAAACTCGCGGACCTGCGGGTACGGGCGCGCCGGGCGGGTGTGGAGGGTCACCGGCAGTTCAACCCCGGATGGCACCTCGCCCTCGACCTGCGGAACATGCTCCTGGTCAGCGAATGCGTGGCACGGGCCGCGCTGGAGCGTACGGAGTCCCGCGGCGGCCACACCCGCGAGGACCACCCGACGATGGACCGCGCCTGGCGCCGGATCAACCTGCTGTGCCGACTGACCGACCCGACGGGCGGATTGGCGGCGACCGACCCCGTACGCGGCCAGATCGACCTCGTACGCGAGACCACCGAATCCATCCGCTCCGACCTGCTCTCCCTCTTCGAGAAGGAGGAGCTGGTCAAGTACCTCGCCGAAGAGGAGCTGTACGAGTGAGCAGCTATGAGGCCCGCTTCAAGGTGTGGCGCGGGGACGTCAAGGGCGGCGGCCTGGAGGACTTCAAGGTCGAGGTGAACGACGGTGAGGTGGTGCTGGACATCATCCACCGGCTCCAGGCGACCCAGGCCCCCGATCTGGCCGTGCGCTGGAACTGCAAGGCGGGCAAGTGCGGTTCGTGTTCGGCGGAGATCAACGGGCGGCCGCGGCTGATGTGCATGACGCGGATGTCGGTGTTCACGCCTGAGGAGACGATCACCGTCACACCGCTCCGCGCCTTCCCCGTCGTACGTGATCTGGTGACGGACGTCGGCTTCAACTACACGAAGGCGAGGGAGGTCCCGGCCTTCGTGCCCCCGGCGGGCCTCGGCCCCGGCGAGTACCGGATGCAACAGGAGGACGTCGACCGCTCGCAGGAGTTCCGCAAGTGCATCGAGTGCTTCCTGTGCCAGGACACCTGCCATGTCGTCCGCGACCACGAGGAGAACAAGCCGGCGTTCGCGGGCCCGCGCTTTCTGATGCGGGTGGCGGAGCTGGACATGCACCCGCTGGACGCGGCGGCGGAGTCCGGCCTGGACCGCAAGCGCACCGCCCAGGACGAGCACGGCCTCGGCTACTGCAACATCACCAAGTGCTGCACAGAGGTCTGCCCCGAGGGCATCAAGATCACCGACAACGCCCTGATCCCCTTGAAGGAACGGGCGGTCGACCGCAAGTACGACCCGCTGGTGTGGCTGGGGTCGAAGATCAGGAGGCGGGAAACGTAGGAGACGTGGGGGCACTGCCTCCGCGTCTACGGTCCCGGCATGCGCGCTGCCTCATCACGGCGGCGGCGAGTATGCCGGCGCATGCCACGACGGTTAGGGCGATCGAGACGGTGCCGGGACCGAACAGGGCCAGCCACAGCGGCACAAGCGCGAGCGAAGCGGCGAGCACCAGCATGCCCTGGCCCCAGAGCCGGGGCCGGACCACACGGCGACGCTCGCGCCCGAGCACCCAGCCCACGCGGATGGCGGCAACCCCCGCGACGGTCATGATGCCCAGGAGGAAGCCCTCGGCGAGCCCCGCGGTATAGCGCCAGTCCATCGCTGCGCTCCTCAGACCCGACCGGGGCGTTGCGCCGCCAGCTGGAGCATGTTGCCCGAGAGGCCCACGGCGAAACCGACCCAGGCGAAGGGATTCGGGTCGGCGGGCGGGCCGTGGAAGGGCCCCAGGAAAAGGAACATCGACATGCCGACGGCGGCCATGAGCGCGCCATATCCCCACAACTGGGGCCGGAGTACGCGGCTGCGGCCGATCGGCGGCACCCAGCCCGTGGTGACCGCGGCGACGCCGACCCCGGCCAGGCCGAGCAGGACCAGCACGGCCGCTGCGACCAGAAACGTGTTCATCCGTCCCCTCCCCCGAACGTGCCTGCGTGGCGCGCCCTCAGATCATGGCACGCGGGGATTCGGGTCCTCCAGAAACATGACCGTCTGTTGAAGGTTGTACTCCGCGATCCCGCGCATGAGCTCCGGCTCCGGGAAGTCGCCGTCGAGCAGCCGCAGCGGGCCCGCGACGAGGGAGAGGTGCATCGCCAGGCGGTAGAGGCGCAGCCGGTCCTCGTCGAGGCCGTCGGCGCGCAGGGCCGCGTAGTGCTCCTGGAAGCGCAGGCGCAGGAACACGTGCTCCCACTCAGCGTCGAAGTACATCAGGCCCTCGATGTCGATGAGGACCGGATGGCCGCCGGCGTCCACCAGGACGTGGTCCGGACCGAGTTCGCCATGGATGAGGCTGTGGTGACCGCGCGGGCGGATCGCGGCGGCGAGGTCCTGCACGCGGTCGTGGAGCGCCCCGCGCACGGCGGCGATCCGGTCGTCCCGCGCCGCGGCCTCCGCCAGGTCGACCAGGGCCCGGTCCCGCACCACTAGCTCGCACGAACCGCCGTACGAAACACCACCGTTGTCGACGAGGGCGACCTTGCCGAAGCCGGGGGCTCGGTGGCCGCGCAGGGTGTGCAGGGCGTCGGCCAGCTCCCGCAGGGGCGCCGCTGCCGCCGCCGGATCGCGGTTCAGCAACTCCGCCAGGCTGCCGCCGCGCACGTCCTCGACGACCGCTGCGTCCGCCGGGAGGTGCGTGTGGGAGCGGTCGGCGACGAGGAGGCGCGGGGTACGGATGCCGAGCGCGGTGAGCCGGTCGTGCGAGGCCGTGAAGAGATCGATGCCGGTAGCGTGGGAGAAGGGGTCGCGGTGATCAGTGGCGGCCGACGGATCCCCCAAGGGTTCCATCGCGGGTTCCATCAGGGGTTCCATCGGGGCCGTCGGCCAGAAGTCCTCGTCCGGGGACCAGACATACGTGATCGCTGTGGAGTCGTCGTCGAAGGTGAGGCGGTAGACGCCCTTCTTGCTGCCGCCGCGCAGGCGCGCGGCGGCGGTGAGGGTGCGGCTGGGGCCGACGACGGCGCGGGCGAGGGCGGCCAGGTCTTCGCGGGTGAGCGGGGTGCGGGTGCCGGTCATTCGACCCACCCTTCCCGATAGGCCGTCCAGTCCGCTTCCGTGGCGGCGAAATCCACGTACAGGGCGACGCCGAAGTGTGCACGGTGGCGATCCGTGCGGGAGAGGCCGAGCCGGGTGCCGCGTACGGCGGCCGCGACGGTCTCCGCCGAGCCGTGGTGGCTCAGGTCGTCCTCATGGAAGAACGGCAGGCCCATCAGCAAGTCCGTGGACTTCGGGGTGACTTCGAGGGCGAGGGAGGTCTGCTGCGCGACATAGCCGCCGTACAGGCTCTCCAGCGGCATGGCCGTGTCGTACGACATGACGGCGATCTGGTCGACGCGGCGGGCGACCTGGCCGAAGTACCGCTGGGACCACCACTTGGGGTGTCCCGTGAGGGTGCCGCGGAGGGAGTGGGCCGCCGGGAGCGGGTCGATCTGGTGGGCGGCGATGGAAAGGGGAACGCCACGGGCCTTCGTGACCCGGTGCAGGTCGTCGAGGAGGGAGAGGTAGTCGCGGTCGCCGGAGTGGAGGGGTTCCAGGTCGAAGTGGACGCCGTCGAAGCCGGCATCGAGGATCTGGCGGGTGGAGCGCACGACGGCGTCGCGGGTCGCCGCGCGCTCCAGCCGCAGCCCGTCCGGCCCCTCGCCGGCCAGCTCGTCACCGAGCCAGGCCTGGACCCGTACGCCGGGCAGTCGGCGGTGCACGGCCGCGATCATCCAACGGGCCGACGGGTACGCCGTCTCGGGCAGCGTCCCGTCGTGCTCCAGCGGTCCCGCGTGCACGTACAGATCCCGGATACCGGTACTCCGCAGCCGCGCCGCCAGCGCCTTGACGTCCGGGTCCGCCTTCCGCCCGTCCACCCAGGCGTGGCCCAGCCAGATGGCGTCCCGGTTTCTGGTCTGTGTGCCCGGTGCCGGGTCTCCGGCGTAGTCCACCCGGAGGGCGATTCCGGCGGCGAGGGAGGGGAGGAGAAGGGCGAGGAGGAGCGTGAGGGCGATCCGTTTGGGCCAGCGGAGGCGGGGGTGCCGCCAGGTCCGGGCGATCCGGCGGATCGGGGCGGGGACGGCACGGCGCGGGGGCTCCTCGGGGGCAGCCGTCGGGCCTTCCCCGGCCGTCCCGGAGGCCGCGTCGGAGGCCATCCCGGAAGCCGCGTCGGAGGTCGCCTCGGAAGCCGTCCCGGAGGCCGTCCCGGAAGCCTTGTCGGAGGCCATCCCGCAATCCGTCTCGGTGGCCGCGTCGGAAGCCGTGCCGGAAGCCGTGTCCGTGGGGTGCTCTCCGGTGGTGCGGTGATCACCGGGCTCGGGCTCCCCCTCACGCCCCGGCCGCGTCGTTCCCGTGTTCGCCGCCGGCTCGGTGTGGGCCACGGGGGTTTTCGCCCCCGGTTCCGTCCCGTCCGCACGGCCTTTCCCCGTGGATTCCGTGCGTCCTATATCCATCCCCCGTGCCCCTCCCGTACGCCCCCGTATCCCCTCGTACCTTAGGCGCCCCCGCCTCGGCGCACCCCGGTCGCGTCGGCGCGCAAGCGGTCATACGCTCCCAAATGTGACGTCGCCCCAGAGCCGAAACCGATCGCGCCGAGCCGCGTCCCACATAGCCGTGCGGGTGGCGCATGCCGTGCTCGGGGGGCTGGTGGCGGTGGGGTGGTTGGTGCTGCCTCTGGCGACAGTGGGGGCCAGGGACGCGGCGACCGTGACGCCGAGCGTGCGGGTCGCCGACAAGATGGGGGCCGCCCAGGAGGCCGAGGGTGCTCCGGGACAGGACGGGACCACCACCGGGGATCTTGTACTGCCCCTCGTCGCGGTGGGCGCCGCGGCGGCACTGGCGGCGTACGGGTACGCGCGGCGCCAGCGGCGGGCGAGGACGCGCACGACACCCGGCGGCGCCCCGCACGGCGCAGCGTCGGTCCACGAACTGGACGTTCAGACACGGCAGTTGCTGGTCGACACCGACGACTGCGTCCGCACCAGTGCCGAGGAACTCGGTTGCGCCACGGCCCAGTTCGGGGACGAGCCGGTCAAGCCGTACGCGGAGGCACTGGCGTACGCGAAGTCCGAGCTGGCGGCCGCGTTCCGGTTGCGGCAGCGGCTCGACGGCGCGGCACCGCAGGACGGCCGGAGCATGCTGGAGGAGATCGTCCTCCGCTGCACCGAGGCGGGGCGGCGACTGGACTCGGAGGCGGCCGGGTTCGACCTGCTGCGCGCCTTGGAGCGCAACGCGGCGGCCCCCCTGGAGAGAGCGGAGACCCGTTTCCGTGAGCTCGCCACGCGCACCCCGGCCGCCCAGACGACACTCGGCGACCTCCACAAGCGGTACGCCCCCTCCGCGTCCCTCCCGGTCGCCGGCCACGTCGAACAGGCCAAGGACCGGCTGGTGTTCGCCACCGTCCATCTCAACCAGGCGCGGCAGTCCCTCGACCGGGGCGACAGCGGGAAGGCGGCCGCGTATCTGCGCGCCGCGGAGGGGGCCGTCGACCAGGCGGCCGCCCTCGTGGACGGTGTCGAGCGGCTCGCCGCCGAACTCGCCTCGGCCACCGAGCAGTTGCCCGCCGCGCTCGCCGGGGTGGAGGGCGACCTCACGGAGGCCCGCGGCCTGCTTGCGACCGCGGGCGCCGGCCGACTGCCCGGGCGTGTCGCGCACGCAGAGTCGCTGCTCGCCCACGTGCGCCGGGAGACGGCGGCCGGTCCGTACGACCCCCTCGACGCCCTTCGTCGCATAGCCGAGGCGGGCACGACGCTCGCCGAGGCGGGCGACGGGGGCTTGCCCGACGAGCGCGTGCGCGCCCTGCTCGGGCACTTCCTCCTCCCCGCCAGCAGCGCCGCTGCCGTCGCGGCGGATTTCGTCACGACGCATCGGGCGGCTGTCGGATGCGAGGCGCGGACGCGGCAGGCGGAGGCGGAGCATCTGCTCGCCGGCCCGTCCCCCGGCCTCTCCGAGGTCCAGCGGGCCGATGACCTCATCCGTCGGGCGCGGGAGCTGGCGGAGCGGGACGTGCGGGCGTACGGGAACCCGTCCGGAGGCGACGAGGGCGTCGGAGTGGGCGGGGCCGTGCTGGGTGGCATCCTCCTGGGGCACGGTGGCGGGCCCGCGAGTTTCGGCGGACCCCGCACGCGGGCGCGGAGGGCGACACCGGCGGCCTGACCCTGGCCCGGTGCCTGTGCCTGTGCCTGCGTCTGTGCCGGTGCCGGTGCCGGTGCCGGAGGTTTTCGCCCCCTCCGCCCCTGCCCGTCCCGTACCTGGGGGGCTGCACCCCCAGACCCCCGCCAAAAGATCGCGCAGTTCCCCGCGCCCCTGAAACGGGCGCGGCGAACTGCACTGTGCTCAGAACAGACTCAGCAACGCCTCCGCCGGATCCCTCAGCCCCGTCTCCCCGTCCGGCAGCGGGAGTTCGAACCACACGGTCTTCCCCCGGGGGGTCCGTCGCGATCCCCAGGCCGCGGACAGCAGCCCCACGAGCTGCAATCCCCGCCCGCCCTCGTCCGTGTCACGGGCCCGCCGCCGCCGCGGCTGGACGAGCCCCGCGTCCCAGACCTCGCAGACGAGGGTCCGGTCGAGAAGGAGCCGCAGCCGGATCTCGCCCTCGCCGTAGCGCAGCGCGTTGGTCACCAGCTCGCTGACCAGGAGCTCGGCCGTGTCGACGAGGGGCTCCAGGCCCCAGGACACCATCTGCGTACGCGCGTACTCGCGGGCACGGCCCACGCTGCGCGGCTCGCGCGGCAGCGTCCAGTCGCCGACGGACTCGGCGGGCAGCCCCTGGACACGTGCCATGAGCAACGCGATGTCGTCCTCGCCGTGGTGGGTGTCGAGGGTGTTGAGGATGTGGTCGCAGACGTCCTCCAGGGGGCTGGAGGGGTCGGTCAGGGCGCCGACGAAGGCTTGCAGGCCCTCGTCGAGAGGATGGTCGCGGGATTCGACCAGTCCATCCGTGTAGAGCGCCAACAGTGCACCTTCGGGCAGTTCGACCTCCACCTCCTCGAAGGGCTCGCCGCCCACCCCGAGCGGCATCCCCGGCGGTACGTCGAGCATCAGCGCGCTCTCGCCGGGTTCGACCAGCACCGGCGGCAGATGGCCCGCGTTGGCGAAGGTGCACCGGCGCGTCACGGAGTCGTAGACGGCGTAGACGCATGTCGCGAGGTACACCTCGGAGAGGTCGGCGTCGCGCGGCTGGCGGGCCGCGCGGGTGGCCTGCTGGACGCCGCCGGGCGTGCCGAGGCCGCGTGCGATCTCGTCCAACGCCGAGAGGACTTCGGCGGGTTCCAGATCCAGAAGCGCCAAGGTTCTCACGGCCGTACGGAGTTCACCCATCGCCACCGCGGCGCGCAGGCCGCGTCCCATCACGTCTCCCACCACCAACGCCGTGCGGTGGCCGGGGAGTTCGATGACGTCGAACCAGTCGCCGCCGACCTCCGTCGCCGCGTTGCCCGGCAGGTATCGGCAGGCGATGTCCAGGCCGGAGGCCTCCGGGTCACCCGGCGGGAGGAGGGACCGTTGCAGGATCAGCGCGCGCTCGTGCTCACGGCGGTACAGCCGCGCGTTGTCCATACAGACGGCGGCGCGCGCGGCCAACTCCACGGCGAGCGACCGGTCACGGTCCCCGAACGGCTCGCTGCCCTTCGTACGGGAGAACTGGGCGAGCCCGACGACGGTGTCGTGGGCGACCATCGGGACCGCGAGCGTGGACTGGATGAGGCCGCCGTCCTCAGCGGGGATGTGCTGGGGGCGCGCGGTGCGCAGGGCGTCCGCGCAGAGCGAGTTGAAGGGGTAGTGGTGGACCGCGCCCACGGCCACGGGTGCCGGGCCGCCGACGAAGGGCGCGTCGGAGACGGCGCTGGCGAAGGCGACCCGGCGGAGTTCGGCGCTGCCGTCGGCCAGGCCCGGCGGGGTCTCGTCGCCGGCCAACAGGCCCTGATACAGATCCACCGTCGCCAGATCGCAGAAGCCCGGGACCACGACGTCGAGGAGTTCGCGTGCGGTGGTCTCCAGGTCGAGGGAGTTGCCTATGCGGGCGCCGGCCTCGTTCAGAAGGGCGAGATTGCGCCGGGCTGCGGCCGCTTCACGGGCGGCGGCGCGACGGGCCGTGATGTCGGTTCCGAGCCAGGCGATGCCGATGGGGCGCCCGCTGCCGCTGTGCACGCGGTAGAGGTTGACGGACCAGTGGCGGCGCTCGTCGGAGCCGGGCACATGGCCGGTGACGTGCATGTCCGTGATGGAGTCGCCGGTATCCAGGACGCGCCGCAGGGTCGCGGCGACGCGCTCGGCCTCGGCGCGCGGCAGATAGTCGTGGACGCCCTTCCCTCGGTGGTCGTCCACGGTGCCGCCGAAGGTCGAGGCGAACCGCTGGTTGGCGCGCCGGACCCGCAGATCGGTGTCGATCAGCAGGAAGCCGAAAGGAGATTGGCCGAAAATCGCCTGCGAGGCGGCGAGGTCCGTCTCGATGCTGCGCAGGGTACGGACGTCCACGACGATGCATACGGCGGCCCGCTCGCCGTCCTCCGTAGTGGTGGGCATCACGTAGACCTCGGCGAGCCCCTCGGCGCCCTCGCCGCCGTTCGCGGGGGCGGGCATCCGAAAGGGGACCACACCGGTCCACTCCCGGCCGTCCAGGATCTCGGCCATCTTGCGCTGCCCGAAGTCACGTCGGTCGGGGGCGACGAAGGCCTCGATGGGGTCCATGCCGACGGCGCGCTCGGAGGAGATGCCGAAGAGCTGCTCGGCCCGCAGGCTCCACTGGTCGACGAGCCCGTCGGCGCCTATGGAGAACGAGGCGACCTTGATGTAGTCGTAGATCGAACCGGGCGGACTGCTCTGCCACATCGCGTCGCCCGCACCCTCGCCGGGCGTCATGCGCGCGGAATCTCCCGCGGCATCAGTCCTCGCGCCGTCCGACGGGTCCTCGGACTCCGTGGCCCTCGCTGGTATCTCGCTCACGCGAACCGTCCCCTCCAGCTCACCGCGTCCGGCACCGGTCACCGGGGGCGGCTGCCCGCAGTATCCAGCACTACGGCGCCGCACAACACGGTGTTCACGATCACAGCACGGTCCCGATGGTTTTTGGACCGGCCGCGACATACTCCCAGTCTTCTAACCAGGTGGAGCCCCATCGAATCAAAGAGTCCAGTCAGCACCAGTGGCCTGAACCAATCGGTCGCACGCCCCCCCCCGGCCGACGCGCCGTCAGCCGGGCACCGCCAGCTCGAACCAGACCGTCTTTCCGGTGCCCCCGGGGCGGGTCCCCCAGCGCCGGGAGGAGCTGGCCACGAGCTGGAGTCCACGGCCGCTCTCGTCGTCCACGTCGGCGGCCCGTTCGCGGGGCGGATCCGGCAGCGGGTCGGAGACCTCCACCAGCAGGGCGCCGGGCACCCCGACGGGACGCACCAGCCGTACACCGATGGGGCCGGTGGCGTGCCGCAGGGAGTTCGTCACCAACTCGCTGACCAGCAGCGCGGCGATGTCACCGAGGGAATCCAGCTCCCAGGAGCGCAACTGACCCCGGACGACGGCGCGGGCGGTACGGACGGCACCCGGTTCCGCGGGAAATGTCCACTCGGCGCAGTCGCCTTCGGTGTCGATCAAGCCGATCACTTCCCAGGCCAGGAACCCACACATGTCCGGTTTCGTGGGGTTAATGGGCACATACCCGATATCCGCGAGGCCTTACCGCGCATGAAGGCGCACTGTGGCGCGAACGGCGTACGAGACCCACCATCCCGTCCACTCCTACGCCCCGAAGAGCCCCTCTACGCCCCCGCGTCCAGCCTCAGCAGCGCGCCCTTCACCGCCGGCACATCCGCGTCCAGCCAGTCCACGTCCCAGATTTCGCCGGGGGTCAGCCAGCGCAGTTCGTCGTGGTCCTCCAGGGGCCGCGGCTCGGCGGAGCCGGGGAGCAGCCTTGCGGTCCACACCCTCAAGACGTACCCCGGCTTGAGAGGCCACTCGCCGGGGACCCTCTCCAGCGGCTCCGCCTCGACGCCGAGTTCCTCACGCAGTTCCCGTACGAGGGCGTGCTCGGGATTCTCGCCCGGTTCGACCTTGCCGCCCGGCAACTCCCAGCGCCCGGCCAGTGCGGGAGGCGCGCTGCGGCGGGCGGAGAGCAGACGCCCCTCGCTCAGCAGGGCGGCTCCGACCACCACGATCCGTTCCGTCATGCGCCGGAGCCTACGGGAGCGGCGCGAGGCTCCGGCGGCGCGGATCACCACCTGACGGCGGCGAGGGCGATCACTCTGGAGGCGAGCACGATCACCTGGATCCGTTCTGCCCGATCCGCTCGACCCAGTAGAGCTGCTTGTGCCTGCGGTCGTCGAGGCTGTCCGCGATCTTCTGGGCCTCGGCCCGGGTCGCGTACCTGCCCACGCGGTAGCGATTGCCGTTGTCGTCCTGCCGTATGACGAGCCAGGGAAGAGTGATCGTGCCGTCGTTCATCGCGCCCCTCCACTTCCCGCCCCGGGCCCCCGCCGTGCCCCGCTCTCCAAGGAAACCGCAATCCGCATATGCCCGAGCCTACGCCTAACCTTCACGCAGCGAATACGGCTTTTCACAAAGAGGTACGCATGAGGTACGCCATAGGTGCGCAACCAGCCAGGACGGCAGGGGACGCACGCCGTCGAACGCGCTGTCGACCGCCCTCCGCGCGCCCCCTAGCAGCGCGAAGTCCCGCCCGGGAATGGCTCTTGAGAAAGGCCAGATTCCAACCGGGCTTCCCGCGCGGTCCACTTGGCGGACGCCGTGGGTCGGTCCATGGATGGCGTCGGCCACTTCACGGCCTGCGACACCCGGCCGCCGCACGGACAGTGCTCCATGGTTGCTTCACGGGCAGGTGACGCGCGGGCAGGTGGTTACTTCACGGACAGGCCATGCGCGGGCGGGTGGTTACTTCACGGACAGGCCATGCGAGGGCGGGTGGTTACTTCACGGACAGGCGATGCGCGGATACGCGGTTACTTCACGGGCAGGTGATACGCGATCCGGTACCGGTCCGCCGGGACGACGACGTCGGCCGTCTCGACCGGGCGACCCGAGGCGTAGAAGGTCCGCTGGATGACGAGGACGGCATGCCCGGGTACGCCGCCCAGCGCGAGGAGTTCTTCGGCGAGACCTGGGCGCGCTCCCACTTCCTCCGTGACGTTGTCCACGATCACGTCGATGGCCGCCATGCGCTCGACGACGCCCATGCCGCCGAGCGGGCCCTCCTCGGGGAGCATCACCGGCGTACGGCCGGTGACGGCGAGGGGCTCCCAGGACGTGGAGAGCATCATCGCCTCGCCGCCGTCCCGGTAGACGTAGTGCGTGCACATCACGCGGTCGCCGGGCTGGACGGACAGACGCTCGGCGATCTTGCCGCTCGCCTCGACCTGCCGACTGTAGGACTCCCAGGTGCCGCGCGCGGAGATGTCCGCCTGCTCCTGACGGAACGGGGTCGCTCCGCTGTCCGGCCGGTACCCGGAGCGGGCCACCCGGCGCGGCACCGGCCGCTCGCGCACATACGTGCCCGACCCGGAGCGGCCCTCGACCAGGCCCTCGGCCATCAGCACCTTGCGCGCCTCCAGAGCCACCGTGTCCGAGACGCCGTACTCCTCGCGGATCCTCGCCTGTGACGGGAGGCGGGTGTGCGGTGGCAGCGAACCGTCGACGATCTTCTTGCGGAGATCGCCCGCGACGCGCAGGTACGCCGGCTGCTCACCGAAAGTCACTGGCCGCTCCCATCAGATTGTACAGACAGCAACAGCGTGGCAACCGTGGGTTGTGCCATGCAAGCGAAGGCCAGAGAATCACTCGATGTGATGAGTTGTGACCCCCGAGGGCTTTACGCAGGCACTTTCTCCCCGGTATAGCCGCCGTCACACCTCGAAGCCGGTGCCGCTTCCTCCGCCGTCCTGGCCACCGCCGTTCCGGTCGGACGGGGGCGGGGTGGTGGTGAGGCCCAGAGCCTTGCGTGTGGTGACCGTCTTCTCGGGGTCGATCAGCTTCATGCCCTTCTCGTAGTACGCGTAGAAGGTGTCCGCGTCCTGCGCGTCCGCCGCCTTCGCCCACTCCTTCCGGGACAGCTCGATGTCCTTCACGAGGGCGTCGACCGGCGTGCGGACCGAGGGGGCGAACGCGTAGCCGCGCAGAATGCTCGCCTGCGTCGTGAGCGCCACCGAGACCCTGGTCGCCCACTTCTTGTGGCCAGGCAGGTCGTCCTCGACGTACTCCTCGTCGGGCGCCGAGTCCATCGCCGCGTTGATGCCCTGTGCGGCTCGCAGATAGGCGAGTTGGTCCGCGTCGAGCGTGGTCGCGTCCTTGCGCAGCGAACCCGTCAGGTCGCCCTTCTCATCGGTGTTCCCGAACATGCAGGTGATCTCGCGGTCACCGAGGCGCCAGCTCTGCCGCGTCGGCGTGAAGTAGTACACGTCGACGTTGTCCGGGACGGCCCAGGCGTCCATCGCGTACTCGTCCCGCAGCGCGTAGCACTTCTCGTCCGCGGAGTCGGTGATCGCGCCGTCGCCCGGGTAGGCGCCCTTCTCGGCCAGGTGGAAAGCGGCGAAGACCTCGGCGTCGTGCTCCCCCGCGCACGGCACCTTGTCGACGTCGTAGGCCATGCCCTCCAGGGCGCCGCCCGGCGTGTCGAAGCACTCGCCCTTCTTGAGCGAGAAGGCGGCGCCGCCCGAGCCGTTCGCCCCGTCCTTGAAGCCGTCCCAGAAGTCGCGTGCACCGCCGGTGGCGACCGCGACGGCGAGCAGCACGGCGCCGATCGACGACATGACCATGCCGCCCACCGCCATCCCCTTGCCGCGCTCGCCCCGCTTCTTGATCTGCGCGAGCGCCACGATCCCGAGCACCAGCCCGACGGCGGGCAGGAAGCAGAGGATGCCGAGCACGAGCGCGGAGATCGCCAAACCGTTGACGGGCGCCGGACGGTTGTACGGGGAGTAGCCCTGGCCCCAGGGCTGGTACGGCCCCGGATAGGGGGTCTGCTGGTACGGGTACGCACCGGGCGGCATCCCCGGAGTGCCCGACGGCAGCCCTGGAGGGGGGTACTGACCCTCGGGCTGCTGCGGCCCGGGCGGCGGGGGTATGGCCACGAGTACCTTGCTCCTAGTCCAGGCGAGATGGAGCCTGCGTACGACTGCCACATGGCTGCGCGCATCGTAAGCGCGACACGGGCGGGGACGTAATGGAGGTGACGAACGCGACGATTCGGACGGGCAACGACCTGACGGCGCGTTGGCGGGCACGGTGTCGCAGGGCACGGTCGTCTCGGCGGCCGGAGTGTGGCCCCTACTCGACGAGGAACGGATGGGCCCGGGGCAGGTGTCGAGCGCAGCGTAAGGGCCCTGCAGCGCCGCAACGTGACTGCTCTATACCGGTCATGACACAACGTCACCAACCGGCACATCCACCCCCTGCTCCACCTGCGCATAACCTGCGCACATGACACCACTGCCGGATTGCTTCTGCCCCACGGACGGCACCCGCGTCCCGGCCGGCTCCCTCACCTGGTGCTGTCCGGTCTGCCGCGGACCGCTCGATCTGGACTTCGCGCCGACGCCCGCGCCCCTCAAGTCCCTCACCGGACGGGTGAATTCACTGTGGCGCTACGCCGAGTGCCTGCCACTGGCCGCACCCACGGTCAGCCTGGGTGAGGGCCGCACCCCCCTTGTCCCCCTCCGGGACGGCATCTCCGCGAAGCTCGACTTCCTCATGCCGACCCTGTCGTTCAAGGACCGCGGGGCGGTGCTGCTGGCCGAGCTGGCGCTGCGGCTGAAGCCCCGGCAGGTGCTCGCGGACAGCAGCGGCAACGCCGGGACGGCGATCGCCGCGTACTGCGCACGGGCCGCACTGCCGTGCACGGTGTACGTCCCCGAGGGCACCTCACCGAAGAAGCTGGAGCAGATCGAGGCACACGGGGCACGGCTGCGCGTGGTCGAGGGCGACCGGGAGGCGACGGCACGGGCGGCGCGCGAGGCGGCGGACGAGGACGGCGTCTTCTACGCCTCGCACGTCTTCAACCCGTACTTCCTGCACGGTACGAAGACCTACGTCCACGAGCTCTGGGAGGACCTCGGCGGACGGCTCCCCGATGTCGTCGTCGTGCCCGTCGGCAACGGCACGCTGCTGCTCGGCGCCGCCCTCGCCGTCGCCGAACTGCACGGCGCGGGCCTCATCGATCGCCGGCCCGCCCTGTACGCCGTCCAGTCCGCGGCGGTCGCTCCGCTGGCGCATGCCTGGTCCGAGGGCGCGGACGACCTCGTCGGCGACACGCCCATGGCGCCCACCTTCGCCGAGGGCATCGCGATTCCCCGGCCGCCGCGGGCACGGCAGATCCTGCGGGCGGTGCGGGAGTCGGGCGGCTCGTTTCTCACGGTGACGGAGGACCAGATCCGGCACGCACAGATGGACTTGGCTTCGCGGGGGCTGTACGTGGAGTCGACGGGGGTGGCTTGCTGGGCGGCCGTTCGGGAGGGGGCGCTGGGGGAGCGTACGGCGGTGGTGCCGTTGTGCGGGGCGGGGGTGAAGACGGGGCTGGCGCGGGGGTAGGGGGTTTCGCCCCCTCCGCCCCTGCCTCTTCCCGTACCGGCCTTTCGGCTGCGGACCTGTGGGGGCTGATCTCGCAGTTCCCCGCGCCCCTTTCAGGGGCGCGCCCCCAGGGGCGGGACGGGTAGGAGCGGCGGGGGCGGACTCTACGTGTGGCGCTGATCAGACCTGCGGCCGTTCCCTTTCGAGGAGCGCGACGCACCGGCCCAGCAGCCCGACCAGCGCGTCCCGCTCCTCGTCCGTGAACTCGGCGGCCAGGGCGCGCTCGACCCGTACCGCACGGCCGTCCGCGTCGGCCATGACGGTGCGGCCCTCGTCGGTGAGCCGGGTCTCCAGGACGTTCTTGTGCCACTCGTGCGGGGTGCGCTCGATGAGGCCGCGGTCCTGGAGGTTGTTCAGGATCGTGTTCATGGTCGGGGGCGTGACCACGCAGAGGCGGGACAGGGCGGCGGCCGAGATGCCGGGGTTGGTACTGAGGTGGAGCAGCGCCGAGTACTGGGCGACGGTCACGCCCGCCGGTTTGAGGACCGCGGTCTTGGTCGCGTTGAGAGCCTGCTCGGCCCGCTTGAGGTGGGAGCCGAGGCGCTCGGACACGGGCATGGACGTCATCTCCGCATGGTAGCGGCGCACGGTATGGGCGATACGAAGATGAGCCCTCACGCATGCATAAATACATTGACGATGATTAGAGTTCTAACTTAGATTCGTACTCGTTGCTCATCCTCAGGAAGTTTCGAGAAGCCGACCGAGAGGCACCGTCGTGTCCGGTTCGATCCAGCGCCGCACCTTACTGACCGCCGCCGCCCTGACAGTGGCGGCGACCGCCGTGGGCACACCGCCCGCGACCGCCGCACCTCGCATCTCCACCGCCTACGAACTGCCCGGCGACCGCGCCTACCCCGAGGGCATCGCGGCGGACCCGCGTACGGGCGACCTGTACGTGGGCTCGTACACCACCGGCGCCGTCTACCGGGCGACACCCGGCCGACGTACGGCCGAGGTCTTCCTGCCCGCGGGCACGGACGGCCGGAACACCGCCAACGGTCTGAAGGTCGACCGGGCGGCCCGCCTCTGGGTGACCGACTCGACGTCCGGGGTCGACGTCTACGACCTCCGCTCCCATGCCCTGCTGGCCCGCTTCGACGTACCCGGCGACGCGCCGCGCTTCGTCAACGATCTGGCGATCACCGCGGACGGCAGCGCCTATCTGACGGACAGCGTGCGGGAGGTCATCTACCGGGTGACACCGGCCGACCTGGCGCGGGCGGTCTCACACGGCGGCCGCTCCTCGCTGACCACGGCCTACGACCTCAGCGGCGTCGTCGCCCCGCACCCTTCCGGCACCTTCACCCTGAACGGGATCGTCGCGGGGGACGGCCTGCTGCTCACCGTCGACATGACCGCGGGCGCCCTCTACCGGATCGACCTCGCCACCGGTGACGTACGCCAAGTCGCCCTGTACGGCGGCGACCTGGTGAACGGCGACGGTCTGGAACTCGTCGGTGGCACGCTGTGGGCCGCCCTCAACAGGACCAACACGATCACCCGCTGGCGCCTGTCGGCCGACGGCACCGCGGCCCGTCTGGAGCGGAGCGTCACCGACACCGCGCTCCAGATCCCGACAACACTCGTCCGCCGGCACGGGCGCACCCTCGTCGTCCGCTCGCAGTTCGACAAGGGCGGGCCGATGGGGCCGGGCACGCCCGAGACCCCGTTCACCGTGGCGTGGGTGCACGGGATCTGACCCGCGCTCAGCCCTCTGCGGCCAGCCGCCGCTGCTCCTCCTCGACGATGCGTCGGGCGAGCCCGGCGTCCGACACATCGACCGCGTCCGGTGTCGCCTCCGCCATGTCGCTGCGACGGGCGTAGGCGTCGAAGAGCCGGTCCTTGTTCCGCAGGATGTGCAGAAGGCGGTCGTCCACGCTGTCGGTCGCGAGGAGGCGGTGCACCTGAACCGGGCGGACCTGGCCCATGCGGTGGGCACGGGCCACGGCCTGGTGCTCCAGGGTCGGTTTGACCTGGGGCTCGCAGAGGACGACGACGGACGCCGCCTGCAGATTGAGGCCGACGCCGCCGGCCTCGATCTGGCAGAGCAGCACCGCGTGCCCGTCGGCCGCCGCGAACTCGTCGACGAGGCGCTGGCGGTGGGCGGCGGGCACGCTCCCCGATATCGGCCCGAACACACCGTCGCCCGGGGTGTGCCGGGCGGTGGCGTCCAAGGTCTCGCGGACCGTGGCGAGCACGTCGCGGAAGTAGGAGAACACGACGACCTTCAGCCCGTTCACCGCCGCCTCGGACACCAGCTCGCGCAGTCGCTGGAGCTTGGCGGACTTCTCCGCGTCGGCGTACGCGGCCCTGCGCATCGCCATGAAGTTCCCGGCCTCGACCGCCTTCCGGTACGCCTCCTGGTCGGCCGCGCTGAACTCCTCCCACTCGTCGACCTGAAGCAGCGCGGGCAGTTCGGTGAGGACATCCTGCTGGTTGCGGCGCAGATAGGCCGGGGCGACGGATCTGCGGAAGGCGTGCGGACCGGCGGCCGCGCTGCTGTTCCGGATCTCGGGCAGCAACTCGGGGCGGAGGTAGCGGACGAGGCTGCGGAACTCCTCGACGCGGTTCTCCATCGGGGTACCCGTGAGGAACAGGACGCGGTCGCAGCGGTCGGTCCAGGCCGCGACGGCCTTGGAGCGACGGGCGTCCGGGTTCTTCACGTAGTGGGCCTCGTCGACGACGAGCATCCCCGGCGTCGCCGCGCCGTGGGAGGCCCCCGGCTTCGCGCCGTCGGGCGCGGGCAGGCCGTTTCTTCCGACGGGCGCGGGCAGGCCGTTTCTTCCGACGGCTGTGGGCAGGCCGTTTTCCCCGTTCGGCGCGGGCCGGCCGTTTCCGTTGGGCGTGGGCAGGCTGTGCAGCACGTCGTACGTGGTGATCGCGACGCCGCCGCGCTCCCGCCACTCGGCGTACGCGTCGTGCCGGTCGACGCCGTGCACCGGCAGGGCCCGCAGAGTGCTGCGCGCGCGGATCTCGCGGGTCCAGTTGATCAGCACGCTCGCCGGGCACACCACCAGGAAGTGGCTGTGTCCCTCCCCCGCGAGGTGGGCGAGCACGGCGATGGCCTGGACGGTCTTGCCGAGCCCCATCTCGTCGCCGAGCACGACCCGGCGCTGGGCCAGCGCGAAACGGGCGCCGAAGGACTGGTAGCCGCGCAGCGAGACCCGGCGGTGGGTGTCGTCGAGTGACTGCCCGTGGACACGCTCGACGACCTCCGACGGCAGGAAGCCCTCGGCGGCCTCGACGTCCGTCGTGTGCTCGGAGATCTCGGCGAGCTGGCTGTAGTACTCCGTGGAGCGCAGCTCGAAGTCGACCCAGGCCTCGATGTCGGAGGCCGGTTCCCGCAACAGGTCCGTGGACGCCTGCGCGAGCAGCAGCCGTACGTCCCGGGCGGCGGCGTCGGCCGTCAGCTCGCGAATCCCGGCGACCGCCGCGAACGCGCTCCGTCGGCGGCGCCGCCCCATGATCGCCAGCCGCAGCCATCCGGCGGCAGGTCGGGCCTCGGGCAGCAGCACGCCCAGCCGCTCGTCGAGCCGCTCGGCGGTATCCACCGCGCGCCGCAGCTCGGGCCCGGCCTCGACAAGCCTGCGCAGCGCGACGACCAGGGCGGTGGTGCGGGGCTCGGGGCTGTCCACGTCCATGCGTACGGAGACCGTGTCCTCGACCGCCCTGGCGATCTGGCGCGCGGCGGCGAGCGCCTGGTCGGCGGTCTGGGCACCGACCCCCGGGATCTGCCGCAGCTCGTAGCGGCTCGCCTCGTGGACCGCGCGCACCGAGGAGAGCCCGGCCGCCTCGACGGCCCCGAGGCGCAGCCGCCCCTCGGTGACGTCCTTCAGCCGGGAGACGGGGATCGACTCCAGCTCCTTGGCGACGAGTTCGGCCTGCAGCGGCGCCAGTGCCGCGCGCACCGCTTCCAGGGCGCGGGCGTGATCGGCGAGCACGGTGCGCGCGGACTCGTGCAGCCGCGCGGCTTCCGCGAGCAGGGCACGCGCCTTCCGTCCGACGGGCGGTTCCTCCCCGCCGGGACCGCCGCCGAGCCCCCGGGCCGGTCCGTCCGCCGCCTCCTCGACACCCGCCATGACACCCCTCATGTGCCGTCCGCACCGATGCGCGCATCCTTCCACGCGGCACTGACAGTCGAAGGCGGTGGAGAGGAGACGACAACCGCCCCGCTGCCCGGTGACAGCGACGGCGGGGCGGTTGCGGAGGGCCTTGCGGGATACCTTCGGGCCGAAGAGCGACCAGGGAGCGGACATCCGGTGTGGGGGCCGAACTCGCTTCGCCGGCAGGAGCTCGTGCTCGGCGCGCTCGACGCACACCGGGACGGGAGGGCGGTCGGGTGATTCGGCCCGATCGCACCCCCCTGCCCTTGGGCCGGGTGACTTCCGCATCGGCCGGCGTCATTGACTCCGAGCCGGTCCCGCGATGGAGCACGCCCTCCAGCGATGTCCGCCAGGGAGCGGCAGGCACGGCCCCGCCGACCGGTGAGTCACACACGAGCTGACATGTGTACGCCTCGCCCGACCGCCCTGACTCCAGAGCACCAAGAAAGGGGTCCACCCCCAAAGGCGAACCCCGGAAACTTCCGCTCCACATGGGAGCGCCAACCCAGTACGGACGACCCAGCGGTCAGTAGTGGTAGCGGGCCGCGATGATCACGATCTCCTTGTCCGTGACCAGGTCGGTGCTCGTCGTCGATCCGCCTCGACCATGCCCTGGGCAAGTGGTACTTGAGCGGCTCGGGCTTGCCGATCCCCGTGAAGGGGTCACGCTTGACGTCTTCGATGAGCTTGTTGATCCGAGCGAGCATCTTGCGGCCGCTCATGCGGCGCCAAATGGCTGTCGGCCTGTCCGAAAGCCCAGCACCATCCCGGCGCGGGAAACAGCAAGGGGTCGACTCCCGGAAGAGCCGACCCCATTTGACCCGCATGTTTGCCGGGTCGCCAACGTGGTGTTACTTCACCCACTCACACGTTGAAGCGGAACTCGACCACGTCGCCGTCCTGCATGACGTAGTCCTTGCCCTCCATACGGGCCTTGCCCTTGGCGCGGGCCTCGGCGACCGAGCCCGTCTCGACGAGGTCGTGGAAGGAGATGACCTCGGCCTTGATGAAGCCCTTCTGGAAGTCGGTGTGGATGACACCGGCGGCCTCGGGGGCGGTGGCGCCCTTCTTGATGGTCCAGGCGCGGGATTCCTTGGGGCCGGCCGTCAGGTAGGTCTGCAGGCCGAGGGTGTTGAAGCCGACGCGGGCCAGGGTCGCGAGGCCGGGCTCCTCGGCGCCCACCGACTCCAGGAGCTCCATCGCGTCCTCCTCGTCGAGCTCGGCGAGGTCCGCCTCCAGCTTGGCGTTGAGGAAGATCGCCTCGGCGGGGGCGACCAGGGCGCGCTGCTCGGCCTTGAAGTCGTCGTCGACCAGCTCGTCCTCGTCCACGTTGAAGACGTAGAGGAACGGCTTGGTGGTCAGCAGGTGCAGGTCGTGCAGCAGCTCCTCGTTGCCGGAGCCCTGGACGATGCCCTGCGAGAAGAGGGTGTCGCCCTTCTCCAGGATCTCCTTCGCCGCCTCGACCGCCACGACCTTGGGAGCGACGTCCTTCTTGATGCGCGACTCCTTCTGGAGGCGCGGCAGGACCTTCTCGATCGTCTGGAGGTCGGCGAGAATCAGCTCGGTGTTGATCGTCTCGATGTCGTCCTTGGGCGAGACCTTGCCGTCGACGTGCACGACGTTCTCGTCCTTGAAGGCACGGATGACCTGGCAGATCGCGTCGGACTCGCGGATGTTCGCGAGGAACTTGTTGCCCAGGCCCTCACCCTCCGAAGCACCCTTCACGATGCCCGCGATGTCGACGAAGTCGACTGTCGCCGGAAGGACGCGCTGCGAGGCGAAGATCTCGGCCAACTTGGTGAGGCGGGTATCCGGGACGCCGACCACGCCCACGTTCGGCTCGATCGTGGCGAACGGGTAGTTGGCCGCGAGCACGTCGTTCTTGGTCAGGGCGTTGAACAGGGTCGACTTGCCGACATTCGGCAGACCGACGATTCCGATCGTGAGCGACACGTTGCGACTTCCCGTACGTGAGGATGGGCGAAAGGCCCTCGGAGAGCGCGGGCCGATCCACCAGTCTACGGCGTGACCGGGCCCGCAAGGGCGACGCATCGAACGCATGGCCAAGGTCTGCTCATCGGCGTGTCTGAGGGGCTATTCCACACATAAAACGACCTAAGTTGGTCCAGTGGAGCAACACAGGACGCGTCCCCCTCGGCCGAGATCGCGACGTGGCATGCCCGTTCCCGCACAGGGCGGGCGCGGCGGGCACGTCGACGTCAGGCGGGGCGCCCCGGTGGCACGGCGGCCCGCGCCGCCGCTGGTCCATGCAGCGCGCAGGGTGCCGAACCCCCGGCTCACCGGGCTGGGCAGCGGGCTGTTCTGCGGTGCGTCGATGTTCGCACTCGGCTGCCTCGACCAGTTGCTGTTCGGGGCGTCGCTGATGGTGTACGGGATGTTGTTCCTGCCGGTGTGTGCGCTGACCGCGGTGTGGGTGCGGCGGGGGGACCTCGTGACCGCGCCCGTCGTCGTACCGCTCGCGTTCACCTTCGGGCTGCTGGCGGTCGCCGACCACAGCGGGGGGATCGCGGGCCGTGTCATGGGGCTCTTCACCGCGCTCGCCACCCAGGCGGGGTGGCTGTACGGGGGGACGCTGATCGCGGGGCTGATCGTGACCGTCCGCAAGGTCGCGCTCATGAGCCGCCGGGCCGCTCAGCGCAGGGCCCAGGCCGCCGCTTCGCGCCGAGCCTTCCCACCTTCCCGACCGTCTCGGCCGACCGGGTAGCCGGACTCGAGACGACGCCGGGGAGGCCTGGCCCTCGGTCCTCGGAGCCGCGGCTACTGCGCCGTCTTCGCGGCTCTCATCGCCGCTCCCACGATTCCCGCGTTGTTCCGCAGCTGGGCCGGGACGATCTCCGCCTTGATGCCCTCGATGAGGGGCAGGAACCTGTCGGCCTTACGGCTGACGCCGCCGCCGATGATGAAGAGCTCGGGCGAGAAGAGCATCTCCACGTGGGCGAGGTACTTCGTGACGCGGCGGGCCCAGTGCTCCCACGTGAGCTCCCCGTCGTCCTTGGCCTTGGTGGAGGCGCGCTTCTCCGCGTCGTGGCCGTTCAGCTCCAGGTGGCCCAGCTCCGTGTTCGGGACCAGCTCGCCGTCGATGAAGAGCGCGCTGCCGATGCCCGTGCCGAAGGTGAGGAGGATGACCGTGCCCCGGCGGTCGCGCCCGGCGCCGAACTGTATCTCGGCGACGCCCGCCGCGTCCGCGTCGTTCAACACGGTTACCGGAAGGCCGCCCAGCCGTTCGCTCAGCAGGGCCCGCGCATCGGTGTCGATCCAGTTCTTGTCGACATTGGCCGCCGTACGGATGGTGGCACCGGCAGTGACCACCCCGGGGAACGTGATGCCGACCGGACCCGTCCAGCCGAAGTGGCCGACGACCTCCTTCACACCGTCGGCCACCGCGTCGGGCGTCGCCGGATGCGGAGTGAGCACTTTGTAGCGCTCCTCCGCCAAGTCGCCGCGGTCCAGGTCCACAGGAGCGCCCTTGATCCCGGAACCGCCGATGTCCACACCGAAGATCTGCATGGCCCTACGTTACGTCGTACGACTGACAGTCACTTCTCGGAGGAGGCCTCGGAGAGCGCCGTGCCCGTGCGCTGCTCCACCAGCGCGGCCGCCTCCGCGCGCAGATCACGGCGCAGCTCCTTCGGCAGCGAGAAGGTGATGGACTCCTCGGCCGCCTTGACGATCTCCACGTCCTCGAAGCCGCGCCGCGACAGCCATTCCAGGACCTGCTCGACCAGGACCTCCGGGACCGAGGCGCCCGAGGTGACGCCGACCGTCGTCACACCCTCCAGCCACGCCTCCTCGATCTCGTCGGCGAAGTCCACGAGGAACGCGTCGCGCGCGCCCGCGAGCTTGGCGACCTCGACGAGCCGCTTGGAGTTGGAGGAGTTCCGCGAGCCGACCACGATCACCAGGTCCGCTTCCGCGCCCATCTGCTTCACGGCCAGCTGTCGGTTCTGCGTCGCGTAGCAGATGTCGTCGCTGGGCGGGGAGATGAGCTGCGGGAACTTCTCCTTCAGCGCGTCGACCGTCTCCATGGTCTCGTCGACCGACAGCGTGGTCTGGGAGAGCCAGACCACCTTGGAGGGGTCGCGGACCTCGACCTTGGCGACGTCCTCGGGACCGTCGACCAGGGTGATGTGGTCCGGCGCCTCACCGGAGGTGCCGATGACCTCTTCATGGCCCTCGTGCCCGATGAGGAGGATGTCGAAATCCTCGTCGGCGAAACGGACGGCTTCCTTGTGGACCTTGGTGACCAGCGGGCAGGTCGCGTCGATGGTGGCGAGCCTGCCGGCCGCGGCCTCGTCATGGACGACCGGGGCGACGCCGTGCGCGGAGAACATGACGATGGACCCCTCGGGGACCTCCGCCGTCTGCTCGACGAAGATCGCGCCCTTCTTTTCCAGGGTCTGCACGACGTACTTGTTGTGGACGATTTCGTGGCGGACGTAGATCGGGGCCCCGTACTGCTCAAGAGCCTTCTCGACGGCGATCACGGCGCGGTCCACGCCCGCGCAGTAGCCCCGGGGAGCGGCGAGCAGGACACGGCGGCCAGGCGAAGCAGTCATGCGTCCCATCGTAAGGCCGCGCTCGGCAGGTCAAAGATCGCCTCCTTGGGGAGACTGATGGGGAGCCGGGAGGGGTGGGGCCTGCGCGACCCTCGGGAGGCACGATGTCCGGCACGGAGCCGGCGGCGGACACAGCCGGCCCGACCGGCGCGGAGCACGAACTGCGGCGCAGCCTCGGCTTCCGGGACCTCGTCGTCTACGGGCTGCTGTTCATCGCCCCCATGGCGCCGGTCGGTGTCTTCGGGACCCTCGACGCGAAGTCGCACGGGGCGGTGGCGCTGGTCTACGTCGTCGCCACCGTCGCGATGGCGTTCACCGCATTCAGCTACGCCCAGATGGTCCGCGTGGTCCCTCAGGCGGGCTCGGTGTTCGCCTACGCGCGCGCGGCGCTCGGAAAAGGGGCCGGGTTCATCGCCGGGTGGATGGCGATGCTGGACTATCTGCTCATCCCCGCGGTGGCGTACCTGTTCTCCGGGATCGCGATGAACTCCCTGGTTCCGGGCGTCTCCCGGTGGGTGTGGACGGCGTTCGCCGTGGTCATCACCACGGTGTTGAACCTGTGGGGTGTGCGGGCCGCAGCACGAGTCGGCTTCCTGGTGCTCGCGATGGAAATCGTGGTCCTTCTTGTCTTCGTCGTGTCGGCCGTCGTCATGCTCGCGCGTGACGGGGCCCACCGCGGGTGGCTGTCCCCGCTGTCCGGCGACGGCTCGCAGGGCGCGTTCGCCCTGTCGGCGGTGATCGGCGCCGTCTCGGTCGCCGTGCTGTCGTATCTCGGCTTCGACGCGATCGCGACGTTCGCGGAGGAGGCCACCGGCGGTTCGGAGAAGGTGGCACGGGCGGTGCTGTTCTGTCTGGCGCTGGCGGGTGTGCTGTTCGTTGTCCAGAGCTATCTGGTGGCGCTCCTTGAGCCGCTGTCGTCCGCGCAGCTCGCCGCCGATCCCGCGAAGCAGGGGGCGGCCTTCTACGACGCCGTGGACTCCTCGGTCGGGTCGTGGCTGCACAATCTGGTGGCCGTGAGCAAGGCGATCGGGGCCGCGTTCGCCGCGCTGGCCGGGCAGGCCGCGGCAGGGCGGCTCGTCTTCGCCATGGCTCGCGACCGGCGGCTGCCGCGGACGCTGTCGCGGACCGACTCGGGGGTGCCGCGGGCGGCGCTGCTGTGCGCGGCCGTCATCACGCTGGTCGCGGCGGTGTGGGCGGCTCGGCGCGACGACGGCCTCGACAAGCTGGTGTCGGTCGTCGACATCGGCGCGCTGACGGCGTTCACGTCGCTGCACGCGAGCGTGGTGGGCTGGTTCGCGGTGCGGCGGCTGGGCGGGCCGGTCGTGTGGTGGCGCCATGTCCTGATCCCCGTCGTCGGCGCCGGGATCACCGTCGCCGTGATCGTCGAGGCGTCCGGCACCGCCCAGGTGGTGGGCGCGATCTGGCTGGCGGTGGGGCTGGTGGTGCTGTTCGCCCAGCGAGGACGGGACGGGGCGGAGGCATAGGGCGCGTCGTGGGGATCGGGCCGGGACCGAGGTCGTGAAGCCCAAGCACGTGGGGCTGCTCTCCGTCATCGGCTCCGGCGCGCCCGCGTCGCAGCAGGACGTCGCCCGGACGATGGGCGTCGTGCCGAGCCTGGTGGTGACGCTCGCCGACCAGCTCGAAGAGCTGGGCGCCATCGACCGAGTACGTGACCCGGACGACCGGCGCCGCCACCGGCTCGGGCTGACACAAGAAGGGCGCGCCCTGCTCGCGGAATGCACGGCACGCGCGCGCGCCCTCGACGAGGAGCTGACCGCAGGACTGAGCACGGCGCAACGAGACGCGCTGGCCCGCGCGATGGGCGTACTGGCGCGCGAGGCCGGGCTCCCGTAAACCGTGCCTCAGGAGTGCGGGCACTGTCGGTGGTGGCGGTTACGCTCGGGCGCATGGCTCTCAACACGTCCGCGGACGCTCCGCTGCCCGTCGGTGAGGTGTCGCGGCTCATCGGGGGGTGGATCGACCGGCTCGGCGCGGTGTGGGTCGAGGGGCAGATCACCCAGTTGTCGCGGCGCCCGGGCGCGGGGGTCGTCTTTCTGACGCTGCGCGATCCGTCGTACGACATCTCGGTGAGCGTGACCTGCTACCGGCAGGTGTTCGACGCCGTCGCCGACGTGGTGAGCGAGGGCGCCCGTGTCGTCGTCCACGCGAAGCCCGAGTGGTACGCGCCTAGGGGACAGTTGTCGCTGCGGGCCGCCGAGATAAAGCCCGTGGGTGTCGGTGAACTGCTCGCCCGGCTCGAGCAGTTGAAGAAGTCGCTGGCCGGTGAGGGACTGTTCGCGGCCGACCGCAAGAAGCCGCTGCCCTTCCTGCCGCAGCTCATCGGGCTGGTGTGCGGGCGGGCCTCGGCGGCGGAACGCGACGTGCTGGAGAACGCGCGGCACCGCTGGCCGGCCGTCCGCTTCGAGGTCCGCAACGTCGCCGTGCAGGGCGTGCACGCGGTGCCCCAGGTCGTGCAGGCCGTGAAGGACCTGGACGCGCTGGACGACGTCGACGTGATCATCGTGGCGCGGGGCGGCGGCAGCGTGGAGGACCTGCTGCCGTTCTCGGACGAGCAGCTCGTGCGGGCGGTCGCGGCCTGTCGTACGCCGGTCGTGTCGGCCATCGGGCACGAACCCGACAACCCGCTGCTCGACCACGTGGCCGACCTGCGCGCGTCCACGCCGACCGACGCCGCCAAGAAGGTCGTGCCGGACGTCGGCGAGGAGTACGAGCGGGTGCGGTTCCTGCGGGACCGGGCGCGGCGCAGCGTCCAGTCCTTCATCGAGCGGGAGGAGCGCGGCCTCGCGCACGCGTTGGCCCGGCCCTCCATAGAGGATCCGCACCGCATGGTCGATGAGCGGGCGGACCAGGTGGCCGCCCTGCTGGACCGCGGCCGGCGCACCCTCGGGCACCTCCTCGACCGCGCCGACTCGGAGCTGACACACACCCACGCGCGCGTGGTGGCCCTCTCCCCCGCCGCGACCCTCCAGCGGGGGTACGCGGTGCTGCAGAAGGCCGACGGCCATGTCGTCCGGGGGCCGGACGAGGTGGCGGCGGGCGAGGAGCTGCGGGCGCGGGTCGCCGAGGGTGAATTCTCCGTACGAGTCGATGCATAGGGTGGGCGCATGACCAGCAAGGTGAACGAGGCGCTCGGGTACGAGCAGGCGCGGGACGAGCTCATCGAGGTGGTACGCCGTCTGGAGGCGGGCGGTACGACCCTGGAGGAGTCCCTCACCCTGTGGGAGCGGGGCGAGGAGCTGGCCAAGGTGTGCCGGCGGTGGCTCGAGGGCGCACGGGCGCGGCTGGACGCTGCGCTGGCCGAGGAGGAGCAAGAGGGCGCGGGCGGCTCGGCCGACTCCGAGTAGCGGCAGTTCTTGAAAGTTGAAGCACATGTGAAGTGGATCACTTCGGGCGAGTTTTGGTTGAAGCTTAAACCTTCATGTCATACCTTCGGGAGCACAATCCGATCCCCCCGGATCCCCGCTCGTCCCGAGAAGGTTTCACCATGTCTCTCGTTCTTGACCCCACCGCCCAGGACCTGCTGTTCCGCGAGGCCCGCACCGCGAACACGTTCACCGACGAGCCGGTGACCGACGAGCAGGTGCAGGCAATCTACGACCTGGTCAAGTACGGCCCGACCTCCATGAACCAGTCGCCGCTGCGCGTGACCCTGGTCCGCTCCCCCGAGGCCCGCGAGCGTCTCGTGCAGCACCTGGCCGAGGGCAACCAGCAGAAGACCGCCGCCGCCCCGCTGGTCGCGATCCTCTCCGCGGACAACGAGTTCCACGAGGAGCTGCCGGAGCTCTTCCCGCACTTCCCGCAGGCCAAGGACCTCTTCTTCGGCGAGCGCTCGGTGCGTGAGGGCAGCGCCGCCCTGAACGCCGCCCTGCAGGCCGCGTACTTCATCATCGGCGTCCGCGCCGCCGGCCTCGCCGCCGGCCCGATGACCGGTCTCGACTTCGCCGGCGTCCAGAAGGAGTTCCTGGACGACGACCACACCCCGCTGATGGTCGTCAACATCGGCAAGCCGGGCGAGGACGCCTGGTTCCCGCGCTCCCCGCGCCTGGAGTTCGACCAGGTCGTCACGACGGTCTGATCCTTTCCGCAGGTACGATGAGGGCCCCCGGCAATGGCGCCGGGGGCCCTCATCGCGTTTCCGAACGGTTCAGGACGTCTTCAGCGCCTGCGCCAGCTTCGTCAGTTGGGCGAACGACGCGGTGCCGGTCACCACCGTCGTGGAGCCCTTGCCCTTGAGCACCAGGGCGTCGTAGCGACCCCCCGTGTACCGCTGCCACGTCTGGTCGCCGATCCGCTGGGTGGTCTTCGTTTCCTCGGCGCCCTGGCTGGCCGTGTCGATGAAGACGGCCGGCTTCTGAGTGGACTGCTCGATCGCCGCGTACTGGCCGTCGGGGTCATGGAAACCCAGGTGCCAGGTGTCGAACTGAGAGCCGTCGTACCGCACGGACGTCGCCTTCCACGTCCGGGGCAGACCCTCGGGTGCCGCGACGGGATAGCTCGCCGCGCGGCGCGCCGTGAGGAGCTCGACACGGTAGTCGACACGCTTGAGGGGAGGCTCGGAGTCGTCGTGCGGGATGAAGATGTAGATGACGCCCGCCATGAGCCCGATGAGGCCCAGGGAGAGAATCATGTCCCGGACCGACTGTTTGCCTTTCGTACCTGCCACGTACCTATCGTCGCAGGTGCCCTGGCCTGCTCATCCGTGGGGCCCCCTGCTCATTTTGTCAGCCTGACGATAGAGTCGGGACACACCCTCATCCGGCCGTCGTCGTATCAGAAAGGATGCGTCTCGATGACCGAGAATCATCAGCTGCCGTCCGAACTCGAGGTCCCTTCCGAGGCCCCCGACCGAAATCTCGCCCTGGAACTGGTCCGCGTCACCGAGGCCGCCGCCATGGCCGCGGGCCGCTGGGTCGGCCGCGGCGACAAGAACGGCGCCGACGGCGCCGCTGTCAGGGCCATGCGGACCCTCGTCTCCACCGTCTCGATGAACGGCGTCGTCGTCATCGGTGAGGGTGAGAAGGACGAGGCCCCGATGCTCTTCAACGGGGAACGCGTCGGCGACGGAACCGGTCCCGAGTGCGACATCGCCGTCGACCCGATCGACGGCACCACGCTCACCGCCAAGGGCATGTCGAACGCGATCGCTGTGCTGGCCGCCGCCGACCGCGGCACCATGTTCGACCCGTCCGCGGTCTTCTACATGGACAAGCTGGTCACCGGCCCGGAGGCCGCCGACTTCGTCGACATCAACGCGCCCGTGTCGGTGAACATCCGGCGCGTGGCCAAGGCCAAGCGCTCCACGCCCGAGGACGTCACGGTCGTCATCCTCGACCGGCCGCGCCACGACGGGATCATCAAGGAGATCCGGGAGACCGGCGCGCGCATCAAGCTGATCACCGACGGCGATGTCGCCGGCTCGATCCTGGCCCTGCGCGAAGGCACCGGCATCGACCTGCTGCTGGGCATCGGCGGCACCCCCGAGGGCATCATCTCGGCCTGCGCGGTCAAGTGCCTCGGCGGCACCATCCAGGGCAAGCTGTGGCCCAAGGACGACGAGGAGCGGCAGCGGGCGATCGACGCCGGTCACGACCTGGACCGCGTGCTGACCACGAGTGACCTGGTCTCCGGCGAGAACGTCTTCTTCGTCGCCACCGGCATCACCGACGGCGAGCTGCTGCGTGGGGTGCGGTACCGCGCCGAGACCGCGACGACCGAGTCGATCGTCATGCGGTCCAAGTCGGGCACGGTCCGGCAGATCACCTCGGAGCATCGGCTCAGCAAGCTGCGGGCCTACAGCGCGATCGACTTCGACCGGGCGAAGTAGTTCCGGCCGGGTTCGCCGGGCAACGGGAAAGGGGCGCTCCCTGTGCGGAGGGGCGCCCCTTTCCCGTACGTACGGTCAGCCGGCCGCCGCTATCGTCCCCCGCGTGGCCTTCTTGAGTTCCAGTTCGCGCCGGCGGCGTCGGGCGAGCACCACGCGGCGCTCGGCGGCGGTGAGGCCGCCCCAGACTCCGTACGGCTCGGGTTGCAGCAGCGCGTGTTCGCGGCACTCGACCATCACCGGGCAGCGGGCACAGACGCGTTTCGCCGCCTCCTCACGGGACAGCCGGGCGGCAGTGGGCTCCTTGGAGGGGGCGAAGAACAGGCCGGCTTCGTCTCGTCGGCACACGGCTTCCGTGTGCCATGGGGCCTCCTGATCCCTGTCCCGCACTGGCGCCCGCTGGGCCGGAACGGCAGCTACCTGCAGAGACTGATGCGGCGGTTGCAGCACGGTCTACTCCTGACGACGGCTTCGCGAGCGTGCCGGGCACCGCGGAAAGGTCCACAGCGCCCTCCAAGAGACGATGCAGCAAGGCCTACCCGCTGTGCGCGCGCCTATGCACTGAGTTCCGAAGCCCGGGATTTCTCGTTCGCGCCAAGACCGGTACAACTGGACCAATCCGCTGCCGGAGCCCCCGAATTCACAAGCGTCAACGGTCCAGGTGCTTGCGCAAACTCCTGTCCACCCGGTCGGCCACCCGTTCGGTCACGCGGCCCGTCACCCGGTCGAGGATGTCGGTGACCAGCTTGCCCCGCTTGGGCCTTGCCTCGACATTGCCCAGCACGGCCAGACCGTCGACATAGACGACCGGTGCGTGTGGGTCGCCCGAATCCAGCGTGTCCACTTCGAAGTTGCCCAGTACCCCGCCGCCGTTGCCCCGCAGTGAGACGTTCTCCGGGACGCGGATCTCCACGTTGCCGAAGACCGAGATCGCCTTGATCACGACCTGCTGGTACTCGAAGATCGCCTCGCTCAGGTCTATCTCGACACTGCCGAAGACCGAGTACGCGTGGATACGGCGCCCGGCGCGCCAACGGCCCTTGCGGACAGCGGCGCTGAAGACCGCCACCACGTTCTCGTCGGCCTCCACCGGCATCGCGTCGGCGGTGGGGCGGTTGGGCGCGGAGGTGTACGCGGGGGTCGCGCGGCCCGTGTGGGCGGCGGGCAGGTCTCGTACGAAGTGGTCGAGTTCGCCCACCGTCTTCGTGGCCAGCACCCCCTCCACCCGCTCGGCGTGCTCCTCCGGGGTCAGGCGCCCCTCGGCGAGGGCCTCGCGCAGGATGTCGGCGATCCGGTCACGGTCGGCGTCGGAGGCACGGAGCTCGGCCGGCTCCGCCGCCAGGGATGCGGTCGGCTTCGCCGACGTGGGCGCGGTCGGGGCGGGGCTCTTCTGAAGGTCCACGACAGCAGCGTACCCAAACGCGATAGATCGCGACTAGGGGTGTGGACGACTGTCGGACAAGCAACTGAGCCTTACCTCACAGACTCGGTGTCCGTGCCAGGTTCTACGCTGGTGGACGCTGCCAATGGAGGCCAGCCGCTGTCTGTCGAGTGAGGAATGGGCGAGATGCCTGAGTTCGCGTACACCGATCTGCTCCCCCAGGGAGAGGACACCACCCCGTACCGGCTGGTGACCTCCGAGGGTGTCTCCACCTTCGAGGCCGACGGGCGCACGTTCCTCAAGGTCGAGCCGGAGGCGCTGCGCAAGCTCGCCGAGGAGGCCATCCACGACATCCAGCACTATCTGCGGCCCGCCCACCTGGCCCAGTTGCGGCGGATCATCGACGACCCGGAGGCGTCCGGCAACGACAAGTTCGTCGCCCTCGACCTCCTGAAGAACGCGAACATCGCCGCCGCGGGTGTCCTGCCCATGTGCCAGGACACCGGCACGGCCATTGTCATGGGCAAGCGCGGCCAGAACGTGCTCACACGGGGCGGCGACGAGGCGGCCCTCTCGCGCGGCATCTACGACGCGTACAAGAACCTGAACCTGCGCTACTCGCAGATGGCTCCGCTCACCATGTGGGAGGAGAAGAACACCGGCTCGAACCTGCCGGCGCAGATCGAGCTGTACGCGACCGACGGCGGCGCCTACAAGTTCCTCTTCATGGCCAAGGGCGGTGGCTCGGCCAACAAGAGCTTCCTGTACCAGGAGACGAAGGCCGTTCTGAACGAGGCCTCCATGATGAAGTTCCTGGAGGAGAAGATCCGTTCGCTCGGTACGGCCGCCTGTCCGCCGTACCACCTGGCGATCGTCGTCGGCGGAACGAGCGCCGAGTACGCCCTGAAGACCGCCAAGTACGCCTCCGCGCACTACCTGGACGAGATCCCGGCCGAGGGCTCCGAGCTCGGGCACGGCTTCCGGGACAAGGAGCTGGAGGAGAAGGTCTTCGAGCTGACCCAGAAGATCGGGATCGGCGCACAGTTCGGCGGCAAGTACTTCTGCCACGACGTCCGCGTGGTCCGCCTCCCCCGCCACGGCGCGTCCTGCCCGGTCGCCATCGCCGTGTCCTGCTCCGCCGACCGGCAGGCCGTCGCGAAGATCACCGCCGAGGGCGTCTTCCTGGAGCAGCTGGAGACGGACCCGGCGCGGTTCCTCCCGGAGACGACCGACGAGCACCTCGACGAGTCCTCCGACGTGGTCAAGATCGACCTGAACCAGCCGATGGACGACATCCTCGCCGAGCTCACCAAGTACCCGGTGAAGACCCGGCTCTCGCTCTCCGGCCCGCTCGTCGTGGCCCGCGACATCGCGCACGCAAAGATCAAGGAGCGGCTCGACGCGGGCGAGGAGATGCCGCAGTACCTGAAGGACCACCCGGTGTACTACGCGGGCCCGGCCAAGACCCCCGAGGGGTACGCGTCCGGCTCCTTCGGCCCGACGACCGCCGGGCGCATGGACTCCTACGTCGAGCAGTTCCAGGCGGCGGGCGGGTCCAAGGTGATGCTGGCGAAGGGCAACCGCTCCGCCCAGGTCACCAACGCCTGCGACACGCACGGCGGCTTCTACCTCGGCTCCATCGGCGGGCCCGCCGCCCGGCTCGCCCAGGACTGCATCAAGAAGGTCGAGGTCGTCGAGTACGAGGAACTCGGCATGGAGGCCGTCTGGAAGATCGAGGTCGAGGACTTCCCGGCGTTCATCGTGGTCGACGACAAGGGCAACGACTTCTTCCAGAACCCCGCCCCCGAGCCGACGTTCACCCACATTCCGGTGCGGGGTCCCGGGCTGACGTAACGTCCCGGGACGCCACAGCGTCGACACTCCGCCTGGATGCTGTCCCACTTCGTCCCAGGAACGAGTGGGACAGCATCTTTGCGAACTATGCCGGAAAAGCTCCGTGCTGACTGGATCACAGCCTGTGATCCGCAGGTCAACTCGGAGGGAAATCCCATGATTCGACGCACCTTGCGCAACGGTCTGGTGGCCGCGATCGCGGCCGTCGCCGTCTTTCCTGTGACGGCCGTCGCCTCCGCCGCCCCGGCACCGCAGGCTCCCGGCTGGGTCACGCCCACGCAGATCTCGACGCCGAGCTGGTACCCGACGGCCCCGCAGTCCTCGATTCCCGGCCTGCCCGGCGCCCGGCACGCCCAGCGGAAGGCGCCGAAGCGACACGCCCGACGCCACGTGACGACCCACGTACGGCACCACGTCACGACGCACTACCGGCGGTACCCCATGACGCACGCCCGGCGTCACGTCACGGCCCACACCTGGGGCCGCGTGGCCACCCACTACCTGCGGCTGAACGTCCGTTCCGGACCGGGGACCGGCTACCGGGTGATCGGCTCGCGCTCCATCGGCCACGTGGTGGCCATCACCTGCAAGAAGCAGGGCTCCTACGTCCTGGGCAACCGGCGCTGGTACAAGCTCGCCCACCACAAGGGCTACGTCTCCGCGCGCTACGTGCACAACCGCAGCGCCGTCCGCTGGTGCTGAAGGGCGCCGCTCCGCTCGGCCCCTGACATCCGGAACCTCCTGACGGGGTGTCCGTCACCCCGTCAGGAGGTACTACCGGTCAATCAGCCGATCACACCGCCTTCCGGTGGCAAAACAGCAGGTCAACTCCCCTTCATATTCCAGTGATCGTGGTGTGGCCCGGCGCCTTGCACGGGAAAGCATCAGGGCGGTCACCCCGGCACGGCGAGGGAGCGAGATGGAGAGCCACGTGATGGTCAAGAGGCAGCCGCTGCCCCACTCGTCGGGCGACGCGGAGCAACTCCTGGTGGAGCGACTGCGCGCCCTCAAGCAGCGGACGGGGCTGAGTCTGGCCGCGCTGGCCACAGCCACCCCGTTCAGCAAGTCGACCTGGCACCGCTATCTGAACGGCGACCAGTTCCCGCCGCGCGCAGCGGTCGACGCGCTCGGCCGGCTCGCGGACACCGACCCCGGTCCGCTCCTCGACCTGTGGGACGCCGCCGCCCGGGCCCAGTCCAGTGCGGCGAGCGCGCCGCAGCAGCCGCCGGGCCCGGAAGCATCCAGGCCGGAGGGCGCCCGGCGCCCCCGCCGGGGGAATCGCGCCTTCGTCGCCCTCGCGGCGGTGGCCGCCACGGTGGCGGTCACCGCCGGCGCGGCGGACGTCCTGGACTTCGACGAGGCGCCGGCGCCCCGGGCGGCCGCCTCCTGTCGCGGCAGCGGCTGCCAGGGAGAGTTCCCGACCGCCGAGACCTGCGGTCGGGACGCCCGGACGGAGAGCAGCGTCGTCAAGGGCGCCCAGGTCGTGCTGCTGCGTTTCTCCCCGTCCTGCGCCACGGTCTGGTCCGAGGTGCGCACCCGGGCCGGTGGCGCGCGGGAGATCTCGATCAGGTCGGGCCAGGACGAACTGTCCGCCACTTACGAGGGCGACAAGTCGGACGGATACACCAGCCCGATGCTGGCCGCCTCGAGCCCGCACGGGGCGCAGGCGTGCGCCAAGGTGGGCGGAAAGCCCGCGTGCACCGGCCTGTTCGGCGTTCCGCGCCGCTGACTCCCAGCGGGAGGACACCGTATGACGCAGGACACTCCGTTCCGGTCCTTCTGCCACGGGAACACGGGACAGGTCCGCGATGCTGTCCTCACTGGAGGTGATCGGCAATGGCCGATGAACAGGCAGAAGCCCCGTACCGGATCGAGCACGACTCCATGGGTGAGGTCCGCGTCCCCGCCGACGCGAAGTGGCGGGCCCAGACACAGCGGGCCGTGGACAACTTCCCGATTTCCGGGCAGCAGCTGGAGCGCGCCCACATCGAGGCCCTCGCCCGGATCAAGGCGGCCGCCGCGAAGGTGAACGGCGAGCTGGGGGTGATCGACAAGGACGTCGCGGAGGCGGTCCAGGAGGCGGCCGGTGAGGTCGCCGAGGGGCGCTGGGACGCGCACTACCCCGTCGACGTCTTCCAGACGGGATCCGGCACGTCCTCCAACATGAACACCAACGAGGTCATCGCCACGCTCGCGACCGAGCGGCTCGGCAGGGACGTACACCCCAATGACCACGTGAACGCGTCGCAGTCGTCGAACGACGTCTTCCCGTCCTCGATCCACATCGCCGCCACCGCCGCCGTGACCCGCGATCTCATTCCCGCGCTGGAGCACCTGGCCGGCTCGCTCGCGCGGAAGTCCGAGGAGTTCGCCGACGTCGTGAAGTCCGGGCGTACGCACCTGATGGACGCGACGCCGGTGACGATGGGGCAGGAGTTCGGCGGGTACGCGGCCCAGGTGCGCTACGGGGTGGAGCGGCTCCGGGCCTCGCTGCCGCGTCTGGCCGAACTGCCGCTCGGGGGGACGGCCGTGGGCACCGGGATCAACACCCCGCCCGGGTTCTCCGCCGCCGTCATCGCGGAGGTGGCCCGGGACACCGGGCTGCCGCTCACCGAAGCGCGCGACCACTTCGAGGCTCAGGGGGCGCGCGACGCGATCGTCGAGACCAGCGGGCAGCTGCGCACCATCGCCGTCGGGCTCACCAAGATCGCCAATGACCTCCGGTGGATGGCGTCGGGGCCGCGGACCGGACTGGCCGAGATCAGCCTTCCCGACCTCCAGCCGGGGTCCTCGATCATGCCCGGCAAGGTCAATCCCGTCATCCCCGAGGCCGTGCTGATGGTCGCCGCCCAGGTGATGGGGAACGACGCGACGGTCGCCGTCGCCGGGGCCGCGGGCAACTTCGAGCTGAACGTGATGCTGCCCGTCATCGCCAAGAACGTGCTGGAGTCGATCCGGCTGCTCGCCAACGTCTCGCGGCTGCTCGCCGACCGCACCGTCGACGGGATCGTCGCGCACCGCGAGCGGGCCCGCGAGTACGCCGAGTCGTCACCGTCCGTGGTCACCCCGCTCAACAAGTACATCGGGTACGAGGAGGCCGCCAAGGTGGCCAAGAAGGCGCTCGCGGAGCGGAGGACGATTCGCCAAGTCGTCCTGGAGTCCGGGTATGTGGAGCGCGGTGACCTCACGCTGGAACAGCTCGACGAGGCGCTGGATGTCCTGCGGATGACGCGTCCGTAACGGCGTTCGTCCCTTCGGCAGACGCCTGATGACACCTCCGTAACGTCCTGTGTCCGGCGCCGAGAACCGTGACGCGCGCCGCAGCGTCGTATGCCCGGGGCACCTAATATCTGGTCATGGCAGACGGTGGAGCGGTGAGAGACGTGGAAGCGGGCGGGTCGACGGCGCACTGGGCCCCCGGGAGTCAGATCCTGTGGCGGTACCGGGAGAACGCCGGCCCGCGCTTCCACATCTGCCGCCCCGTGACCGTCGCACGGGACGACGACGAGCTGCTCGCGGTGTGGATGGCGCCCGGCACGGAGTGTGTGAAGCCGGTGCTCGCCGACGGTACGCCGGTGCACGGGGAGCCGCTCGAGTCGCGCTACACCAAGCCACGCGCGGTGCGGCGCGACCGCTGGTTCGGCACCGGGGTACTGAAGTTGGCGCGGCCCGGCGACGCCTGGTCGGTGTGGCTGTTCTGGGAACGGGGCTGGCGTTTCAAGAACTGGTACGTGAACCTTGAGACCCCGCTGGCCCGTTGGGAGGGCGGGGTCGACTCCGAGGATCATTTCCTGGACATCTCCGTCCACCCGGACCGGAGTTGGCGCTGGCTCGACGAGGACGAGTTCGCGATGGCGCAGCGGGCTGGTCTGATGGACGCTCAAACGGCGGCTCGGGTAAGGGAAGCGGGGTGGTCGGCGGTGGACGTGATCCGCGCCTGGGGCGCGCCGTTCGCGGACGGCTGGCAGCACTGGCGCCCGGATCCGTCGTGGCCGGTTCCCGCCCTGCCCGATGACTGGGACCGTACGCCCGCGCACGTGTCCTCATGAGACCCTTGATGCGCCCCCGTGGTACAACCGTAGGATCGTCTTCCGCAAGGGCGCACGGCAGCAACAACTCCCGCAGTATGAGCCGGGCTTGACCATACGTCACCGAGGGGCGGCAGGACGTGAGCGAGGGGTACGAGGGCCACGACGGCGCGGCCCGCAGACGGCCGTGCCGACGGCGCGGGCTCGCATGGGCGGCCGCGCCCGTCGTAGGGCCAGGCCCCGACGACGCGCAGATTCCGTTCCCGGGACACACATTCCGGGTATCGGGGCTGCGGGACGAACTGCACGCACGGCGTGCAGCCCCGGACGGATGGATTCGACACGCGTGACGGAGCACCCCACCTCGCACGAGCGCCGCCAGCCCGGCGCCGGCCGGCCGCCCGCCCCCGCGGACCCCCGCGGGGCGCTCCTGCGTACCCCGGAGCAGCCGTCCACGCTGCCCGGCGCCACCGCGTTACCCGTCCAGGCCCGCACCGGCGACGCACCCAAGGGTCCCGGTACGACCACGTCGTACGGCAAGCACGGCCCCACCGGCGGTCAGACCTCCGCCGGCACCGACATGTCTCCTTCCTCCGGCTCCACTGCGTCCCCCGGCTCAGCCTCGGCCACCGGCTCCGCCTCGGTCCCCGGCGCCGGCGCGCCCACACCGCCGCCCGCCTCCCCCAGCTCCGAGCACTCCCAGCCCTCGGCCGCCGAGCCCGATCCGCACCGCCCGCGCCCCGTTCCCGAAGCCATCCCGGCGCAGCCGGCCAACGAGCAGGACCGGCCGTCGGGGAGCGCCGGCGGCAAGGACCGGCGCACCGGGCAGGGGCTGCCGCCGGGTGGCCCGATGCCGATGCGGCGCGACGGGGACCGGCTGCGCTTCGTGGGCGCCGCGACCCGCCGCATCGCCCGGGGCATCGACCTGGACGAGATCGTGATGGGCCTGTGCCGGGCCACCGTGCCGACGTTCTCCGACGCGATCCTCGTCTATCTGCGCGACCCGCTGCCCGTCGGCGACGAGCGGCCCACCGGCCCCGTCGTGCTGCGGCTGCGGCGCACCGACCGGATCCCCGAGGAGCGGGACACCGACGGCGGCTTCATGCCCGCGCTGCAGCCCGAGCCCAGCGAGCTGCAGGCGATGACCGCCGAGCTGTGCGAGGTGCGCCCCGGCGGTGCCCTCGCCGAGGTGCTGCGCGGCGTCCGGCCGGTGTTCGCGGACGCGCCCGCCGCCCGCGCCGCGCTGCCCGAGCTGCTCGGCGACGACCTGGTGGTGCCCGGCGGGCAGCGCGCGATCCTCGCCCCGCTGCGCGGTCGCCGCCGGGTGATCGGCGCGGCGCTGTTCCTGCGCCGTCCGGAGCGGCTGGCCTTCGAGGCCGACGACCTGCTGGTCGCCGCCCAGCTGGCCACGCACAGCGCGCTCGGCATCGACAAGGCGGTGCTGTACGGGCGCGAGGCGTACATCGCCGACGAGCTGCAGCGCACGATGCTGCCCGAGACGCTGCCGCGACCCACGGGCGTACGGCTGGCCTCCCGGTATCTGCCGGCCGCGGAGACCGCGCGCGTCGGCGGCGACTGGTACGACGCGATCCCGCTGCCGGGTAGCCGCGTCGCCCTCGTCGTCGGTGACGTCATGGGCCACTCGATGACGTCGGCGGCCATCATGGGCCAGCTGCGGACCACCGCGCAGACCCTCGCCGGGCTCGATCTGCCGCCGCAGGAGGTGCTGCACCACCTCGACGAGCAGGCGCAGCGGCTCGGCACCGACCGCATGGCGACCTGCCTGTACGCCGTCTACGACCCGGTCTCGCACCGCATCACCATCGCCAACGCGGGCCATCCGCCACCGGTCCTGCTGCATCTGGGCGGGCGGGCCGAGGTGCTGCGGGTGCCGCCGGGTGCCCCCATCGGCGTTGGCGGGGTGGATTTCGAGGCGGTGGAGCTGGACGCGCCCGCGGGCGCCACGCTGCTGCTGTACACGGACGGTCTGGTCGAGTCCCGCCTTCGCGACGTGTGGACCGGCATAGAGCAACTGCGGGAGCGGCTCGCGGCCACCGCGCAGCTGACCGGCCCCGACCATCCGCCGCCGCTCGAGGCGCTGTGCGACGAGGTGCTCGACATGCTCGGCCCGGGCGACCGGGACGACGACATCGCGCTGCTCGCCGCCCGCTTCGACGGGATCGCGCCGAGCGATGTCGCCTATTGGTTCCTGGAGCCGGAGGACGCGGCCCCGGGGCGGGCCCGTCGGCTGGCCCGGCGTGCACTGTCCCGCTGGGGCCTGGAGGACATGACCGACTCCGTGGAGCTGCTCGTCAGCGAGGTCGTGACGAACGCCGTGCGCTATGCGTCACGGCCGGTGACGCTACGGCTGCTGCGGACGGATGTCCTGCGCTGCGAGGTCGGCGACGACGTGCCGCAGCTGCCGCGGCTGCGGCAGGCGCGCGCCACGGACGAGGGCGGGCGCGGGCTCTACCTGGTCAACAGGCTGGCCAGGCGGTGGGGCGCGACACGGTTGAGCACCGGAAAGGTGGTCTGGTTCGAATTGAACCGCGGCTGAGGGGTACCCACGCGGGGCGCCCCCCAGCAGTCGTTCAGAATCGTGCCGGAGTTGGACCCAGTCCAAATGTTGCCGACATCCTGTCGGCGGAGTTGACTGCTGGGGTGAGCGAAGCGACCTAACCGACCCTCTTCTTCGACGGGAGGACGCTCGTGACGCAGGCACCCCAGAAGGCTCCGTACACCACGAACAACGTCGGAATTCCGGTGGAGAGCGACGAACACTCGCTCACCGTCGGACCCGACGGCCCGATCCTGCTCCAGGACCACTACCTCATCGAGAAGATGGCCCAGTTCAACCGGGAGCGAGTACCCGAGCGGGTGGTGCACGCCAAGGGCAGTGGCGCGTACGGATTCTTCGAAGTCACCAACGACGTCAGTCAGTTCACCAAGGCAGATCTCTTCCAGCCGGGCAAGCGCACCGAGATGCTGGCCCGCTTCTCCACCGTCGCTGGTGAGCAGGGCTCGCCCGACACCTGGCGCGACCCCCGCGGCTTCGCGCTCAAGTTCTACACAGAGCAGGGCAATTACGACTTGGTGGGCAATAACACCCCGGTCTTCTTCGTCCGTGACACGATCAAATTCCAGGACTTCATCCGCTCGCAGAAACGCCACCCCGCCACCGGGCTGCGCAGCAACGACATGCAGTGGGATTTCTGGACGCTCTCGCCCGAGTCGGCGCACCAGGTGACCTGGCTGATGGGCGACCGCGGGATCCCCAAGACGTACCGCCACATGAACGGCTACGGCTCCCACACCTATATGTGGATCAACGGCGCCGGTGAGCGGTTCTGGGTGAAGTACCACTTCAAGACCGACCAGGGCATCGACTTCCTCACCCAGGCCGAGGCCGACGAGCTGGCCGGGACGGACGGGGACCTGCACCGCCGGGACCTGTACGAGTCGATCGAGTCCGGGAACGCGCCGACCTGGAGTCTGAAGGTCCAGATCATGCCGTTCGAGGACGCGGTGGACTACCGCTTCAACCCGTTCGACCTGACCAAGGTCTGGCCGCACGGGGACTACCCGCTGATCGACGTCGGCCGGATGACCCTCAACAGGAACCCCGAGGACTACTTCATCCACATCGAGCAGGCCGCCTTCGAGCCCTCGAACCTGGTGCCGGGCATCGGGCCGTCTCCGGACAAGATGCTCCTCGGCCGGCTGTTCTCGTACCCGGACACCCACCGGTACCGGATCGGCCCCAACTACGCCCAGCTGCCGCCGAACCGGCCGCACGTCCCCACCAACTCGTACGCCAAGGACGGCCCGATGCGCTACGAGCCGTCGAACGCGTCCCGTCCGTACGCGCCCAACTCCTACGGTGGTCCCGCGGCCGACTACGGGCGCTTCGGCGACCCGGCGAGCTGGCAGACGGCCGGTGAGATGGTGCGCGAGGCGTACCAACTGCACCGCGAGGACGACGACTGGGGCCAGCCGGGCACGATGGTCCGCCAGGTCCTCGACGACGCGGCCCGCGACCGGCTCGTCTCGAACGTCAGCGGACACCTGAAGGCCGATGTGTCGCGCCCGGTCCTGGACCGCGCGGTGCAGTACTGGCGCAACATCGACAAGGAGATCGGGGACCGGATCTCCCAGAACGTCAACGGAGGCTGAGCACCAAGGAATTGGTCGTGGGGCCCGGGGGGGTGGTCGCGGGCCGGGCGCCCCCCCCGGGGGCCCGCCCCCCCGGGGCCGGGCCGGGGGACCCGCGGGGTGTGGGGCGCGGGGGGGGGGGGTGGGGGGGTGGCGGCGGGGGGCCCCCCCGGGGGTGGGGGGGGTGGATTTGGTGGCGGTGGGGATGCAGGCCCCGGCGGGCGCCACGCTGCTGCTGGACACGGACGGTCTGGTCGAGTCCCGCCTTCGCGACGTGTGGACCGGCATAG
>NZ_JBITGS010000021.1:42042-198871 GCF_044457265.1 Streptomyces sp. NPDC050564 | reverse complement strand
CTCTCAGGCTTTCCTCCGGGCGCTTCCCTTCGGTCTTGCGTTTCCGACTCTATCAGATCTTTTTCCGATCCGATTTCCTCGGTGCTTTCCAGGTTCCCCGCTTTCGCGTTTCCCTTTCCGGCGGTTCCGACTTTATCAGAAGTCTTGGACCGGACTGACCGGCATCCATTTCTGAATCATCGGGAATGGCTTCCCGGAAATCGATTGTTTCCGGAAGCAGACAGAGACTAACTGCTGCCACCGGACATGTCCAGTTCTAGGCAACTGTTCGAATCTACCTCCCCACTCGCTCCGTGTCAACGGCTCTTGTGGGGCGAGGAGGAGACTAGCAGGTCAGCGGGTGTGCCCGCACATCAGGCGGCCATCGGGAGGACGGCGCTGCGCTCGGACTCGTACACGTCACCCGTGTCGCCGGCACGTGCCGCACGACCACCCAGGACGTAGACGTACGCAAGAAAGGCCAGTTCAGCCGCGATTCCGATGCCTATGCGGGCCCAAGTGGGGAGGCCGGACGGCGTGACGAAGCCTTCGATGGCGCCCGAGACGAAGAGGATCAGTGCCAGGCCGACCGCCATCCCAAGGGCGGCTCGACCCTCTTCTGCGAGCGCGGTACGGCGGGAGCGCGGGCCAGGGTCAATCACGGTCCAGCCCAGTCGCAGACCTGTGCCCGCGGCGACGAAGACGGCGGTCAGTTCCAGCAGGCCGTGTGGGAGGACCAGCCCCAGGAAGGTATCGAGGCGGCCGGCCGAGGACATCAGGCCGATGCCGACACCCAGGTTGAGCATGTTCTGGAAGAGGATCCAGAGGACGGGGATGCCTAGGAAGACGCCGAGGACCAGGCACATCGCGGCGGCCTGGGCGTTGTTCGTCCACACCTGGGCCGCGAAGGAGGCGGCGGGGTGGCTGGAGTAGTAGGTCTCGTACTCGCCACCGGGGCGGGTGAGGTCACGCAGTTCGCTGGGGGCGGCGATCGAGGACTGGACCGCGGGGTGCGTACCGATCCACCACCCAAGAAGGGCCGCGATGACAGTGGAGACGAGCGCCGTGGGCACCCACCAGTGGCGCGAGCGGTAGACCGCGGCCGGGAAGCCGCGCGTCAGGAAGCCGGTGACATCGCGCCACGAGGCACGGCGGGTGCCTGTCACCACGCTGCGCGCGCGTGCCACGAGTTGGCTGAGGTGGCCTGTGAGCTGGGGATCCGGGGCGCTGGACTGGATCAGAGACAGGTGGGTGGCGGTGCGTTGGTACAGGGCGACGAGTTCGTCGGCCTCGGCTCCGGTGAGGCGGCGCTGGCGGCGCAGCAGGGCGTCGAGCCTGTCCCACTCGGCGCGGTGGGCGGACACGAAGACGTCGAGGTCCATCGGGTTGGCTGCTCCTCGGCTGCTCGTCGTGGGTGTCAGCTTGTCGTACTGCGGCGCGATGTGCCCTCAGCTTGGCAGACTGGCCGTTCTCGGGGCAGGTCAGGGGAAGGACGGCGAGCGTGAGTGAGCTAGTGACGGGCGAGGCGGTAGCGCTGGAGCTGCGCCCCGCGAAGCTGCCGAGCCGGGCGCTGGCCGTGCTGCTCGACCTGGTCGTGGCCGTGGCCGTCTACGTCATCGTGACCATCGGTCTGGTGGCTTCGACGGCCGCCCTGGATGATGCGGCGCAACTCGCGATCTCGATCGCGAGCTTCGTTCTCGTGCTCGTGGGCGGGCCGATCGCGGTGGAGACGCTCAGCCACGGTCGCTCGCTCGGGAAGCTGGCCTTCGGGCTGCGGGTGGTGCGGGACGACGGAGGGCCGATCCGGTTCCGGCATGCGCTCGTGCGCGGTGCCGTCGGGGTGGTCGAGATTCTGATGACGTTCGGAATCGTCGCGTGCATCGCCTCGCTGGTGTCGGCGCGGGGGCGGCGACTCGGTGACGTGTTCGCGGGGACTCTCGTCGTACGGGAAAGGATTCCGGTCGGCCGCATGCCCTTCGTACCTCCGCCGCCGCCCTGGCTGGCAGGTCGGTTCTCCGCGCTTGATCTTTCCGCGGTGCCGGATGGGCTGTGGTTGGCCATTCGCCAGTACCTGACCCGGATGCACCAGCTGGATCCTCAGGTCGGCGGGGCGATGGCGGAACGGCTGGCCATGGATCTCGCTGCTCGTACGGGGGCTCCGGCGCCACAGGGGATTCCGGCGGCCGCGTACCTGGCGGCGGTGATGCAGGAGCGGCAGGCGCGGGAGGCTCGGCGGGCGTTCGGGAACAGAGAGGCCGGGATCACTCACCCGGCCCCGGGTGGCTACCCCCCGCAGCGGGGCTCGGGTGGGTACCCGAGCGGGGCAGGACCAGCGGCACAGACCCCGGGCGCAGGCGCACACTCCTACCCGTCGGCTCCGCATGGACCGTCAGCGACTCCCGGGGCGGCGTCGCAACAGGCGCCGCAAGCTCCCCAGCCCGCCGTGCAGCAGGCCGACCACGTCGATCGCCCCCCGACGGGCTTCGTGCCGCCCGCGTGACCGGACGTCTCTCCCGGCTCGGAGGGGCCGCGAGAGGCGTCGCCGAGCGCCGGCACGTGGTCCGCCAGGGCATGGCCGGCGGATGTACGTCGGGACGTCGTGGTCAGGTGAACACCGACGGCGGTGATTCGAGGTGTTCCAGTTCGATGCCGGGTGCCGCGAGCACCACGTCTCCCGATACGTGCACGGCGTGCTGCTCACCCGTGTCCAGCGCTGTGACCTGGTATTCGTCCACGGTCAGAGGGCCGTTGTCAGTGGCGTGTGTTTCTCTCGAGATCAAGGCCCAGGACTGGTCGAGGGTGCGCGGGGCGAGGACCGGGTCCGTGAAGGCGACGAGGCGTACGCGGGTCGCGGAGGCGAAGGGGGCGAGGCGAAGGAGACGGGCGGTGGCGATGAGGAACGCGGGGGACGTGCCGGTGAAGGCGTGAGCGGGGACATTGCCTTCGGTGGCCTGTGCGCCCGAGGGGTCGGTGCGGACCCAGGTCACGCCGTCGAGGGCGGCGCCGCGGACCTGCCAGCCCGCCGCGTGCAGTTCGAGTCGGATGGGGCGGCCGAGGTCGTCGAGGGCGAGGTCGACGGAACCGGCTTGGTCGCCGGAGGGGGTGGTGAGTTGGGAGACGTAGCGCCAGCCGGAGGGGCCGGGCGCGCAGTGGAAGTGCTCTTCAGCGAGGGGGGTGTGATCGTGCGGATCATGGAGCGAATATCGGCCGCGTGGCATGGTCGTTCAGGTCCTCATCGGGGACAGGCCCCCGCCACGGGGGCGAGGGCCTGCTGACATCCGTACGCCGAGCGGTGGTACCGCTGCTCGGCCGGGTGCTGTGCGGGGTGCTCAGTAGCGGTAGTGGTCCGACTTGTACGGGCCCTCGACCTCGACACCGATGTACGCGGCCTGCTCGGGGCGGAGTGTCGTCAGCTTCACGCCGAGCGCGTCGAGGTGGAGGCGGGCGACCTTCTCGTCCAGGTGCTTGGGCAGCACGTAGACATCGGTCGGGTACTCCTCGGGCTTGGTGAACAGCTCGATCTGGGCCAGCGTCTGGTCCGCGAACGAGTTGGACATCACGAACGAGGGGTGACCGGTGGCGTTGCCCAGGTTCAGCAGGCGGCCCTCGGACAGCACGATGATGACCTTGCCGTCCGCGAACTTCCAGGTGTGGACCTGCGGCTTGACCTCGTCCTTGACGATGCCGGGGATCTTCGCGAGGCCGGCCATGTCGATCTCGTTGTCGAAGTGACCGATGTTGCCGACGATCGCCTGGTGCTTCATCTTGGCCATGTCGGAGGCCATGATGATGTCCTTGTTGCCGGTCGTGGTGACGAAGATGTCGGCCTTGTCGATGACCTCGTCGAGGGTCGTGACCTGGTAGCCGTCCATCGCCGCCTGGAGGGCGCAGATCGGGTCGATCTCGGTGATGATCACGCGGGCGCCCTGTCCACGCAGGGACTCCGCGCAGCCCTTGCCCACGTCGCCGTAGCCGCAGACGACGGCGGTCTTGCCGCCGATGAGCGTGTCGGTGGCGCGGTTGATGCCGTCGATCAGGGAGTGGCGGCAGCCGTACTTGTTGTCGAACTTCGACTTGGTGACGGCGTCGTTCACGTTGATCGCCGGGAACAGCAGGGTGCCGTCGCGGTGCATCTCGTACAGGCGGTGTACGCCCGTGGTGGTCTCCTCGGTCACGCCGCGGATCTCCGAGGCGAGCTGGGTCCACTTCTGCGAGCCGTCGCTGATGGTGCGGTGCAGGAGTTCGAGGATGACGCGGTGCTCGTCGGACTCGGCGGTGTCGACCGAGGGAACCTTGCCGTCCTTCTCGTACTCGACGCCCTTGTGGACGAGGAGGGTGGCGTCACCGCCGTCGTCCAGGATCATGTTCGGGCCGCCGGTGGGGCTGTTCGGCCAGCTCAGCGCCTGCTCCGTGCACCACCAGTACTCCTCCAGGGTCTCGCCCTTCCAAGCGAAGACCGGAACGCCCTGAGGGTTCTCGGGCGTGCCGTTCGGGCCGACCGCGATGGCGGCGGCGGCGTGGTCCTGGGTGGAGAAGATGTTGCAGGAGGCCCAGCGGACCTCGGCGCCCAGGGCGACCAGGGTCTCGATGAGGACGGCGGTCTGCACCGTCATGTGCAGGGAGCCGGTGACGCGGGCGCCCGCGAGGGGCTGCGCCTCGGCGTACTCCTTGCGGATCGACATCAGGCCGGGCATCTCGTGCTCGGCGAGGGTGATCTCCTTGCGGCCGAAGGCGGCCAGGGAGAGGTCGGCGACCTTGAAGTCCTGTCGGTTGTCGACAGTCGTCATTGCGAGCTGCTCCTCGGGATTGGGGCGAGGTGGATACGGCTGGTCTGCGCGGCGGCTGGCATACGCATGCCCGAGCGAGGCACGGACGTGCCCAGCACGGCACACGGAGTGCCTGGTGCGCGCAGCGCAGTCCGTCGGAGGCCCTCTCTCCCTCGGCCGGTCCGCGGTGGGACCGCCCGACCGCCATCAGCAGCGACGTCTGGCTCAGTCACCAAGCTACACCGGTGGACCCGGCCCTCCCCAGTCCGCCTCCGGACACCACGGCGTCCCGTGCACAGGCATCAGGCCGATAACGGAACGTCCTCGGGATCGATGACAGCCGGTCCTCGGCAGGGCCGACAGGGGCTGTCGGACCAGGGCATTCGGGGACGTCCGGAGCCTTTGATCCTGGGCTTGGGTGTTGCAGGATGCGGGAGATCGCGGCCATGCGAGCGATCTTGCGGAGCGTCCGGGACGGCGCTCCGCGTGACGAAGGCGTCAAAGGCGTTAGGAGATCCACGTGACCAGTCCGGCCGGCCCTCCCCCCACGGGCAACGGCGGTGGCGAGCAGAAGCGGTTGAAACTGCTCGCGGTGACCGCATGCCCGACCGGCATTGCCCACACGTACATGGCGGCCGAGAAGCTCTCGCAGGCTGCGGAGCGCCTCGGTATCGAGATGAAGGTGGAGACCCAGGGATCCATCGGAGCCGAAAACGTACTGAGTGACAACGATGTCAAAGCTGCGGAAGGCGTCATCGTCGCTGCCGACAAGGACGTGGACCTGAGCCGGTTCGCGGGGAAGCGGGTCATCACCGCCGGGGTCGCCGAGGGGATACACCATCCGGAGCGGCTGATAGAGCGGGTGCGATCGGCGCCGGTGCACAGGGCGGGCAGTACCGCCGAGGCGACGAGCGGCGGCGGCAAGGAGCGGAGCCTGGCGTACAAGGCGCTGATGAACGGGGTCAGCTACATGATCCCGTTCGTCGTCGTCGGCGGGCTGCTGATCGCGATATCCCTCTCGCTCGGCGGGCACACGGACCCGTCCGGCGGTCTGGTCATCCCGAAGAACTCCTTCTGGATGGACGTCAACAACATCGGTGTCATCGGCTTCACGCTCATGGTTCCGATCCTGTCCGGCTACATCGCATACGCGATCGGGGACCGGCCGGCGCTGGTTCCCGGCATGATCGGCGGCTGGATCGCCAACACCGGTTCGCTGTACGACTCCAAGGCGGGCGCGGGCTTCATCGGGGCGATCGTGACCGGGTTCCTGGCCGGTTGTCTGGTGCTGTGGATCAAGAAGGTCAGGGTCCCGAAGTTCGTGCAGCCGATCATGCCCATCATCGTGATCCCGATCGTGGCAACGACGGCGCTCGGCCTCTTCTTCATCTACGTCGTCGGCAAACCCATCTCCTGGGTCTTCGAGCATCTGACCAGCTGGCTGAGCGGGATGACGGGGACGAGCGCGGTGCTGCTCGGCGCGATTCTCGGCCTCATGATCGCGTTCGACATGGGCGGGCCGGTCAACAAGACGGCCTTCCTCTTCGGTGCCGGACTCATCGCGACGGGCAATCAGACCGTCATGGGCATGTGCGCCGCCGCGATTCCCGTCATGCCGCTCGGTCAGGGCCTTGCGACGCTGATCCGGAAGCGGCTCTACACCGAGCAGGAGCGCGAGACCGGACTGGCCTCGCTGTTCATGGGCTGCTTCGGCATCTCCGAAGGTGCGATTCCGTTCGCGGCCGCGCGGCCCGCGCAGGTCATCCCCGCGAACATGCTCGGCGGCGCGGTCGCCGGAGCGGTCGCCGGGCTCGCCGGGGTCAAGGACGCGGTCCCGCACGGCGGGCCGATCGTGGCGGTGCTGGGTGCCGTGAGCGGCGTACCGATGTTCTTCGTCGCCGTGCTCATCGGCACGGCGGTGACGGCGCTGACGACCGTCACCCTGGTCGACCTCGGTGAGCGCAATCGGCGCGGGGAGGCGCTGGTGCCCACGCCTCGGCGCGCTCCGGAGCCCGCGCTCGCCGGCGTGGGCGCCGGTCTCGACACGGCCACCGCTACGACCGCCACCGCCACCGCCGTACAGATGATGTCCGGCACCGCTTCGGACGGCGCCGAGCCCGAAGTCCTCTCCGGCTACCTCACCGAGCGGACCGTCAGGGTTCAGCTCGAATCCCGGGACAAGGAGTCCGCGATTCGGGAGATGGCCGGGCTGCTGGCCGCCACCGGGAAGGTGGCCGATGTGGAGGAGTTGGTGCGGACCGCCCTGCGGCGGGAGGAGCAGGGGACGACGGGACTCGGGGAAGAGATCGCGATTCCGCATGCCAAGACGGATGCGGTGACCGCGCCGATCGTCGGGTTCGCGCGGTCCGCCGAGGGCATCGAGTGGGGTGCGCTCGACGGGACCAAGGCCAAGCTGGTCTTCATGATCTCCGTACCGGAGGCGGCCGCGGGCGACGAACATCTGCGGATTCTGGCGCTGTTGTCGCGCAAGTTGGTGGATCCCGGGTTCCGGGAGCGGCTGACGGCGGCGCCGGACGAGCGCGCGGTCCTCGGCGTGCTGGGCGAGATCCAGTAGCCGTACCGGCCATGGCGGGTCCCGTAGCCGGAAGGCTCGGGGCCCGCCGTCGTCCGTTCACAGCGAAGCGCTAGCCTCGGCGCGCGCGGGAGTGCCGTGCGGGGAGGGGATGGGGATGCGGAGGGGGCGAGGACTGGCGGTCACGGCGTGGGTGCTGGGGCCGTTGGGGCTGGTGATGCTGATCGGGTCGCTCATGTACGCGCGAGGTGCGTATACGACGGCCACGGTGCGGGGCGGGAGCATGACGCCCACGTACACCGTCGGTGAGCGGCTCGTCTTCGAGCGCGTCGGCGGGGAGGAGGTGCGGCGCGGTGACGTGGTGCTGTACTCCGCGCCGGAGCGCTACGGACCGGGGGTCAGTGTCATTCAGCGCGTCATCGGGGTCGGCGGCGACCGCGTGGCCTGCTGCGGCGGCAAGGGGACGGACGAGCGGATCACCGTCAACGGGAAGCCGCTCGACGAGCCGTATGTGCAGGACGGCGTGGTCGACGAAATGCAAAGGCAGTACGACCCGTACGACGTCAAGGTGCCTGAAGGACGGCTGTTCCTGCTCGGCGATCACCGCCTGAACGCAAGGGACTCCCGCTACTTCCGCGACGACCACGGCGGGACCGTGCCCGTCAGCGCGGTGCAGGGACGGGTGACCGAGGAACGCGCGGTGCCCATCGCCCTCGCGATGACCGGGATGCTCGGGGTACCCGTCGTACTTGCCGGAGTCGGCTTCGGGATCGCCGCCCTCGTCGTACGGCGGCGGAGTCGGGCGGTGCCTCCGATGCCGCCGTGGGCCGTGCAGGTCTGACAGACGTATCGGGCCGGGCAGGCCTGACGGACGTATCGGGCCGGGCAGACCTGACAGACGTATTGGCCGTGCAGATCTCACGGACGTATGACGGCGGGGCCCGCCTGGACGACTCCAGGCGGGCCCCCGTCACGTACAGGAAGAAATCAGTGCGACTGTGCCGGTCCCCCGGGCGTTGCCTCGGGGTCCGGGCCCTTGGCCGCCTTCGCCTCGCTGTAGATGTCCGGCTCCAGGTAGATCACGCGGGCGATCGGGACGGCGGCGCGGATACGGAACTCGGCGGCGTCGATCGCGGAGGCGACCTCGGCGGCCGTGTCGTCGTGCTGGACGGCGATCTTCGCGGCGATCAGGAGCTCCTCCGGGCCGAGGTGGAGGGTGCGCATGTGGATGATGCCGGTGACGGTGTCGCCGTCGACGATGGCGTCCTCGATCTTCTTGACTTCGTCGGTGCCCGCTGCCTCTCCGAGGAGGAGGGACTTGGTCTCCGCCGCCAGGACCAGGGCGATCAGGATGAGCAGCACACCGATGCAGACCGTGCCGATGCCGTCCCAGATGCCGTCGCCGGTGAGCAGGGCCAGGCCGACGCCGCCGAGCGCGAGGACCAGACCGATGAGCGCGCCGAAGTCCTCCAGGAGGACGACCGGCAGTTCGGGGGCCTTGGCACGGCGGATGAACTGCGACCAGGAGTGCGTGCCGCGCAGCGCGTTGGACTCCTTGATGGCCGTGCGGAAGGAGAAGCCCTCGGCGATGATCGCGAACACCAGGACGCCCACCGGCCAGTACCAGTGCTCGATGTCGTGCGGGTGCTTGATCTTCTCGTAGCCCTCGTAGACGGCGAACATGCCGCCGACCGAGAAGAGGACGATCGAGACGAGGAAGGCGTAGATGTAGCGTTCGCGGCCATAGCCGAAGGGGTGCTGCGGGGTCGCCTCGCGCTGGGCCTTCTTGCCGCCGATCAGGAGCAGGGCCTGGTTGCCGGAGTCGGCGAGCGAGTGGACGCCCTCGGCGAGCATCGAGGACGAGCCGCTGAAGGCGAACGCGACGAACTTCGATGCCGCGATCGCGAGGTTGGCGCCGAGTGCCGCCACGATCGCCTTGGTGCCGCCTGACGCGCTCATGTGTCCGGGGTGTCCCTTCGCCTTCGCCTCTGTCCGTCGCCGGGCCTTTGCCAGCCCTTTGCGACGGGCCATTCTTGCAGCCCTGTGCGACAGCGGCGCCTCAGGCCACCACAGTTACCCCGTCAGGCCACCACGGTCGCGCGAAAGATCGTGCCATTCCCGGACGCTTCGGCCTTTTCGCCGGCCGGTACGAAGACCGACTGCCCGGGGGCCAGCGTGATGCCGTCCGCGCGCACCGAACCCGCCGTGCAGAGCAGGATCTGCGGGGTCGCACGGGTGAGGTCCCGCGGGGCGGCGCCCTCCGCCAGGACGAAGCGGGAGAGGCGGAACTCGTCGATGGGAGTCGCGTAGACCTCCTCGCCGTCCGGGGAGGCCTCCGGGCGCAGTACGCCGGGGTCGCCCGCCTCGAAGCGGACGACGCGCAGGAGTTCGGGGACGTCGACGTGCTTGGGGGTCAGACCGCAGCGCAGGACGTTGTCGCTGTTGGCCATGATCTCGACGCCCAGGCCGTTCAAGTACGCGTGCGGAACGCCCGCGCCTAGGAACAGGGCCTCGCCGGGCTGCAGTTGGACGTAGTTGAGCAGCATGGCGGCGATGACGCCGGGGTCGCCCGGGAAGTGGTGGGCGAGGTCGGCGTAGGGGGCGTACGCGCCGCCGAGCCGGGCGCAGGCGGCCGTGGCCTCGGTGACCGTGCGGGCCATGTCCTCGGGGTCCGCGCTCAGCACCGCCGTCAGCACCTCGCGCAGCGCCGCGTCCTCCGGGTGCGCGTGCAGCAGGTCGACATACGGCTTGAGGGAGTCGACGTCGAGACCCGCGAGGAGCTCGGCGGCCTCGTCGGGGGTACGGAAGCCGCACAGGCCGTCGAACTCCGTGAGGGCGCAGATGAGTTCGGGCTTGTGGTTGGCGTCCTTGTAGTTGCGGTGCGGGGCGTCGATCGGGACGCCACGGCGCTCCTCGTCCTCGTAACCCTCCTTGGCCTGCTCCAGGTTCGGGTGCACCTGGAGGGAGAGGGGGGCGCCGGCGGCGAGGACCTTCAGGAGGAACGGCAGGCGGGGGCCGAATTTGGCGACGGCTCCGCGGCCGAGTTCCTGCTCGGGGTCCTCGCCGATGACCTCGTTGAGCGGACCGCGCGCGGTGCGCGAGGGTGCGCCCGGGTGGGCGCCCATCCACATCTCCGCCTGCGGCTCACCGGTCGGCTCCACACCGAGCAGCTGCGGGATGGCGGTCGTCGAACCCCAGGCGTAGGGGCGGATGGTGTTGTCGAGGCGGTCCATGCGGTCTCTGCGGTTCCTTCTGGGTACGACGCGGGCGACGCGGGTCCCGCCTCCGTGCCCGAAGGTCACGGTGGCGCTTGTTCGTGTTCTCCGCGTACGAAGGTCAGGGTGTCGGAGTCAAGGTCAGGCCCCCGAAGCGAGCGCCAGGTAAATGGCGGCGAAATCCGTGATGGCGATCAGCTCGGCCAGGGTCTCCAGCTCGTCGCCCTCCTCCGGTTCGAGCTCGCTGATCGAGGTGTCGTGGCTGAGGGCGAGTTCGCGGGCGGCGGGCGCCGCGCTGATTCCGCCGATCGGGCGGTCCCGGAGCAGCACCACGCGCGCGTGCAGGGCCTGTGCCTCCTCGACGCGGTCGCGGAAGAAGTCGTCGGGGTCGGCGCCGGCGGCGAGTGCGCCGGCGAGCAGCACGCTGTGCGAGGCGAGCGCCTCCGGGAGTTCGGCGGTGAGCGCGGGCCGGCCCGCGAGCTCGGCAAGCGCCGCGGTGAAACGGCGGCCCGCGGGGCCCGCGGAGGTGCCCTCCGTCCAGATCACCGGGAGGGTCTCGGCCAGCTCGGCGGCGAGCGTCTTGGCCGGGTTGCTGTAGGTCGCGATGGCCGGACCACAGCGCTCCGCGATCTGGTCGAGGCGGTCGGCGACCTTCTGCAGGACCTCGGGCGGGGCCGAGACGAGGCCGGTGCGGTCGAGGAGGGAGAGCAGCGGGGTGAGCAGCGCCCACAGGACGCCGGGCGCGGACGCGGCCAGGGGTTCGTCCTGCTCGTACGGGGCTGTCGCCATCGGTACGAAGAGGCCGTGCGCGCCGTCCACCGACTCGGTCAGCGGCGAGCGGGCCGGGGCCACGGCGGCGACGGTGCAGCCGCGCCGGTAGGCCTGCTCGACCAGGAGTTCGAGCCCTGGTTCGGTGCCGTCCGGTGTGGCGACCAGAAGGAGGTCGACCGGGCCCGCCCAGCCGGGCAGCTCCCAGCGCAGGGCGCCCGCGGCGGGGGCGACACCAGTGGGTGTGAGCCGGGTGAGAGGGCAGCTCGCTCCGGCGAGCGCGCCAAGCAGTTCGGCGACGCCGGTGGCAGCCGTGCCGGGGCCCGCGATCAGGACGGCGCGTGGGCGGCCGTCCGGCTTCAGGTCCGCGATCCCGGCCTCTGCGGCGTGCCGGACCGCGGTACGCACGCGGGCGCCGGCTTCGGCGGCGCCGCGGAGCAGCGCCCGCCGGTCGGCTCTGGCCAGCGCTTCGGGGTCGTCGAGCAGCGATTCGTCGAGCATGGGGTCGGCAGCCTCCGATCGCCGGTGTGTCGCCATGGTGCGGCGCGTTGTGCGCCACGTCGATGCGTCGCGTTGGCGCGCCGCCTTGTCTCGCTTACGCGGGGCGGCGGGCCTCGTCGACAAGCAGTACGGGGATGCCGTCCCGGACGGGGTAGGCGAGGCCGCAGTCCGCTCCCGTGCAGATCAGCTCGCTCTCCTGCTCCTTGAGCGGGGCGTGGCAGGCCGGGCAGGCGAGGATCTCCAGGAGGCCGGCTTCGAGCGGCATGTGGTGTCCTTTCGAACGGGTGGATGCGGCCTGGTCAGAGTACCGCCGGGGCGCGGCGCTGGCTTGTGCGGAGTGCGGTTGCCGTCCCCGGTTGCCGACACTCACAGGTACCCGGGTCGGTGCCTGCGTAGGGTGCGGGGCGGCGATCCCGGCGCCGTACGGGGTGCCCCTGTACCCCTGCGTGCCGCCCCTCGGGGCACGCAGGCCCACGGCTTGGACGGCTGCGATCCCTCAGCCCCTGATGATCTCCAGCACCTCGTCCCGGATCTTCGCCATCGTCGCCTCGTCGCGTGCCTCCGCGTTCAGCCGGAGGAGCGGCTCGGTGTTGGACGGGCGGACGTTGAACCACCAGTCCCCGGCCGTGACGGTGAGGCCGTCGAGTTCGTCGAATCCGACGCCCTCGCGGTCCCCGTACGCGCTCTTGACGGCGGCGAGGCGGGCGGCCTGGTCGCCGACCGTGGAGTTGATCTCGCCGGAGCCCACGTAGCGGTCGTACGCGGCTACGAGCCGGGAGAGCGGGCCGTCCTGGCCGCCGAGGGCGGCGAGGACGTGGAGGGCGGCCAGCATGCCCGTATCGGCGTTCCAGAAGTCGCGGAAGTAGTAGTGCGCGGAGTGCTCGCCGCCGAAGATCGCACCGGTACGGGCCATCTCGGCCTTGATGAAGGAGTGGCCCACACGGGTGCGGACCGGCGTGCCGCCCTGCTCACGGACGACCTCCGGGACCGACCAGGACGTGATCAGGTTGTGGATGACCGTGCCGCCGCCGTGCTTGGCGAGCTCGCGGGAGGCCACCAGCGCGGTGATCGCCGACGGCGAGACCGGGTCGCCGTGCTCGTCCACGACGAAGCAGCGGTCCGCGTCGCCGTCGAAGGCGATGCCGATGTCGGCGCCCTCCTCGCGCACGCGCTTCTGGAGGTCCACGAGGTTCGCCGGGTCGAGCGGGTTGGCCTCGTGGTTGGGGAACGTGCCGTCCAGTTCGAAGTACATGGGGACGAGGTCCAGGGGCAGGCCGGCGAAGACCGTGGGGACCGTGTGCCCGCCCATACCGTTGCCCGCGTCGACGACGACCTTGAGGGGGCGGATCGAGGTCAGGTCGACGAGACCGCGGAGGTACGCCGCGTAATCCTCCAACGTGTCACGCTGCGTGATCGTGCCCGGCGTCACGTCCGAGGCCTCCGGGGCGCCCGAGTCGAGCCAGGACTCGACGAGTTCGCGGATCTCCGAGAGGCCGGTGTCCTGGCCGACCGGGGCCGCGCCCGCCCGGCACATCTTGATGCCGTTGTACTGGGCGGGGTTGTGCGAGGCCGTGAACATCGCGCCCGGCAGGTCGAACTCGCCCGACGCGTAGTAGAGCTGGTCCGTGGAGCACAGGCCGATTTCGGTCACGTGCACACCGCGCGCCGCCGCGCCGCGTGCGAAGGCGCGTGACAGCCCGGGCGACGAGGGCCGCATGTCGTGCCCGATCACGATGGCTTCCGCTCCGGTCACCTGGACGAAGGCCGCCCCGAACAGCTCGGCCAACGACTCGTCCCACTGGTCCGGGACCACACCGCGTACGTCGTACGCCTTCACGAGCTGCGACAGATCAGCAGTCACGGCCAACCCTCCAGATGTCCACTTCGGTCGCCCCAAACTACCCGTCCCGACCGACAGTCCGCTGTCGGGCCGCTGAGCGGACGCACATCCGTCACCTGGGGGAAACGCCGCCCGTCAGGACCGCGCCGGTCCGTCAGGGCACCATCCACTCCAGGACCGGCGAACTCTGCCCCACCACGATCAGACACATGATCAGCAGCAGTCCGGCGCTCCAGGGCAGCACCTTGCGCAGCAGGTCGCCCTCGCGGCCCGCGAGCCCGACGGCCGCGCACGCGATGGTCAGGTTCTGCGGCGAGACCATCTTGCCGAGCACACCACCCGAGCTGTTGGCGGCGGCGAGCAGTTCGGGAGACAGTCCCGACTGCCTGGCCGCGCTCACCTGGAGGGCACCGAAAAGGGCGTTCGCCGAGGTGTCGGAGCCGGAGACGGCCACGCCGAACCAGCCCAGAACGGGTGACAGGAAGGCGAGCCCCGCGCCGGCCGCCGCCACGAAGTGGCCGATGGTGGCGGCCTGCCCGGAGAGGTTCATGACGTAGGCCAGGGCCAGCACCGACGTCACGGTGAGGATCGCGTATCTCAACTCGTGTACGGTCGCCGCCCATTCCTCGACCGCCACGCGCGCGTGCACCCCGAGGAGGGCGGCCGTGCACAGCCCGGCGAGGAGCACGAGGGTGCCGCCGGTCGACACCAGGGGCAGCGTGAAGACATTGCCGCCGACCGGCCCGCCGTCCGGGTTCACGACGTTCAGGAACGGCCAGTCGAAAACGCGCGTCGCCTTGGCCGACCAGTCCTTCGCCGCCGGTATCTGCCCGATCGAGAAGATGGCGACGATCAGGGCGTACGGGGCGTAGGCGCGCACGACTTCGGGCCGCGGGTCCTCCTCGTCCAGGTCCTGGCTGCGTACGCCGGTCAGGACCGCGGCGCGTACGGGCTCGGCGGCGGGCCTGCGCGCTTGCGGTACGGCGACCAGGGCAGCCGCGCCCGCCAAGGAGGCACCGATGTCGGCGAGTTGCGCGGAAACGTAGTTCGAGGCGGCGAACTGGGCGGCGGCGAAGGCGACTCCGCACACCAGGGCGGGCACCCACGTCTCGCGCAGCCCGCGCCGGCCGTCGACCAGGCCGACCAGCACAAGGGGCACGACGAGGGCCAGCAGCGGGGTCTGACGGCCCACCACGGAGGCGACGGAATCCAGTGGCAGGCCCGTGACTTGGGCGAGCGTGACGACCGGTGTGCCCATGGCGCCGAAGGCGACGGGTGCGGTGTTGGCGACGAGCGCGACGACCGCCGCGCGCACCGGGTCGAAGCCGAGCGCGACCAGCATCACGGAGCAGATCGCGACGGGCGCCCCGAAGCCCGCCAGGGCTTCGAGGAGCGCGCCGAAGCAGAACGCGACCACGAGCGCCTGGATGCGCGGATCGTCGGACAGCCGCCCGAACGAGCGGCGCAGGATGTCGAAGTGCCGGGTGCGGACCGTCATCCGGTACACCCAGAGCGCGTTGACGACGATCCACAGGATGGGGAAGAGGCCGAAGACGGCGCCCTGGGCGGCGCTGGAGAGCGTCTGACCGACCGGCATGCCGTACGCGAGCCAGGCGACCAGGGCGGCTGCCAGCAGGCCGATGAACCCGGCCCGGTGCGCCTTCATGCGGACGCCGCCGAGCAGGACCAGCACGATGACGAGGGGCAGGGCAGCGACGAGGGCGGACAGACCGAGCGAGTCGGCGACGGGCTTCAGTTCCTGGATGTACACGGGCGCCTCCCCGGTTTCCGTGATGCGGAAAGCGATTTCTCACGGCAAACGGAATGGTCGTGTCCGCAACAACTTCACGTCAATGGGCGTGCGGCACCGAAGGGAATCGGCGTGCGCGAAACTCGCGCTCCGCAACGGCGAGCGGGGGCTCGGGGAAACGGCGTGCGGACGAGTGCGGGGCGGTCAGTTGTCCGGCGAGCGCAGCACGCGCAGATGGCCGCGGCGCGCGACCTCCATCGGGTCCGCCGAGCGAGTGCTGCCGCCGCCACCGGCCTCGGCGGCGCGTTGCTGCGGTCGTGCCGCCTCGCGCACCGCGTTGGCAAGCGCTTCCAGATCGTCGCCGCTGGGGCGGGAGGGAGCCGAGGCATCGGCCAGCCGGACGACCTCCCAGCCGCGCGGCGCGGTGAGGCGCTCGGAGTGCTCCGCACACAGGTCGTAGCAGTGGGGTTCGGCGTAGGTGGCGAGCGGGCCGAGGACCGCGGTCGAGTCGGCGTAGACGTACGTCAGCGTCGCGACGGCGGGACGGCCGCAAGCGGTGCGCGAACAGCGACGTACAGGGCTCACGACGTTGGACGGTACCGCACTCTTGAGCGGGCCGCGACGACTCTCCCCCAGGTCACCCCACCGTGTCGTGCTGTGAGACCGCCCACACAGAGCTCCGAACATCCCGCCCTGACCTGGGGCGACATCACATTCCCCGATCCCGAACGGACCTGAATCCGGTCACCACTTGGTGCAAACCACGTCAATTGCCATGTGAGCGGCGGTCTTGGAGGCATACGGAAACGAGCCCAACCTTGGCTGGAATGGTCATCGAGCGACATCGCGCTTGATCAACGGACTTCGTACCGCCGACGTGATCACCGGGTCTTCGCGCTGCTGACATGATCACCGCGCCGGGTGCCGTCCGCGTGATCACCGCGCCGGACGCCGTCGGTGCGGGCGGCCGCGTGGGGGCCGGGCACCCTGCCCTCACGGGGACTACTCTTCGTCAGTGATGGACAACCCCGTACAGCCCCGCGCCGCCGCACCCGGGCCCCGCCGTCGTGACCGCCATGGCAGGGGCATGCGCGGCCCCGTCGCGCCACCCCAGGTGCCGCTCTCCGCGAGCCGCGCCGAGGTGTTCGCGGACCTGGTCCAGGACTCCGTGGAGCGGCTGGAGCGGCGCTGGCCGCAGCTCGCCGACATCGACTTCCTGGTACTCGAAGTGCCCCGCCTTGAGGGCTCGAGTGAGAGCTGGAGCGACGAGCCGGTACCCCTGGGCGGCACGATCCCCCCGCGGGAGGGTCGCCCCGCGCGCGTGGTCGTCTACCGTCGCCCGGTCGAGATCCGCACCAAGGGGCGCGACGAGCGCGCCGCCCTGGTGCACGAGGTCGTCGTGGAGCAGGTCGCGGAGCTGCTGGGGCTGACACCGGAAACGGTGGATCCGCGGTACGGCGAGGACTGAACCGCCGGGTCCTCGTGGAGGGCCCGGTGGATCATCACCAGCCTCGCGGAGGACTCGGTGGATCATCACCAGGGGTCCACGTGGAGGACCTGGCCGATCACTACCAGAGGGTCCGCGTCGAGGGCCTGGCGGATCACCACCAGAGGGTCCACGTCGGGCACCAGGTAGATCGCTACCAGAGGGTCCACGTCGAGGGCCTGGCGGATCACTACCGGTGCCTCACTACTTCAACAGCACCGAGAGATCCTGCTCCGCCTTCGGCACCGCGACCGTTCCCCGGTCGTCCGGGAGCGTCTGGATCGTGAAGCCGGGCACGCCCTCTTCGGTGGCCGCGAGCATCCGGGAGGCGTAGACAGGGCCTCCGGAGACCGGCTCGACGGTGAGCGCGTACGTCCCCTTGAGGCCGCTCGGGACCGGTGCCTCCACGTTCTGCGTCGTCCCGCCCTTGATCGTGAACGTCTTCGTCACGGCCGTACCGCCCTCGCTGCCCGCGGACGCGGTGACCTTGACCTGGGCGGTGCGTCCGGGGGCGGTCAGGGCGAGCGTGGAGCCCTTGGAGCTGTTGTCGGCGACCGTCGCGCGCGCGCCGACCGGGCTGGTGGCGGGGATGAACGCGGTCTCCTGCTTGTCGCCCTTGCCGCGTACGACGCGCAGGGCGGCGACGACCGGCACCGACGTGCCGGTGGGCGTGAGCACCAGGGAGCCCGCTTCGCCCCGGGTGACGTCGCCGAGGTCGATCGCCGACGTCATGCCGGACTTCACGTGCAGCGTCTCGTTCCCCGCGGGAGTGATCAGCCCGGAGGGCGAGGCGAGGCGTACCTTCAGGTCGGCGTCGGCGTCGCCGGGCACGAAGGCGACCAGACGCACGGACGTGGCGTCCTTCGGGATGCCCGGCAGGACGAGGCTGCCCGAGGCGTCGGTGGACGCGGCCAGCCAGTCGCCACCGAGCTTGTCGTCCAGTGCCTGCACGGCGGCTCCGACGCGGCCGCTGCGGACCGTCACGTGCACGGTGAGGTTGGTCTGCGGGTCGTCCGTGAGCGTGTTCAGCAGGATCGGCTCGCTGGAGTGCGGCTGGACCGTGATCCCGTCGCCCACCGTCGACTTCAGGGTGCCGTCCTTGCCGTACAGCTCGATGTCGACCACGGCGGCGGAGTCGTCGGGGTTGGTCAGGTGCACGTAGTCGGTGCGCTCGGCGGCGGTGCTGGCGCCCGGGAACCAGAACTCGGTGTCCGGGGCGGTGCAGTTGGTGCCGAGCAGACCGCGGCCGGTGCCCGCGGCGACCTCGGTGGTCTCCTGGACGGTCCAGCCGGGCGCGAACTTGCCCTCCGCAGTGCCGACGAGTGCGGGCTCCTCGGCGCCCGAGCTGTCACCGGTGGCCGGCTTGCCGGGCTCCTTGGGTTCCACGACGGGCTTGGCGGCCTTCTTGCCGCTCTTTTGACCGCCGGCCCCGTCCCCCGACTCCTCGGTCGCCGCCTGGAGTTCGGCCTTGCCGTGGGCGCTCGTGCCCTTCGAGACGGGCGTGAACGACGTGTACGCGGTGTCCGCGATGTCGGAGGTGCTCGGCTGCGGGCAGAGCAGGCTGGTGCGCTCCACGGGCAGCTGTGCGGCCGCCTTGGCGGTGCGCCCGCCTGAGGCGGACGGCGCGGAGAGCGTGGCGAATCCGGTGACGGCGGCGAGCGCGGTCGCGCCGGCGATCAGGGACAGGGTGGTGCGGTTCACTGCTGGCTCCCGTCGGGGCGCTCACTGTCGGTGCCGTGCGGCGGCTGCGCGGGCATCTGGGGCTGCGCCGGGTCGTAGCCCTGGCCGGTCGCGTCGTAGCCCTGGCCGTACGTCTGGTCGTACGAGGTCGTGCCCCCGTACGCGTACGGGTCGTACTGGCCGCCCTGGTAGGGGTCCGCCTGGTACGGCTGCTCGTAGGTGCCCGCCGGGTACTGCTGCCCACCCTGGTACTGCTCGCCGCCATAGGTGCCGTATTCGGCTCCCGCGTAACTCGATGTGTCCCACTCGCCGTACGCCTGCTGCTGCGGCACGGCGGCGGGGACGGCCGGGACCTCCTCCTCCGGAGGAGGAAGGGTGTCAGCGTCCTCGGCGGTCTGCTCGGCCTGCTCGGCCTCGGCCTGGGCACGCAGACGGCGGGCGCGGCGGCCCTCGCCCGTGACGTCCTGCGCGGGCACGACCTGCTCCTCGGGGAGGTCGTCGTCGACGTCCCGGCGCCGCCCGGGCAGGGCGAGCACCACGAGGACGACGGCCAGCGCGCCCTGCGCCCACAGCCAGGCCGTGTGGCTCATCGGAGCCTCGAAGGTGACATCCAACTTGCCGCCGCTGCTGGGCAGTTCGAAGCCCTGCGCCCAGCCGTCGACCGTGGTGCCGGTGAGCGGCTTTCCGTCCAGGGTCGCCGTCCATCCCTCGTTGGCCGTGTCGGCGAGGCGCAGGACGCGGCCTTCGGCTCCGGTGGGGATGGTGGTGTGCACCTCGACGGGTCCGGCGGCGATGGACAGCGAGTCGCCGGACTTCGGGACGATCGCGGCGCGCGAGACCTGCTGGTCCACGCGCCACAGGGCGCTGCCGTCCTGCTGGCTGAGCCGGGTGAGGCCCGGCGTGGCGTCCAGGACGCGGCTCACCTCGCGCGGTGCGCCCTTGCGGACGAGGACATAGCGCACGGCGAAGCCGCCGAGTTCGTCGGCCTGGTCGGCGCCCGAGCCGGCCACGAGGTTGGCCACGACCTTGTCGAGCTTCTGGTTCGCGCCGTCCGCCGCCGCGAGCTCGGCGTCGCCGAGGCGGGCGCCGGAGCCGCGCACGAGGGTGTAGCCGACCGTGGCGGCCGAGCGGCTGTCGAGGACGAGGGTGCGGGCCTGGTCGCGGGTACCGCTCTCCTCGGCGACGAACGCGGGCACCTGCACCGGGTCCCGGCGCTCCACCGGCCCGTCGGCGCCCCGGATCATCCATCCGGCGGCGACGAGCAGCGGCCCTGCCGCGCAGGCGAAGGCGATGAGCGCGGCCACCGGCTGGCGCCAGCCGAAGCTCTGCTCGGTCACGCGCGCGCGTGCCCCGTCGGCACCCATCGCTGCGGCGGCGAGCAGTCCGAGGCCGTAGACGAGGGTGGCGGGGCCGGCCCACGTCGAGCTGTTCGACAGGACGGCGAAGACGAGTGCCACCAGGGCGACCGCCCAGGCCGTCCAGATCCCCGCCTGGCGCTGCGTGCGCATCAGGGCGGCCAGCGCGGCCAGCACGATGCCGAACAGCATCAGCCCGCTGACGGTCCCGGGGCCGCCCGGGCTGGCGCCGAGCAGATCGAGCGCGGAGGCCGCGCTGTCGCCGTACTCCAGACCGGCTTCCTTGAAGAAGCCGAACGGGAGCAGCGTCAGCGACCAGGGCGCGAGGATCAGCAGCGGGGTGCCCAACTGGGCCAGGAAGCGCAGCCCATAGGCGGTGATCTCGCTCCGGCGCACCGCGAGGAGTGCGATCCCCAGGACCAGCGCGATGGGCCACACGATCGGGGTGAACGCCGTGATGAACGTGAGCAGCAGGGCGTACGCCCAGGTGGCGCGCCAGCTGCCACGCGCTCCGGAGGAGTGGGTCAGGCCGCTCGCGGCGATGCCCGCGCGCGCGAGGAGCGGCAGCAGGATCGCGAGGACGGCGGTGCCGATGCGGCCGCCCGCGAGCGCGCCGGTGGCGGCGGGCAGGAAGGCGTAGGCGACCGACGCCCAGGCGCGCAGCAGGCGCGAATCGACGAGGGGCCGTGAGGCGAAGTACGCGGCGAAGCCGGCCAGCGGCACGGAGGCCACCAGGAGCACGGTGACCGCAAGTCCGGTGGAACCGAGGAGCGACGAGGCCAGCAGCGCGACGAGCGCGAGATAGGGCGGCGCGGACTGGGTGCCGCCCGCGCCCACCGGATGCCAGCCGTCGAGGTAGTGCGACCACAGCTCGGAGGAGTCGGCGGGCGCGGGCAGCAGCGCGCCGCCCGCGAGCGCCCCGCCGCCGAGCAGCTCACGGCAGGCGAGCAGCGAGACGAACAGCAGCACCAGGAAGAGCATCGGACCGGGGTTGCGGGCGACCCGCTTGAGCCGGGCGAACTGCTCGATCTCCAGGAAGTCGGCGTCGTCGCCGCCCGGTCCGGACTCGACCGCGCTGCCGTGCCGTCCGGCACCGGCGGCGACCTCGGGGTCGGAGCGGCCCACCAGGTTGCTCGCGACCTGTTCGACGGTGGCCCGCACGGTCGCGCCGGGCGGCGGGAACAGCGCACGCAGCTCGCCCTTGTCGACCTGTGGCCGGCCGCGCCTGCGCCGCCCCGCGATGATCCGCTCGGGGCGCAGCAGGGTGCCCAGGAGACCGCGGATCTCGTCGACGGCCTGTCCGGGGACCTTGCCGACGAGATAGGCGACCGTGCGCAGCAGGGTGCCGAGGACCAGTCGGATCAGGATCCAAGGCAGCTGTGCCGTACGGGCGTTGACGAGGAGGGTGTAGACGGCGCCCGCCTTGTCGACCTTGTGCGGGGACGCGGAGGTGCGGCCCACGCAGTCGACGGTGCGGCGCTCGCGGGAGGCCGCCTCGGCGTGCCGTACGACCGCTTCGGGGGCGACGAGGACGCGGTGGCCGGCGGCCTGGGCGCGCCAGCACAGGTCGACGTCGTCACGCATCAGGGGCAGTCTGCGGTCGAATCCGCCGAGCTGCTCGAAGACATCGCGGCGGATCAGCATGCCGGCGGTGGACACGGACAGCACGGGGTGGACGTGGTCGTGCTGGCCCTGGTCCTGCTCTCGACGGTCCAGACCCGTCCAGCGGCGGCCGGAGTTGGCGATGGTGACGCCGACTTCGAGGAGCTGACGGCGGTCGTACCAGCCGCGGAGCTTGGGGCCCACGACGGCGACTTCCCTGCCGAGCTCCAGCTCGTTCTCCACGACCCGCAGCAGCTGGGCCAGGGCGTCCGGCTCGGGAGCGCTGTCGTCGTGCAGCAGCCAGAGCCACTGCTCGGGCTCGCCGTGCGGGAGGTCCGGCATGTCGTACGCGTCGTCGCGCCAGGTGCGGGTGACGGGATCCCAGCCGCTGGGGCGCTTCAGGTAGGGCAGGTCGTCCGTGGTGAGCACGGCGGCGCTGCGGGTGGCCTCCTCGACGGCGTGGCCGAAGCCGGTGCGCCGCGCGAGGTGCAGCACGTGGTCGGCGCCGAGCGCGTCGGTCAGCAGCTGGGCGGAGTCGTCCGCGCTGCCGGTGTCGGCCGCCAGCGCGTTCTGCACGGGGCGCTCCTGGCCGAGCAGCCCGGCGAGCGCCTCGGGCAGCCAGCGGGCGCCGTCGTGGGAGACGAGCACCGCGGTCACCACGTGGCGCGGAAACTCGGGCGGGTGGGCCGGGTCGAACGACGCGGTGGCAGCGGCGTGGTGATGGGCTGCCGAATGGCTGTGCACGGACATCGAGGTACGGGCCCCGGTTCGATGGACTGCGGTGGACGTCTGTGCCCGGCGGGGACAGCGGGACGTCTCGGACGAGGGCCCACACTAACGGCTGGGCAACACAGCGGCCCGCCGCCTGTGGATAACCCACCTGCGACGGGCCGTTCGTTACGTATCGGTACGGAGGGGTGTGCGCCGTTCGGTCGGCCGGCGGCCGTCTTCGGACAGCGGCGGTCGCGCTCAGACGGCAGCCTTCTTCAGCCTTCGCCGCTCACGCTCGGACAGACCGCCCCAGATGCCGAACCGCTCGTCGTTGGCGAGTGCGTATTCGAGGCACTCGGAGCGGACCTCACAGGCGAGGCAGACCTTCTTGGCCTCGCGGGTGGAGCCGCCCTTCTCGGGGAAGAAGGACTCGGGGTCGGTCTGGGCGCACAGCGCGCGCTCCTGCCAGCCGAGTTCCTCGTCCGCGTCGTCGACCAGCAGTTGCTGCACCAGCTCGGTCATGTGCGCCCCTCGTCTGTCTTTCGCGTCCCCGTGATGCTGTCGTTACCGATTTCGGCTGAACGACACGAGTGAAATTACAAGTGTGCCGATCCGGGCCAGTCAAGCCGAGATCTGCTATTGGGCCCCTTATTCACTCTGCGGAACCAAGGCTATGCGGAAAGTGTTCAAATCGGCATAAACCCTGACAGTCCAAGGAGCCCAGGTCAGGCGCCCAACCCCTCACAGGGAAGGACGCCCGGAAGTTCGATCTCGTTCCGAACGTTTCGAACACGAACATCGAAGCGATCCGGATCACAATTGGATCACGGGATCGCAGCGAGGTTTGTGCGCCCGGTTGTGCGCCATGTGTCCGGGGCGACTCCTGCACAAACCTTTCGCCTGCCAGATGAACCGGATGAGGTGAAACATTGCCCACATACCGGACATGAAGTTGACAGTCGAGGTATGAACCGATGTCCTTGTGGGCATGCTCGCGAACTTGGCACTCACCTCGACCCGCACCGCCGGGTCCCACGGTGCTGCCCGCGCTCGCTGTAGCTGTTGTTGCTGTTCCAGCTGTTGAGCCATACCGCGCTCCGGCTGCCCTCCGCCCGCTGAGGCACCCACCGCCCCTATCCGGGCGACTCCTCCCGCTCGCGACCCGGGCGGAACGACCTGCGACACCCCAGCACTCTCCCGCCGAGGAACCACCGCACCCCATGAACAGCGACAGCGACCTCCAGATCGCCGGCGACATCCTCGAAGTGACGCACCTCCTCCAGCCGCCGCGCGAGCACCCCGCCACGGTGGCCGAATTCGTCGGCCTCGCCCGCTCCATCGCCGCCGACCGCTCCCAGTGGGAGCACCTCGTGCAGTACGACGCCACCTCGCGCTGGTACCACCGGCTGCGCACCGGGCCCGGCTATGAGGTGTGGCTCCTTTCCTGGGTGCCCGGACAGGGCAGCGGGCTGCACGACCACGGCCCCTCGTCCGGCGTACTGACGGTCCTCGACGGCGAGCTGACCGAGCGGACCGAACGCGGCACGCGCGCGTTGGGCGCGGGTTCTCAGCGGGTCTTCGCGCCGGGGTACGTCCACGAAGTCGTCAACGACTCGCTCGAACCGGCCGTGAGCCTGCACGTCTATTACCCGGGTCTCACCGAGATGCCGATGCACGCGGCCCAGTGCGCCGCGGCCGCCGTCACCGCCTGAGAAGCGCCCGAGGAGTAACCGCCTGACGCTTTGTCGTACCCGCCTGCAAGACTGAACCCCATGCGCATTGTGGTTCTGGCAGGCGGTATCGGTGGTGCCCGGTTCCTGCGTGGTCTCCAGCGGGTCGTGCCGGACGCGGACATCACGGTCATCGGCAACACCGGCGACGACATCCATCTCTTCGGTCTGAAGGTCTGCCCGGACCTCGACACGGTGATGTACACGCTCGGGGGCGGCATCAACGAGGAACAGGGCTGGGGCCGGGCCGACGAGACCTTCCACCTCAAGGAGGAGCTCGCGGCGTACGGGATCGGACCCGAGTGGTTCGGGCTCGGCGACCGCGACTTCGCGACGCACATCGTGCGGACGCAAATGCTCGGCGCGGGCTATCCGCTCAGCGCCGTCACCGAGGCCCTGTGCGACCGGTGGAAGCCGGGCGTGCGCCTCATCCCCATGTCCGACGACCGCGTGGAGACCCATGTCGCCGTCGAGGTGGACGGCGAACGCAAGGCCATCCACTTCCAGGAGTACTGGGTGCGGCTGCGGGCCTCCGTGCCGGCCGAGGCCATCGTGCCGGTCGGCGCCGAGCAGGCCAAGCCCGCGCCCGGGGTGCTCGAAGCCATCGCCGACGCGGACGTCATCCTCTTCCCGCCGTCCAACCCCGTCGTGTCCGTCGGCACGATCCTCGCCGTGCCCGGCATCCGGGAGGCCATCGCCGACGCGGGGGTTCCCGTGGTCGGCCTCTCGCCCATCGTCGGGGACGCGCCCGTGAGCGGCATGGCCGACAAGGTGCTGGCCGCGGTGGGCGTCGAGTCCACGGCCGCGGCGGTCGCCGAGCACTACGGCTCCGGGCTCCTCGACGGCTGGCTCGTCGACACGGTGGACGCGGCCGCCGTGGAGCGCGTCAACGCGGCCGGCATCCGGTGCCGGGCCGTGCCGCTGATGATGTCCGACCTCGACGCGACGGCGCAGATGGCGCGTGAGGCGCTGACGCTGGCGGAGGAGGTACGAACGCCTTGAGTAGAGCGCAGCCTCCGAAGGAGAGCCTTGGGAACGGCGGACCGTCGGCCGGTTACCGGGTCTGGGCTCTCGACGGGCTTCCCGAGGTTCGTCAGGGGGACGACCTCGCGAAGCTGATCGCCGCGGTCGAGCCCGGACTCGTCGACGGGGACGTGCTCCTCGTCACCTCCAAGATCGTGTCCAAGGCGGAGGGGCGGGTCGTCGAGGCCCTCGACCGTGAGGCCGCCATCGACGCCGAGACCGTACGGGTCGTGGCGCGGCGCGGGGCCCTGCGGATCGTCGAGAACCGACAGGGGCTCGTGATGGCCGCCGCCGGGGTCGACGCCTCCAACACCCCCGCCGGGACCGTTCTCCTGCTCCCCGAGGACCCCGACGCGTCGGCGCGGGCCATCCGGGACGGGCTGCGCGACACCCTCGGCGTGAGCGTCGGTGTCGTCGTCACCGACACCTTCGGGCGACCGTGGCGCACCGGGCTCACCGACGTTGCCATCGGCGCCGCGGGCGTACGCGTGCTCGACGATCTGCGCGGCGGCACGGACGCGTTCGGCAATCCGCTGAGCGCGACCGTCGTCGCCACCGCCGACGAGCTCGCCTCCGCAGGTGACCTGGTCAAGGGCAAGGCCTCCGGGCTGCCCGTCGCCGTCGTGCGCGGACTGCCGCACGTGGTGGCCGAGGACGACGGTGCGGGGGCACGGGCGATGGTGCGCGGCGCGCGCGACGACATGTTCCGCCTCGGCACGTCGGAGGCCGTACGGGAGGCGGTGGCCCAGCGGCGTACCGTACGGGCCTTCACCGACGAGCCCGTCGACCCCGGTGCGGTACGGCGCGCGGTCGCCGCGGCGGTGACCGCTCCGGCGCCGCATCACACCACTCCCTGGCGGTTCGTCCTCCTGGAGTCCGAGGAGTCCCGGACACGGCTGCTCGACGCCATGCGGGACGCGTGGATCACCGATCTGCGGGGCGACGGGAAGAGCGAGGAGTCCATCGCCAAGCGGGTACGCCGGGGTGACGTGCTGCGCAAGGCGCCGTACCTCGTTGTGCCGTGCCTCGTGATGGACGGGTCCCATACGTACGGCGACGTGCGACGGGACGGGGCCGAGCGCGAGATGTTCGTGGTCGCCGCCGGGGCGGGTGTGCAGAACTTCCTGGTCGCGCTGGCCGGGGAGCGGCTCGGATCCGCGTGGGTGTCGTCGACGATGTTCTGCCGCGATGTCGTACGGGAGGTGCTGGGGCTGCCGGAGGAGTGGGATCCGATGGGGGCCGTGGCCGTGGGACACGCGGCCGAGGAGCCGAGAGCTCGGCCGGAGCGGGATGCGGCGGCGTTCATCGAGGTGCGTTGAGGCGGCGCCGTGCGGGAGGGCGGCTGAGGTGGGGGCGTTGTGCAGCGCCCTGTGGAGCGCTCCGGGCGGGACGAGCGTGTACCGCGCCTTGCGGAGCTTCGGCCTGGGGCAGCACTTCGGGCGGGACGAGCGTTGTACGGCGCCGTGTGGAGCGCCTCGGGCGGGACGAGCCTGCCTGGCCCTTCGGGCAGGATCAGCGTTGTACGGCGCCCTGTGGAGCGCCTCGGGCGGGACGAGCCTGCCTGGCCCTTCGGGCAGGACCAGCGTTGTACGGCGCCCTGTGGAGCGCCTCGGGCGGGACGAGCCTGCCTGGCCCTTCGGGCAGGACCAGCGTTGTGCAGCGGCTTGTACTTGCGGGCGGGCGGGGGTGAGTACGGCATCTGGCGGTGCGCTGTCTTGTGTGGGGCGACTCGTGCGTGTCGGGTGAGTGGAGCGCCTACTCTCGTAAGGCATCCCTGGCGCCCCTAGGACCTCATTCATGGCTGGACGTTTCTCTCCTCGGCCGACGCGTACGACCGTGCGCGGCGGGCATGTCGTCGTGCCCGGTGGCGGGGTGCCGCGGCAGGCGGCCGTTACCGGGCGCACTCGTACGTGGACACCCTCGGGGCCGCTCGACCTCGGGCTCGTGCTCGGGCCGCTGCGGCGCGGGCCCGGCGATCCGACGTTCCGGGCGATGCCGGACGGAGCCGTGTGGCGGACCAGCCGTACGCCCGCCGGACCCGGGACCCTCCGGGTCGTGCTGCGGGGCGGTGTGGCCCGGGGCGAGGCGTGGGGACCGGGGGCCGAGTGGCTCCTCCATCAGCTTCCCGAACTGCTCGGCGCGTCCGACGATCCCGACGTCTTCGAACCGCGGCACCGGCTTGTCGCTCTCGCGCGGCATCGGCGGCCGGGATTGCGGCTGACGCGGACCGGGCTCGTGATGGAGTCGCTGATTCCGTCGGTGCTGGAGCAGAAGGTCACCACGGATGAGGCGTATCGGGCGTGGCGGTTGCTCGTACGGAAGTTCGGGGAGCCCGCGCCCGGGCCCGCGCCGGAGCGGATGTACGTCATGCCCGCGCCGCGTACGTGGGCGTTGATTCCCTCCTGGGAGTGGCATCGGGCCGGGGTGGACAACAAGCGGGCTTCCACGATTCTCCGGGCCGTGCGGGTTGCCGCGCGGCTCGAGGAGGCGGTGGGGTTCGATCCCGTGCGGGCTCAGGCTCGGCTCGAGGTGGTGTCCGGGATTGGGCCCTGGACCTCTGCGGAGGTTGTGCAGCGGAGTCATGGGGCGGCGGATTCGGTGACCGTGGGGGATCTTCATCTGCCCGGCATCGTGGGGTATGCCCTGGCGGGGGACCGGGATGCGGATGACTCGGTGATGCTTTCGCTGCTGGAGCCGTATGCGGGGCAGCGGCATCGCGCGGCTCGGTTGATTCTGCTGTCCGGGCGGACGCCGCCGCGGCGGGTGCCGAAGATGCCTCGGGGGGATATCGGGCAGCTGTGAACGCGCGCCTGTGCGGGGGTTGAGGTCCGAGCGGTTGTCGCCCCCTCCGCCCCTGCCCGTCCCATACCTGGGGGCTCCGCCCCCAGACCCCCGTATCGCGCTTCGCGCTCGTCCTCAAGCGCTCGTCCTCAAGCGCCGGACGGGCTGAAACTTCCCCGGCCGGGGCTGAGTTCCCAACCCCGGCCGGAGCCTCGTGCAGCCCTGCGTACTGATCCGAACCGTGCGGCCTGCCTACTGATCCGATGAAAAGCGGATCGCGCCCCCGGGAATGCGGGCGTCGCACCAGACTCGTACCTCGGCGCGGAGTTCGTTGTCCGGGCCGATCGTCGCGCCGTCGCCGATGACCGCGCCGGTGAGGATGGAGCGCTCGCCGATGCGGGCGCGGGCGCCGATGAGGGAGTCGGTGATGACGGCGCCGGGTTCGACGACGGCGCCCTCGAGGATCGTGCTGCCCGAGATGCGGGCGCCCTCGCCGATGCGTGCGCCCTCGCCGACCACCGTGCCGCCGGTGAGTTTGGCGTCGGGGGCGACCGTGGCGGTGGGCAGGATCAGGCGGTCGCCGCAGCGGCCGGGGACGGCCGGGGAGGGGGCACGGCCGAGGACGAGATCCGCGGAGCCGCGCACGAAGGCCTGGGGGGTGCCGAGGTCCAGCCAGTAGGTGGAGTCCACCATGCCCTGGAGATGGGCGCCGGTGGCGAGCAGTTCGGGGAAGGTCTCGCGTTCCACCGAGACCGGGCGGCCCTCGGGGATCGTGTCGATGACCGAGCGGCGGAAGACGTACGCCCCCGCGTTGATCTGGTCGGTGACGATCTCCTCGGGGGTCTGGGGCTTCTCCAGGAAGGCCGTTACGCGGCCGGTCGCGTCGGTGGGGACCAGGCCGTACGCGCGCGGGTCCTCGACACGGGTGAGGTGGAGGGAGACGTCCGCGCCCGTCGTCTCGTGGGTCGTCACCAGCGCCCGGATGTCCAGGCCGGTGAGAATGTCACCGTTGAAGATCAGTACCGGGTCGTCGGGGCCCGAGTGGAGTCGCGACGCGACATTGCGGATGGCGCCGCCGGTGCCGAGGGGTTCCTCCTCGGTGACGTACTCGATGTGGAGGCCCAGCGAGGAGCCGTCGCCGAAGTACGGCTCGAAGACCTCGGCCAGGTAGGAGGTCGCCAGGACGATGTGCTCGACGCCCGCCGCCCTCGCTCGCGCCAGCTGGTGGGTGAGGAACGGGACCCCGGCCGCCGGGACCATGGGCTTGGGAGTGTGCACCGTGAGGGGGCGCAGCCGGGTGCCTCTGCCGCCGACCAGGAGGATCGCTTCTGTCACCTGTCGTCTCTGCTTCCTGCCGGGACCGGCCGAACTGTGTATCGGCCGGCCAGTGTATGCAGACCGTTCGATGGCGCCTTCGATGGCCGTGCGGTGTCCCTCGATGGCCCTCCGTCGACCTCAGGTGATCTCTGCAGCCTCCGGTCGGATCCACCCGCTCCTACCTGCCCTGGTAGCGGGCCGCCGCCTGGCGGGCCGAGCCGAGCTTGCCGTACAGGAGCTTTCCTGGGCACTCGGTGGCGAATCCGTCCCGATGGCCGGAGATCACATTCAGTCGTACGTTCTTTCCTTTTGCATAGAGATTGCCACCGCCCGACTTCAGGTATGTCTTGCCACGCGGATTCGCTCCGAAGAGGCCGAGCTTCCATGCGGTGAGCCGTGCGATGGCGGTGACCGCGTCGCTGGACGGCTTCGTCTTGGCGTAGCTGCCGAGGACGGCGATCCCCATGCTGTCGCTGTTGAAACCGAGAGTGTGGGCGCCCACGACGGGCTTCGTCACGCCCCCGGCGCGACCTTCGTAGATGTTTCCGCACTTGTCGACGAGGAAGTTGTAGCCGATGTCGCGCCAGCCGCTGCTCACCACGTGGTAGCGGTAGATACTGCGGATGACCGAAGGGGCTTGGGAGCAGCTGTAGTTGTTGCCCGACACCGTGTGGTGCACGAAGGCCGCCTTGACCTTCTTCGTGTAGACGAAGTCGCCTTCACGCAGGCTCTCGTCCGCGCCCCAGCCGCTGCGCGTGATGATGCGCGGACGTGGGCCGATGTACGGCTTCACGCGCTCGTCGCCCCCGCTCGCGGCGATGAATTCGCGCTCCGTCTCCTGCCGGGAGAGCGCGGGGATCTCCCTGGCGCCGAGGGGTGCGAGATCGGCGTTGGCGGAGGACGCGGCGGCGTCCTTCGCGGACATGGCGCCGGCGGGCGTGCCGTCGGCGGCGGGGGTGCCCGTGCCGTCCGTGTCGTCCACGGGCGCGTTCGCGAGCGGCTGGTCCACGGAAGCGTCTTTGGCCGGCTCGCCCGCGGAAGCGTCCGCGATCAGGCCGCTCGCGGCAGCGACCGCAGACGACACGGCCATGGAAGCGATCTCAGTCAGTTTGCCCATGGGCGTGACCGGGGTGGGATCCAGCGGGGGCGCGCCCTCGTGTGCGCTGCCCGTCGGTGCGCTCTCGCGTGCGTCGCTCATCTGCACGCCCTCACGCGGGGCATCCGCGCCGGGGTCGACGAGTTCGAGGTGGAGACCCCTGGGGAGCGGTGAGTCGCCGGGGGTGGTCCCCCGTTCGTCCTCCTTCGCCCGGTCCGCCTGGACGCGCGCCTCGACGCCGTCCGAGTTCCCCACCCACAACGGCGCCGTGGAGCCGTGCACCCGGCCCGATGCCCCCTCGGCGGTGTCCGGGTCGGGGGCGTGCTCGTGGTTGTGTGTCTCGACGTCCTGCCAGTCGGACCAGTGGCCGGTCCCGACCGCGCGGGTACGGACCTGGACGCGGCCGTGCAGCTCGCTGTGCGGGTTGTCCCAGATGACGCCGACCAGCGAGAACGGCCGTACGTCACGTCGGGCGAGATCCTGTTCGGGCGCGGCGGGCCCGAGGGCCCGTTGGTCGTCGGGCGGGGCGAGCGGCAGGGACTGAGTGCTGCCGGCGATGCCCGGCTCGGACGTCACCGCCGATGTTCCGGCCTGTGCCGGGGCGGGCAGGGTCAGCGGAAGGGCGAGTGCGGCCGCGCAGGTGACGCCGACCGAGGAAGCAAGGAATTCATGCATGCCCCTGATCGTGGACATAGCCGTATATATCTGTCCATCGGGGATTTGACGGGCCGTCTGGCACGCTCGTCCGAACCGGTGGCGCGGGCAGACCGCCCCACGCGCCGCCCCCGCGTACGCTTGCGCGCGTGAATGCCACCGACCGCACCCCCGCCGACCTGCTGCGATCCGCGCTCGCCACGGACCCCGCGCGCCCCCTGGTGACCTTCTACGACGACGCCACGGGCGAACGTGTCGAATTGTCCGTGGCCACCTTCGCCAATTGGGTGGCCAAGACCGCCAATCTGCTCCAGGGCGAACTGTCCGCCGAGCCCGGCGAACGGGTCGCGCTGCTGCTGCCCGCGCACTGGCAGACGGCGGTGTGGCTGCTCGCGTGTTCCTCGGTCGGCGTCGTCGCGGATGTCGGGGGCGACCCGGGCGCGGCGGACCACGTCGTCGCCGGGCCCGGGCAGTTCGAGGCCGGGCTCGCCTGCTCCGGGGAGCGCGTCGCCCTCTCGCTCGCACCGCTCGGGCGTCGCTTCCCGACTCCGCCCGCCGGGTACGCCGACTACGCCGTCGAGGTGCCGTCCCAGGGCGACCGCTTCGTACCGTTCGGGCCGGTGGACCCGGAGGAGCCCGCGCTGATCGTCGCCGGGGCCGAGTACACGAGCGCGGAGGTTGTCGAAATGGCCCGTTCGGAGGCGCCGGCGCTCGACCTGACCGGGCCGGGCTCGCGGATTCTGTCGGCGCTTCCCTACGACACGTGGGAGGGGCTCAGCGCCGGGTTGTACGCGCCGCTCGCCACCGGGGGGTCCGTGGTGCTGTGCCGCCATCTGGAGCAACTCGGTGAGGACACGGTCGCCAAGCGGATCGAGAGTGAGCGGGTGACGGCTACCGCTCGCTGACGATTCTCCGGGGAGGCCGCCTGTTGAGCACAGGCCGTTCTCCGGGGAGGCCGCCTGTTGAGCCCAGGGTGTTCTCCGGGGAGGCCGCCCCGTTGACCTCAGGCCGTCTGCGGCTGGTCGCGCAGTTCCGCGCGCCCGCACAGGGCCGTCCGACGCCTGCGGGCCCACTCGTGGCCGATCGTCCGCTCCCCACACCCCCGACACGGGCCGCTCCACGCCCGCGGGCCGACTCGTGGCCGATCGCCCCACTCTCCACGTCCCCCCACAAGGTCGCCCCACGCCCGCGGGCCGACTCGTGGCCGATCGCCCCGCTCCCCACACCCCCGACAAGGCCGCCCGACGCCTGCGGGCCATTCGTGGCTGATCGCGCCGTTCACCGCGCCCCTGGCGGGGCGCTCATCCCCCATTCGGCCCATCACCGCCCGCCCCCCTCCCCCGCCCCGAGCCATGGTCGTAAGAGCACCGCAGCGCGACATGTCCGTACGCCATGAGGGGTGGATCCGCTCGTGACCGACACCGCAGGCACGCCCTCCGGAGGCCCGGTAGGGCCGGGGCTGGGAGCGTCGCCCACCGGGGCCGGTCTCATACGTCGGCGGCGGCGCTGGCTGCGCTGCGCGGCGATTGGTGTGACGGGTGTGGTGCTCGGCGTCGTGGGGGTGGGCTGGGCGGCGTACGAGAAGCTGAACGGGAACATCACGTCGGACGAACGCGCCGCCGCCGAGCTGGCCCGGTACGAGAAGGAGCGGCCCACCTCGCTGGTGCGTGACGCGCAGAACATCCTGCTGATCGGATCGGACTCGCGCTCGGGGGACGGGAACCGGAAGTACGGGCGGGACTCCGGGACCGAGCGGTCCGACACCACGATCCTGCTGCACCTCGCGGCGGACCGGCACAGCGCGACCGCCGTCTCGCTGCCCCGCGACCTGATGGTGAACGTGCCGAGCTGCCGACGCCCGGACGGCACGCGCACCCTGCCGACGTTCGCGATGTTCAACTCCGCCTTCGAGACGGGCGGTTCGGCCTGCACGATCCGGACCGTCGAGAAGCTCACCAACATCCGCGTCGACCACCACATGGTCGTCGACTTCCATGGCTTCAAGGACATGGTCGATGCCGTGGACGGCGTCGAGGTGTGCTTGAAGGAACCCATCGACGACAAGGCCGCCAAGCTGAAGCTGCCCGCGGGCAAGGTCACGCTCAACGGTGAGCAGGCCCTCGGCTACGTCCGCGCCCGCAAGAGCATCGGCGACGGCAGCGACACCGACCGGATGGACCGCCAGCAACGGTTCCTCGGCGCGCTCGTCAACAAGGTGCAGAGCAACGACGTCCTGCTCAACCCGACGAAGCTCTATCCCGTGCTCGACGCGGCCACCTCGTCGCTCACCACGGACCCGGATCTGGCGAGCCTGCGCGGACTGTACGACCTGGTGCGCGGCATGCGCGACATCCCCACGGAACATGTGCAGTTCCTGACGGTGCCCCGGACGTCGTACGTCCACAACCCCAATCGCGACCAGCTCGTGGAGCCCGCGGCGGCACACCTTTTCACGCGGCTGCGTTCGGACGAACCGGTGGCGGTCTCGAAGGACCTTCCGGAGGATTCCACCCCACAGCCCAAGGAATCACCGTCCCAGAGCACCCTTGAGTCCCTCTCGCGCAACTACGGAGAGGAGTCGGCCAAGGACGGAAAGTCGAGCGGAAAGCGGCTCGGCGCACCCGCCGACACCCCTGATCCGGCGCCGACTTTCCGCGGGAACACCGCGGCCGAGGACGCCTGCGAGTAAAGCGCACACCAAGGTGGGGAACTGCTGAGCTAAGAAGTCTCTGAGAAATAGGGCGGATTGCCCAGTTGTAGGGACGTGGAATTTGTCACCGCCGTCGCTCGACGCTGAACTGGGCGGATAGTGTGAGCGATCCGGTGCACCCGGCCACGAGGTCAGTCCTGGGGGTCGCGCACTGCTTGACCGAGACCCGAGCGCCTTCAAAGGGGGGAAAGGCGCCGCGTGCCCCCGACGGAGGATTCAGACAACCGTGGACGCGCAAGGCCGTGGGCGGGCGGACAACATCGACCCCGCAGACCAGTGGGTACTCAACCCGAACACCGGTGAATACGAACTGCGACTGACCCCTTCCGCACCGCAGTCGGGGGTGCCCAGGCCGCGAAGGGGTTCCGGTGCTCCCGCGGGAGCGCGTGCCCGCACGGCGCCGGGCCGGGACCGTCCGGCTCCCGGCACCACCGGCGTGCCGGGACCGCGTCGCCGCCGTACGGAACCGCCGGAGCCCGTCCCCGGGCGGCGGCGGGGGCGTACGAAGCCGAAGAAGTCGAAGGCGAAGAAGATCCTGCTGTGGACCGGCGGCAGCATGGCCTTCGTGCTGATCGCCGTCTCGGCCGCCGGGTACGCCTACCTCAAGCACCTCGAGGGCAACGTCAACACGACGGACATCGGCAACTCGGGCAAGAACGGCTTCAGCAAGGACGATGCCTTCAACATCCTGATCATCGGTACGGACAAGCGCACCGGCAAGGGCAACGAGGGCTACGGCGACAAGGGCAGCGTCGGGCACGCCGACACCAACATCCTGCTGCACGTCTCCAAGGACCGGACGAACGCGACCGCGATGAGCATTCCGCGCGACCTGATCGTGAACGTCCCGAACTGCAAAGGGACGAAGCGGTCCGACGGCACCTACGACACCATCAAGGGCACGGAGAACGTCCGCTTCAACACCAGCCTCGGCCAGGCCGGGCGCAACCCGGGCTGCACGATGGACACCGTCAAGGCGGTCACCGGCATCACGGTCGACCACTTCATGATGGCCGACTTCAACGCGGTGAAGACGCTGACCAGCGCGGTGGGCGGCGTCGACGTCTGTCTTGCCAAGGACGTCAACGACCCCGACTCGCACCTCAAGCTCTCGAGGGGCAAGCACACCATCGAGGGCGAGCAGGCCCTGGCCTTCGTGCGCACCCGGCACAGTTTCGGCAACCAGGGCGACCTCGACCGCATCAAGGTGCAGCAGCAGTTCCTGGGCTCCCTGATGCGCAAGATGAGCTCCAGCAACACCCTCACCAGCCCCACCAAGCTGTTCAAGCTGGCCGAGGCCGCCACCAAGGCGCTGACGGTGGACACCGGGATAGGAAAGGTCAGCACCCTCAAGGACATGGCCCTGGAGCTGAAGAAGGTGCCGACGAAGAACATCACCTTCACCACCGTGCCGGTCCTCGACAACCCGGCGGACGGCGTGGTCCACAAGACGGTCATCGTCAACCCGACGACGGGGCCCGAGGTCTTCGACGCGATCAAGAACGACGTCTCCTTCACCGCGGTGAAGCAGAAGGAGAAGAAGGAGAAGGCGGCGGTGGCCGCCCGGCTCAAGGGCTCCCGTTCCGCCGCCTCCGAGATCCGCGTCGACATCTACAACGGCGGCGCCGAGTCCGGCTCCGCACAGGAAACTCTTAACTGGCTGCAGAATAGTGAGGGCGTGACCAAGTCCAGCCAGCTCGGAAACGCTGACGCAACACTCAGCAAGACGACCCTGGAGTACTCTCCCGACCAGGCAGATCAGGCACGCAAACTGGCGGACCTCATGGGGCTGTCCGCTTCCGCGATGAAGCCTGGCAAGAGCGAGAAGAACGCACAGGGTCTGCCCGCGATCGTGCTGACCCTGGGCAAGGACTTCAAGGGCGCCGGGGTGTCGATGAGCACTGCGACGAAGGCGCCGGACGTCGACAAGTCCACGGCGGACAAGACGGTGTGCGCCAGCTGATGACCTAACGGGTCCGTCAGACGTCTAACAGGGCGTGAGGTGCGTCCGGTTCGGGCGCGCGAAGCGTCCGGTTCGGACGCGCGACGGACCCGTTTGTCAGGCGCAGGGTGGGGAGGGGCAGGGAGATGGCGCAAAGCAGTGTGCGTGGGGAGGGAGCACGACCACGCGTCCGGCGAGCCGGTGGGGCCGGTGAACCGGGCTGGGACGACAGTCTGTACGACGAGAACGGCGATCCGGTTCACCGGACCGACGATGCTTCCGTTCGGACGGCCGACGGCGATGGCCGTCGTACGGCCGACGACACGATGCCGCTCAAGCCGCAGGGGCACGGCCGGCACGGCGGCGGCGGTGGGCGCCGGCACGGGGGCGGGGGGCGCCCGCGTCGCAGACGCCGCATCCTGCGCTGGTCGGCGACGGTCCTGGCGGTCCTGATACTCGGCACCGCCGGTGCCGGTTATCTCTACTACCAGCACCTGAACGCCAACATCAAAAAGAAGGACCTGAACATCGGCGACGAGAAGGACCGCGCCGCCGAGTCCAAGCCGAACGCGGCGGGTCAGACGCCGCTGAACATCCTGCTGATCGGTTCGGACGCCCGCGACTCCGCGGAGAACCAGAAGCTCGGCGGAGCCAAGGACACCTTCAACACCGCGCCGCGCGCGGACGTCCAGATGCTGCTGCACGTCTCGGCGGACCGCAGCAACATGTCGGTGGTCAGCATGCCGCGCGACACGCTGCTGCAGATACCCAAGTGCACCGACCCGGACACCGGGAAGACCTACGCGGCGAGCACCTTGCCCACGATCACCAACGACTCGCTGGGCCGCGGCGGCCCCGGCTGCACGGTCGCCACCTGGGAGAAGCTCACCGACATCCACATCGACCACTTCATCATGGTCGACTTCGCGGGCGTGGTGTCCATGGCCGACGCCATCGGCGGCGTCCCGGTCTGCGTGGACGCCAACATCTACTCGCACACCTCCTCCGGCCACGGCTCCGGGCTGAAGCTCGAGGAGGGCACGACGTCCATCAAGGGCAAGCAGGCCCTGCAGTGGCTGCGGACGCGGTACGGCTTCGAGGACGACACCGACATCGCCCGGACCAAGGCCCAGCACCAGTACATGAACTCGATGGTCCGCCAGCTGCGCGACAACGCCACACTCAGCAGCCCCAACAAGCTGCGCAAGCTCGCCGAGACGGCCACCAGCGCGCTGACCGTCGACGAGGGCCTCGGGTCCGTGACGAAGCTGTACGACCTGAGCAAGGAGCTGAAGAAGGTCCCGAGCAAGCGGATCACCATGACGACGATGCCGTGGCAATACTCGTCGACCAGCAGCGGCCGGGTGGTGCCCAAGCCGGGTGACGCGGCGAAGCTCTTCCGGCTGGTCCGCGAGGACATCGCGTTGGACGGCAAGGACAAGAAGAAGGCCGCCAAGGAGAGGACGTCGTCCGACCCGGCCGCCGCGGACGACAAGATCGGCGTGACCGTGCAGAACGGCACTCGCACGTCCACCCTGGCCCCGGTCGGCGGACGCGCGAGCACCGTGACCCAGTGGGTCGTCGGCAAGGGCTTCACACAGGCGAGGGCCGACACGATGACGGCGACCGCCGAGGACACGACGGTCATCCGCTATCCCAGCGCCGACCTGGAGGGCGACGCCCTGCGGGTCGCCAAGGCCCTCGGGATTCCGACGAGCGCGGTGAAGAGGTCGACGGCTGTCTCCGGGGTCACGCTGGTCGTCGGCGCCGACTGGCGGGACGGCACCACGTACAAGGCGCCCGAGGACGACGACAAGACGCCGAAGTCGGCGGACGTCCTCAACGGCTCGGACAAGTCGGCGTGCATGCACGTGGACCCGGACTACACCTGGTAGTCCGTATGCCGGACTGCACCTGGTAGTCCGTACAGACGAGTCCCTGGCATAAGAGTGGGGCCCCTCTCGACTCCGAGAGGGGCCCCACTCTTATGCGTGGAGGTTCAGTTGGCGCTGAGTACCGCCGGACGCCGGGACGCGATGACCTTCCTGGCCAGCGCCTTCGGGCTGGTGAGGAAGCCGAGGCCCCACGACATGTGCATAGTGGCGAGGGCGATGGGGATCTGGAGGCGTGCCTTCAGCGGCAGCCCCTTGCCGGCGGGCAGTGAGCCGAGCGCGATGGCCGCGAGGTAGCCGCCGGGGATCAGGAATCCCCAGGGCGTCAGCGCCGCGCCGACGACCACACCCGCCGCGATCGCGCAGACCGCGGTCGGGGGTGCGAGGTAGCGCAGGTTGATGGAGCCCTCGTGGTAGCGGGCGACGACGTGCCGCCAGCGCCCGTAGTCCTTGTACTGCTTGGCGAGAGCCTTGACGGAGGGCCGCGGCCGGTACGACACCCGCAGCTCGGGCGAGAACCAGATGAGTCCGCCCGCCTCCCGGATCCGGAAGTTCAGCTCCCAGTCCTGGGCGCGGATGAACTCCTCGTTGTAGCCGCCCTGCTGCTCCAGGGCTTCGCGCCGGAAGACACCGAGGTAGACGGTCTCGGCGGGCGCGGCCTCGCCGCCCGTGTGGAACGCGGCGTTGCCGACCCCGATCTTCGAGGTCATGGCGGCCGCGACCGCGTGCTCCCAGTCGTTCTCGCCTTCGGCGTGCATGATGCCGCCGACGTTCTGCGCGCCGGTCTCCTCCAGGAGGCGTACGGCGGTCGCGATGTAGTTGGGCGACAGCATGCCGTGCCCGTCGACGCGTACGACGACGGGGTGCCGGGACGCCTTGATCGCGGCGTTCAGCGCGGCGGGGGTGCGCCCGGTCGGGTTCGGCACGGTGTGCACGCGCGGATCTTCCCGTACGAGTTCGGCGGCGATCTCCTCCGTACGGTCCGTGGAGGGACCGACGGCGATCACCACCTCCATCTCGCCGTCGTACTGCTGCGCCAGGATCGCTTGGACGGCCCCGCGCAGATGCCGCTCCTCGTTGAGGACGGGCATGATCACAGAAACGGCGGGGGGCCGCACGTCAGACTTCTCGCTCATCGGACGTCACGTTACCGCGAACGGGGGACACCGGCGCGCGCCGCCCGGCCTACGGCCCGGGCCGCAGATCGTATCGGCCTACGGTGCTCACGGATCCCCACGCCCGGCCTACGCGGAGGTGTCCCCTTGCCCAGCCCGCCCCGCTCCCCGGCGCGCCCTCAGCGCCACCAGCAGCCGTCCCGCCCGCGGCGGGCCCCCGTACGGCCGCCCGTACGGCGCAAGAAGCCGCGCTGGGCCATGCGGATGGTGACGACCATCTCCGTGGTGGTCCTCGCCTCGGCGGGCATCGGGCACGCGGTGGTCACCAGCCTGGACGCGGACATCGCCCGGGTCGACCCCTTCAAGGACATGAAGAACCGCCCCGAGGCCGGCCACGGTATGAACGTGCTGCTGGTCGGCACCGACGGCCGGGACAAGATCACGGAGGCGGAGCGGCGGAAGTTCCGGCTGGGCGGAGCGCCCTGCCACTGCACCGACACGATCATGATCGTGCACATCTCGGAGGACCGGGAGCGGGCCAGCATCGTCAGCCTGCCGCGCGACTCGTACGCGCAGACGCCCGCGCACACCGACGAGACCACCGGCACGCAGCACGGCTCCCACCCGATCAAGCTCAACGCGGCGTACGCGGAGGGCGGCCCGAACCTGACCGTGCGCACCGTCGAGAACATGACCCATGTCAAGATCGATCACTATCTGGAGGTCGACTTCACCAGCTTCATGAAGACGGTGGACGTGCTCGGCGGCGTGGAGATCTGCACCGCAAAGCCCCTGAAGGACTCGTACACCGGTCTCGATCTGGCGGCGGGCTCGCATCTGCTGGGCGGCGGGCAGGCGCTCCAGTACGTACGTGCCCGGCATGTCGACGGGGCCTCCGACCTCGGCCGGATGCAGCGCCAGCAGCGCTTCCTGGCGGCGCTGGTCGGGCGGGCCACCTCCTCCGGGGTGCTGATGAACCCGATGAAGTTCCGCGACGTGACCCGGGCCGTGCTGGGCTCGGTCCGCGCGGACAAGGGGTTCGGCACTGACGAGCTGCTGGACCTGGGGCGGGCCATGCGGAAGTTCTCGCCCTCCTCGTCGGAGTTCGCGACCGTGCCGATCGGGCAGATGGCATACGTCGTCAAGGGCATCGGTTCGACGCTGAAGTGGGACCCCGCCAAGTCGGCGAAGCTGTTCCAGTCGCTGCGCGACGACAAGCCGATCGCGGTGCACAAGGCGCGGCCCAAGTCCGTGCGCGTCGACGTGGCCCCGCAGCAGATCAAGGTCCAGGTCGAGAACGGGACGGCCACGACGGGCCTCGGCAAGCGCGTCGACGGCGCACTGTCCGCCCTCGGATTCCGTACGACGGGCCGGCCCAGCAGCGCGTCGGCCGCGACCGTCCCGCGCACCGTCATCTCCTACGACCCCCGGTGGGACCGCTCGGCGAAGTCCCTCGCGGCCGCGCTGCCCGGCGCGGAGCTGCGCGCGGTCAAGGGGCAGGGCCAGCTGCTGAAGGTGACCGCCGGGGCGGACTTCAAGCAGGTCAGGCGGGTGCGGGCGGAGGATCCGTATCAGGGGGAGTTCGGGGCGGCGACGGGGGATCAGGTGATGTGTCCGTAAGGCACCGAGCCTTGGCCCCGAGCGCTCCGCATGGTCAGTCGTCGAGACCTTCCGCCGCACGCTTCTCGCGCAGGTCCATGATCGCTCGGCGACGGGCCAGCCGGTGGGTGCGGCGGATCTGCGCCTCCTGGTAGCGGCGCTTGTCGCGCTCGGTCTCCGGGAGGACCGGCGGGACGCGACGGGGCTTGCCGTCGGCGTCGACGGCGGCGAAGACGAGATAGGCCGAGCCGACCTGCTGGGGTGGCGTGGACTCGTTCCAGCGCTCGGCGAGGACGCGGACGCCGACTTCCATGGAGGTACGTCCGGTCCAGTTGACCTGAGACTTCACATGGACGAGGTCGCCTACGCGGACGGGTTCCAGGAAGACCATCTCGTCCATGGAGGCGGTGACGGCGGGCCCGCCGGAGTGGCGCCCGGCCACCGCGCCCGCCGCGTCGTCGACGAGCTTCATGATCACTCCACCGTGCACCGTTCCCAGAAGGTTGGTGTCGTTGTGGGTCATGATGTGGCTGAGGGTGGTCCGGGACGCGGAGGTCGGCTTGCCCGGAATATCGGATTCCGGGTTGGGGGCCTGGTCTGTCATGGCGTCCACCATATGCCGGGCCGTGCAAGGCCTGCTTTGCATCAGCTCTGCAACAGGCGTGACCCAGATCTCCTGACTCTCTTGTAAGACACACAGTGGGGCCCTGCACACTGGTCCGCATGAACGATTGGCCCGACGCGTGGTCCGACGACAACCGCAACAACGGCGGCAACCGCTACGGACGCGGCAGCGCAGGCGCACAGCCTGAGAGCGCCCGCGTGATGCGGCAGGTGCGGCGCGGGCCGTCCACGCCCGGTCCGGGCCAGGGCGCGCCGCCGTACCGCGGGGTGCCCCAACAGCCGACGTACGACGACGGGCAGGGGTACGACGACGGATACGGCCAGGGCCAGGGCCAGGGCTACGACAGCGGGTACAACACCGGCCAGGTCTACGGCGGCGGCCGGGGCGGCTTCGTACCGAACGACAACGACCCGGACCCGGACTACCAGAACTACCGCCCGCGCCCGAACTGGCGCCGCCGGATCAAGTGGACCGCGATAACCCTGGTCACACTGCTGGTCGTGGTCTCCGTCGGCACCTACTTCTGGGCCGACTCCAAGCTCCACCGTGACGTGGATCTCTCCAAGGTCATCGACCGCCCCGAGACGGGCGAAGGCACGAACTACCTGATCGTCGGTTCCGACAGCCGCGCCGGCATGTCCGCCGAGGAGAAGAAGAAGCTGCACACCGGGTCCGCCGAGGGCAAGCGCACGGACTCGATGATGATCCTGCACGTCGGCGGCAACGGCGACACCCTGATATCACTGCCGCGTGACTCGAACGTGACGATCCCCACGTACCAGGGATCCACGTCCGGCAAGACCTTCCAGGGCACGGGCCGTCAGGTGAAGCTCAACGCGGCGTACGCGGAGGACGGCCCGACGCTTCTCGTGCGCACCATCGAGTACAACACCGGTCTGCACATCGACCACTACGTGGAGATCGGCTTCGCCGGCTTCGCGAAGATCGTCGACTCGGTCGGCGGCGTCGAGATGAACCTCGACCAGGGCTTCAAGGACAAGTACTCCGGCGCGGACTTCAAGAAGGGCAAGCAGACCCTCAACGGCGAGCAGGCCCTCGCGTTCGTCCGCACCCGGCACGCCTTCGCGGCCTCGGACCTCCAGCGCACGAAGAACCAGCAGAAGTTCCTGTCCGCCCTGGCGCACCAGGTCGCGACGCCCTCGACCGTCCTGAACCCCTTCAAGCTCTACCCGACCATGGGCGCGGGCCTCGACAGTCTCACCGTCGACAAGGACATGAGCCTGTGGGACCTGGCCGAGATGTTCTGGGCGATGAAGGGCGTCACCAGCGGCGACGGCAAGTCCATGAACATGCCGATCTCCGGCTCCACGGGCGGCAACCTCGTCTGGGACAAGGCCAAGGTGAAGACGCTGGTGAGCGAGTTGAAGAACGACGAGAAGGTGACGGTGTCAGGCAACTGACGCCCCTGCCGCCTCCTGGAACACGACACAGCCCCCGGAACTCTTCCGGGGGCTGTGTCGTGCCCACTGCTCGACAGGGCGAGCCGGGTCGGCCAGCGTCACATCCGTGCGCCCGCCATCGTGCGACAGGTCTCCACGCAGCGGCGACAGGCCTCGGCGCAGCGCATCATCTGGGGATCGTCCGGCATGGACATACACGCCTCGGCGCACATCTCGCACGCCTTGGCGCACAGCGCGCACATCTCGGGCGACATGGGTGACCTGCGCATCATCATGTCCGCGCACATGCGGGTCATCTCGGAGCAGTCCATGAGCGCGCGCATGATCTGCATCTGAGCCTGGCCGCCCATCTGCATGCAGGAGCTCATGGTCTCCTCGCACGTGCTGTGGCACGACATGCACGCCTCGACGCAGTCCTGCATCTCCTTGGTCATCGCGGTCATGGTTCCGGGCTGGGTCATGGCTCCTCCTGGGGGTGGTGGGGCCCGGGCCGGGCCCCGCGTACGTGTCCTTCCGTGGTACGCCCCTCGGCGGCGCCGCGCCATCGAGCGGACGCGAACAATCCGCTTCATATGCCACACCTCCAAGGCGACAAAAGGATCCGAAATCCCTCCGGGGGGTCCGTCGCCGATACTCCGATCGGTGATCCCCGATCGGTGAGCCCCGGCCGGAGACCGAGTGCGGGCGGGTGTCAGGGTGTTCCCCATGACGCCCTCCCCGCACCCGGCATCCGGCAGACCGACCTTCGACGCGGTGCTCTGCGACATCGACAACGTGATCCGGATCTACGACCCGGCCCCCGTGACCGCGCTGGAACGCGCCGCCGGACTGGCCGAGGGCACCGTCATGAAAGTGGCCTTCGCGCCGGACACGGTGCTGCCGCTGCTGGTCGGCCGGATCACGCCGACCGAATGGGCGTGGTCGGTCGCACGCGAACTGACCGGGCTCGTCCCCGAGGTCACGGCCTTCGAGCTGGCCAACGCCCTTGTCGACTCCCCCTTTCACGCCGACGAAACGGTCGTGGCCCTGCTGCGCGGGGCCCGCGCGCAGCACGTCCGCCTGATCCTCGTCTCCAACGCGTCCGTCCAACTGGAGGCGGACCTGGAGGTGTTGGGGCTGACGGACCTCGCCGACGATGTCGTCAGCAGCGCGCGGGTCAACATCGCCAAGCCCGACCCGCGCATCTTCGAGATCGCCGTCGAACGGGCCGGTGTCCCCGCCGAACGGTGCCTGTTCGTGGACGACACCCTGGAGAACGTGGAGGCGGCGGCCGCACTCGGCATGCAAGCGGTCCACTTCCGCGAACCGGAGGACCTGCGGCGCGCGCTGGGCGGCCGGTGACCACGCCCGGCAAGGCGCCGGCGGGCCACGGCGGCGACGTCACGGGTGCCGGTCCCGACGTCGAGGGGCGTCGGTTCCGTCAGGTGAAGTCCGCGTAGGCGAGGTGTCGTTCACAGTGGCGGCAGCGGAAGAGATAGGCCGTCGGCTGGCCCTCGGCGTCCAGGGCGGCGAGGAAGGCCTCCGTGTCGCCGAGTGACCCGAGGTCCTCTCGCAGGGTCTCCATCGCGTCCGGGTAGGGCTCCAGTTCGGGGACGCCCGCGCGGCCGAGGAACAGCGCGGCGTCACCGCAGTGGGTCAGCCAGCGTTCCTGCTGCCAGGCGGAGAAGCCGGGCGTGCGCTGTGCCACCACGCGCACGACGTCCAACGGCACCTGGCCGTCCACCTCCGTGAAGAAGGCTTCGTACCGCTCGGCGGCGCTGCCGTCAGCGATGCACCACGGGCAGAGTTCGTGGCCGATGTCCGCCACCGCGTACACGGGACCGGCGTAGACGTATCCGCGTCGGCGTCCGCAACTCAGGCACTCGGTGTCCGAGGGGACCACCGAGCCGGTGGCCAGAGGGTCCGGGTGGTACGGGAAGGACGGCAGGTCCGCTGTCGTGGGGTCGGTCATGGGGTCAGCCTGCCTCAGGCGCGCCGCTGCGGTCCGTGGATCAGTCACGGAGGCTGATCCGTCCCCGGCTGCGCGGGCCGTCGAACTTGGTGCGGTCCACAGCCGGTTTCGGCGCCGGTTCGGCGGCGATGAGTTTGATCGTGTCCCGGCCGGCCAACGCCGTACGCCACTGTCCCAGGTGCGGCCTGCTGCCCCGCGGACCAGCCGCCTGTTCCCACAGTGCTGTGACCGCGTTCTCCCGTCTGCCGTCGAGGACGCCGGACAGCGGCCGCAGGGGCTTGCCGGGGGCCACGTAGGCGTCCTGGCTCAGGACGCGCCCCACGACCAGGGCCACTTTGTAGCGATCGCTGTCCACGGTGACCGCGCCGGGCGCTGCCAGCGGATCGTGCCAGTCCGGGGTGTCCGCCTGCTCCAGGACCGGCGGCCGCCCCACCAGACGTACCCCGTCGCAGTCCAGGAGGTAGGGAGCGGGGCCGGGTCGCACGGCCCACAGCACGTTCGCCTGCGACACGTCCCCGACGACCAGTCCCAGCGCGTGCAGCCACTGGAAGAGTTCGACGACAGCGACCGTCAGCGCGTACCGCTCGGCCGGAGACGGCTGCGGAACGGCCTGCCAGGCCGCTTTGGGGGCCCGGAGCAGATACGACAGCTCGGTCAGCCGTGCTTCGCCGCGCGACGTCCGCCAGGTCATGGACTCCGGGGCGCGATACATGAGGAAGCCGGTCACCCGGCCGCCGTTCACGACCCGGCACAGCGGCCACGCAGCCTCCCGGTCCAGGCGGTCCCGGTCGGCGGGGGCGAGCCCCTGACGGAGCGTCACAAGGGCCGCGAGTTCCGCGCCGTCGACCTTCTGCGGCTCGCGGTAGCTCTTGTACAGCAGTCGGCCCGGGCCGTCGACGTCGTACACCTCGCCCTGGCCGCCGTCGCCGACACGGGTCCCGAGGGTGAGCGAGCCGAGCGGTACGTCGGCGCCGTCGCTCGGGCTCATGGCATGGCCTCCCAGAGGACGACCGCGGTGCGGTCGTCGTCGTACGACTTCACCCGGTACTGCAGCTGCCAGAGGAAGTCGGCCGGAGCGGGAACGGCACCGGTGCCCCATGCGGAACGCAGGAAGTCCCGCATCCCGGCGTCCCCCGCCAGCGGCGTGGACAGACCGTCCGTGCACAGGACCAGTACGTCGCCGGGGAGAGCCGGGCCGAGGAGCGAGACACGGGCCCGGTGGCTGTGCGGCAGCGCCGCCGTGCGGGTGTCGATCATCCCGTCGCCGCCATGCTCGGGATCCGTCAGGGACAGGTCCCACTCGGCGTCGCGCAGCCGGGCGGTGCCACCGTCGCCGACGGCCAGGAATCCGCGGGTGCGGACCTCCGGGTCGAGGGGCACGAGCAGGGCGCGCAGCGTGGTGGCGTACGCGGCGGGATCGTCGCCCCGCTCCTGCGCGTGGTGGGCCAGGAGCGTCGCGACGCGCCCCACCTCGGCGTCCACCGACGCGGTGAACCGGCTGCGGTCGCCCTCGCGCAGCGCCTCGGCGAGCTCCGCGGAGGCACTGTCCAGCTGCATCGCGGTGAGCCGGCAGGCCTCCTGCGAGCCGACGTGCGAACGGGCCGCCGAACCCACGCCGTCCGCCACCATGAGCAGCAGCAGCTCGTCCGGGCCGGGCGCGCCGAGGCGGACCACGGCCAGGGAGTCCTGGCGCGGCTCGCTCTGATAGCGGTGCGAGTCGCCGCGCACGGAGGCCGCCCGCACCGTCAGGGCGCCGTAGCCGGCACCGTCCACCACCATGTCGGGGATCAGCGCCGCCGTCGGGTCCCGCCGGACCGCCGGGACGCCGCGGGGTTCGGGCGGATACAGCGGCGGCTTCGGGCCGGAGTACGGCGGGACGCCCAGGGCCGGGACCAGGTCCGGGACCGGGGGCTCGACCGGGACCGGGGCCTCGACCGGGGCTTCCTGGAGCACGGGCGGCGCCTCGGGGGCGCCGGGCGGCGGAGTCTGTGGCCCGGCCGGCGTCGGGAGGACCTCGGGGTGCGGTGGTACGGGGACGACGTACGGGATCGCCGACGGATCCGGCTCGTACGAGTTCACCGGCGGGTTCGGCCCGTACGAGGTCGCGGGCTGTGTCGGCTCGTACGAGATCACAGGCGGGGGCGGCTCGTACGGCACCGCCGGCCGTATCGGCTCGTACGAGATCACCGGCGCGGTCGGCTCGTACGGCGTCGCCGGCGGTGCCGGTGGCGGTGTCGGCTCCGGCCCGGGAGCGGGCGCGGTGGGCTCCGGGGGCTCGGCGAAGAACTGCCCGACGCTCTGCCACGTCGCGTCCAGCGGATCGCGCTGCCGCGGGTCGTCAGGGGACGGTCCGGCGTTCATGTGCTCGGCGCTCCTGCCCTGTTCCTGGCCCATCGGCACGACCTCACAGCTTGTCGAGGGAGACGGTGGAGAACCCGGGCACGGTGTCGTCCACGGCCAGGGTGAATCCGTTGCCGCCGTCCGCCGCGATGCTCCCCGCGGAGCGAACGATCGACCGGGTGAGGCTGGACGCGAATTCACGGAGCGCCTGGGCCGGTGACACCGAGGAGTCCTTCTGCATGAACGCCCGGAAGTTGGCGACCTGCGCGATCGTGCTCTCCTGCGCCTCGCCTATGCCGAAGGCGATGATCTTCGGGCAGAACCGGGACTGGGTGAGTTCCTTGTACGCCTGCTCCCAGTCCGGTTCGTCGGTGGGAATGCCGTCGGACAGGAAGAAGACCACCGGGCGGTACACCTCGTGGCCCTCCGCCTTGAGCGCGGCCACATCCGCTTCGACGCAGCGCAGCAGCGTGCGGAACGCGTCGCCGTACGAGGTGAGCCCGCCGGCGGCCAGCGCGGGTACCGAGTCGATGTCGCTGAGGTCGACGAGCGGTTGCAGCACGGTGGCGCTGTCGGAGAAGCCGATGAGACAAAAACGCGTCTTGTCGGCGACGGTCGGGTTGGTACTGATCTCGTGGTGCAGGTCCGGTAGCGCGCCGTTGATGGCGTCGATCGGCTCACCGATCATCGACCCGGACTCGTCGCAGAGCAGGTAGAAGGGCAGGATCTGCACGGTGTCGTACCTCCGTGTGACTCAGTACGTGTAGAAGTAGATCTCGATGTCGGCGTGGCCCGAGGAGGCCCCGCCCTTCCAGAAGTCGCGTGTGGTGGCGCCGTGGAACATGTCGGGACGCGCCTTCTCCAGCAGGGAGTTGACCTCGTGGGCGTAGCGGCCTCCGGCGCCCGGGTCGGTGTGGCGTCCGAAGGTCAGCACGAAGGCGGCCTGCCGCCCCTTGTAGCGTGCCGTCGCCTTGCGCAGGCCGCGCACGATCGCCTCCCTGTCCCCGGCCCGGGCGTCGAGGGCCACCTTGACCGGGGTGCGGACAACAGCCCGCGGACCTGTGCGCCTCGGCTTCTTGTGCTGCGCCGAGGCCGAGGGGGAGGGCGAGGAGCCGGGCCTCTCCGCGGCCTGCGGGTCTCCCTGGTCGCCCATGGCCACCAGCGCGAGGACGAGCAGCATGTCCGCGAACAGCCACCCCGCCAGGTGCAGTGGCTGGAGCCTGCGGCCCTTCATCGAACCTCGGTCAGGGACGCCTCGGGCAGCGGCGGCGTCTCGCGTTCGTCGGCCGTCCGCTCCGCCCGATCCGGCCGTTCGGCCACGTCGGCCACCGGTCCCACCCGCTCCACCGGGTCCACCGTGTCCACCCGCAGTGCGTCGGCGAGCCGCGAGAACTCCTCGGCCGCCGCGCGCAACGCCCCTGTCTGGGCGCTCAGTTCACGGACCGCCTGCTGGGACTCCTCGACCGCGCGGGCCGTGCCCTCCGCCACGTCGCCGAGCTTGCCGAGCAGCTGGACGGACACGTCCGAGGCCACCTCGATGCCCGTGGTGTAGGCGCGCTGGGACGCGGCCAGCACGGTGACCGAGTCCTCGACGCGGTCACCGGCGCCCTCCACGGCGAGCCGCACCTCACCGCTGGCGTCACGGACGTCGTCGAGCGCCTTGCGGACCTGCGCTCCGCCGTCGCTGACCGCGGCCTCGATGCGGCCCGCCGCCACCTCCAGCGGCTTGATGGATGTGTCCACCCCGGCCAGCCGGCGCTCGGCGGCCTCCACCGCCCCGCCGACGACCGAGGCGGCCGTGGTCAGGTCCTTCTGGACCCGGACGGCCTTGTTGCCCAGCCGGTTGAGGGTCGCGGCGGCCCCGGTGAGCTCGGCGGCGAAGCGCTGGGGAGAGCTGAGCCGCTGCTGGTTCAGCACCAGTTGGGCGCGTGTCAGCGCCGGTACGAGCACCGCCATCAGTTCCTCGGCGGTGCGCTCGGCCTCCTCTTCCCGGCGTGTGACGGCGGACCGTCGCAGCCCGTGCACGAGGACCAGGGTGAACAGCACCGCGATGGCGACGGTGGCACTCATCGCCACGTGACCGAAGGTGAACGCGCCGGTGAGATGCCCCTCGAAGCCGGACTGCCACAGTTGCAGGAAGGGCCGGGCGGCGGCCTTCGGATCCGCGCCGGTCAGGGCTCCGTACGCGCTCGACGCCCGGGTCAGGCCGTACCAGGTGAGCATCAGCGGTACGAAGACCAGTGCGCCCAGCACCGCTTCGGCATAGGACCAGGCCTTGTGCTCCGCCCCCTGGTCCCTGGTCGCCCGGAGACTCTCCGGACGAGCGTAGGCGCCGAGCAGATCGAGTTCGGACCACGGTTCGAGCGCGCCGGCGTCCTGGTCCCGGAGCGCGTCCGCGAGGGCGGTCAGCTCTTCCTTCCGGGTCCCGAGCGCCGGCCGATCCGCCAGATCCTTGAGGCTCTGAGCGACCATATGACGGTCCAACAGGGCGCCTGTCGGCATGCCCACCCCCACAACACGACGGACGCGGGGGTGTGTTGACGACACCCTTGGATCCCCACCCGTAGCAAGTGCCCCCGTGCCCCCGCCGGTTCACACGCACCAGACGTGAGACCGAAGGCACAGAGAGTACTCCAGAATCGCTGCACCGCGCATAAACTCCCGGCACCCGCCGCTCTCCCGAACGGCGTTGCAAGGGGGCGCAGTTGAGCAACGACAATCGTCCGCGCGGCACCATCCGCCTGAAGCCCACGGCCGGCCCGGAGCGCACCGCCGCCCGCGAGATGCGGCCACCGTCCGCGCACTCGGACACCGTGCTGACCAAGACGGTGCCGCAGGCCAGCATCGCGGGGCGCGGCGTTCTTCAGGTGAACCTCAACTGGTCGGCGGCGACCGAGGCCGACCTCGACCTCGGCTGCCTGGTCGCCTGCGCGGACGGCTCGGGCGTGGCCGTGCAGCCCTTGGGCAACGCCTTCGGTTCACTGTCGCAGTGGCCGTACGTGGAGCTCGACCAGGACGACCGCACCGGGGCCTCGTCCGACGGGGAGACGCTCCGGGTCAACCTGGACCGGCGCGAGCACTTCCGGCAGCTGCTCTTCTACGTCTATGTGTACGAGGGTGCGGTGGACTTCCGGCGTCTGGGCGCCACGGCCACGGTCACCGCTCCGGCCGGCGGCTTCCGCATCGCCCTGGACGACTCCCCCGACGGTGCCACGGGCTGCGCCATCGCGCTGGCGTCGCCCGGGCCGGGCGGGCTCACGGTCCGCCGCGAGGTCTGCTGGTACACCGGCACGCGGCGCAGTTCGGTCCAGGAGCTGATGGACCGCGCGTACGGTTTCGGCTTCCCGTGGGTGTGGGGGACGAAGGACTGATCCGCCCCGTCGTCTCGTTGTCGCGGGGGGCGGGCAAGGGAAAGGGGCACTCCGGAGAGTGCCCCTCAAGTGCCCTGCCCGAGTGGTGAGTTACGGGAGGTTGCGGGCCATCACTATGCGCTGGACCTGGTTCGTGCCCTCGTAGATCTGGGTGATCTTGGCGTCGCGCATCATGCGCTCGACCGGGTAGTCGCGGGTGTAGCCGTAGCCGCCGAGGAGCTGGACCGCGTCCGTCGTGACCTCCATGGCCACGTCCGAGGCGAAGCACTTGGCCGCCGCGCCCTGGAAGGTGAGGTCGGCGTCGCCGCGCTCGGACTTGGCAGCCGCCGCGTACGTCAGCTGGCGGGCGGCCTCGATCTTCATCGCCATGTCGGCGAGCATGAACTGGATGCCCTGGAAGTCGGCGATCGGCTTGCCGAACTGCTTGCGCTCCTGGACGTAGCCCTTGGCGTAGTCGAGGGCGCCCTGCGCGATGCCCAGCGCCTGGGCGGCGATCGTGATGCGGGTGTGGTCCAGGGTCTTCATCGCGGTGGCGAAGCCCGTGCCCTCCTCGCCGATCATGCGGTCCGCGGGGATGCGGACGTTGTCCAGGTAGACCTCGCGCGTGGGGCTGCCCTTGATGCCGAGCTTCTTCTCCGGGGCGCCGAAGGAGACACCCTCGTCCGACTTCTCCACGACGAACGCCGAGATGCCCTTCGAGCGCTTCGTCGGGTCCGTCACGGCCATGACCGTGTAGTACTCGGACACGCCAGCGTTGGTGATCCAGCGCTTCACGCCGTTCAGGACGTAGGAGTCGCCGTCGCGGACCGCCTTCGTCTTCATGCCCGCCGCATCCGAGCCCGCGTCCGGCTCGGAGAGGCAGTACGAGAACATCCCGTCGCCCTGGGCCAGGGGCGTCATGTACTTCTTCTTCAGGTCCTCGGAGCCCGAGAGGATCACGGGGAGCGAGCCCAGCTTGTTCACCGCGGGAATCAGGGAGGAGGACGCGCAGACCCGCGCCACCTCCTCGATCACGATCACCGTGGCCAGCGCGTCGGCGCCCGCGCCGCCGTAGGTTTCCGGTACGTGCACCGCGTGCAGGTCGGAGGAGACCAGTGCGTCCAGGGCCTCCTGGGGGAAACGGGCTTCCTCGTCCACCGCTGCGGCGTACGGCGCGATTTTCGCCTCAGCCAGCGAGCGGATCGCGTCCCGGAGCATGTCGTGCTCCTCGGACGGGCGGTACAGGTCGAAATCAGCCGATCCGGCCAAGGTCTCTCACGCTCCAAGGATGCTGTGATGGTGGCGCTAACTACCGTTAAGTAACCCAAATTTTAGGGGTCCGCCCACCCGAGTGATACGTGAGCTTGGCGACAAAGGGAAAAGCACCGGAAAGACACGGCGAGATCTGCCCGGTGAGGTCGCCCCGCAGGCCCCGACTATGCTCGGGCACCGCACCCACGGCCGTAAGCTCACCCGTCACCCGACCACCACCCCTCAACGACGGCGCTGACGCCCCGACACCTGATTATCTGGAGCACCCATGGCCCTCAAGATCACCGTGATCGGCACCGGCTATCTCGGCGCCACACACGCCGCCGCCATGGCCGAGCTCGGTTTCGAGGTGCTGGGGCTCGACGTCGTCCCCGAAAAGATCGAGATGCTCCAGCGGGGCGAAGTCCCGATGTACGAGCCCGGGCTCGAGGAGCTGCTGCGCAAACATGTGGCGGGGATCGAGGGGTCCACCGGGCGGCTTCGGTTCACCATGGACTGGGCCGAGGTCGGGGAATTCGGCGACGTCCACTTCGTCTGCGTGAATACGCCGCAGAAGCACGGCGAGTACGCCTGTGACATGTCGTACGTCGATTCGGCCTTCGAGTCGCTCGCGCCGCATCTGACGGGGCCCGCCCTCGTCGTCGGCAAGTCCACCGTGCCCGTCGGCTCGGCGGACCGGCTGGCCAGGACGCTCGTCGAGCTCTCGCCCGCTGGTGAGGACGCCGAACTCGCCTGGAACCCGGAGTTCCTGCGCGAGGGCTTCGCCGTGAACGACACGCTGCACCCCGACCGGATCGTCGTGGGCGTGCGCAGCGAGCGCGCCGAGAAGCTGCTGCGCGAGGTGTACACGACACCGGTCGCCGAGGGCTCGCCGTTCGTGGTGACCGACTTCCCGACCGCCGAGCTGGTGAAGACCTCCGCGAACTCCTTCCTCGCCACCAAGATCTCCTTCATCAACGCCATGGCCGAGGTGTGCGAGGCCGCCGGCGGCGATGTCGCCAAGCTCGCCGAGGCCATCGGGCACGACGAGCGGATCGGGAAGAAGTTCCTGCGCGCCGGGATCGGGTTCGGCGGCGGGTGTCTGCCCAAGGACATCCGTGCCTTCATGGCCCGTGCCGGTGAGCTCGGTGCCGACCAGGCGCTCACCTTCCTGCGCGAGATCGACTCCATCAACATGCGGCGCCGCGGCCAGATGGTGGAGATGGCCCGCGAGGCGCTCGGCGGCGGCTCCTTCCTCGGCAAGCGGGTCGCCGTGCTCGGCGCGACCTTCAAGCCGGACTCGGACGACGTACGGGACTCGCCGGCGCTGAACGTCGCCGGACAGATCCACCTGCAGGGCGGCCAGGTCACCGTCTACGACCCGAAGGGCATGGCGAACGCGCGGCGCCTGTTCCCGACGCTCGGGTACGCCGACTCCGCCGTCGAGGCCGTGCGCGGCGCCGACGTCGTCCTGCACCTGACCGAGTGGCGCGAGTTCCGTGAGCTGGACCCGGCGGTGCTCGGCGAGGCGGCCTCGGTCCGGGTGCTCCTGGACGGACGCAACGCCCTCGACCCGGAGGTGTGGCGCCGGGCCGGGTGGACCTACCGGGCGATGGGGCGACCCACCGCGTAGCCGGCCACACCGCCGCGGCCCCGCCGCCGATCGACGTCCCGTCACCGATCGGCCGACTCCAGGGGGCCGGATGGCGTACGGCCGGGCATCCCCGGCTCGCCCGACTCCTCCTGCCGCCCCACGCTGTCCCTGACGCCCCTTGTGTTCGAAGGTGCACCTTCGGGAACGCGTAGCAGCGTGATCCCGCCGACGGGAGGCGGTGACCCACAGGTGAGCGACGGATCGCGTCGTTCGCGCCCACGGCCGGACTCGCCCGGCGCGGACACCGGCGCGGACCCCGGCTCCGGTCGCGGCGGACGACGGATGCGGTTCACCGTGCTGGGGAGCCGGCCCGCCCGCGGGGTGGGAGCGGTGGCACAGGCCCGTACGGCCGGGGCGGCGACGCGGTGCGCCCGGGACCGCGACAGCGCGGCCAGGACCGTGGGCCACGGGCTGCGGGTGGCCGCGGCGTACGCATGGCGGCTGCTCGTGCTCGGGGCGGCCGTGTACGCGGGCTTCACCATCCTCGGGCGGCTGCAACTGGTCGCGGTGGCGCTGTTCCTCGCACTGGTGGTGACCTCGGTGCTGCGTCCGCCGGCCAATCTGCTGGCGCGGTGGCTGCCGAGGCCCGCGGCGGTCGCGGTGAGCGTCGTGGGGAGCCTGGTGGTGGTGCTGGGGCTGCTGGCGCTCGTCGGAAGTCTGGTGGCGGGAGAATCGGGCAAGCTGGGAGAGGAGTTCTCCGGGGGCATCGGGCGGATCGAACGATGGCTGGAGGGCTCCCCCTTCCACCTGAGCCATGCGGTGGTGTCGGATCTCCAGGGCAAGCTGGCCAAGTACATCTCGGAGCACCGTTCCCTCCTGATCAGCTCCGCGCTCAGCGGCGCCGGGCGGCTGGTGGAAGTGCTCACCACCGGGGTGCTCGCGCTGTTCTGCTCCCTGTTCTTCATTCATTCCGGGGACCAGTTCTGGCACTGGTTCCAGGAGTTGCTGCCGGAGGGCGCGCGGGACCCGTGGGCGCGCACGGGACGGGCGGCGTGGCGCACGTTCGCCGGCTACACGCGGGGCATCATCATCGTGGCGGCCACCAATGCCGTACTGGTCGGGATCGCCCTGTTCGCGCTGCGCGTGCCGCTGGCGCTGCCGCTGACGCTGCTGGAGTTCTTCCTCGCCTTCATCCCGCTGGTGGGGTCGCCCATCGCGCTGGCCGTGGCCACGGTCGTCGCCCTGGCCTCACGGGGACCGGTCATCGCCCTCGCGGTGCTCGCCCTGATCGTCGTCATCGGTCAGCTCGAAGGACACGTGCTGCATCCGCTGGTGCTGAGCTGGGCGGTCAGGCTGCACCCCGTGGTGGTGGCCGTCTCCGTCATCGCCGGCGGCATCCTGGCCGGCGTGATCGGCGCGGTCGTGGCCGTCCCGATGGTGTCGGTCGCCTGGTCCGTGATCGGCGAACTGCGCGCCGCACCCGAGCCTGCCGAGCCCGGGCGGTCGCCGGGGCGAGGGCGTACTCCCCTTTGATTATTTCGTTTTAGTCGAAAAGTCGGGGGAATTCGGCATAAATAGGGGCACATTCTGCCCCCGTGAGGAGGTTCCGCCCGATGTCAACAGGGACACTTCTGGCAATCATCATTCCCATCGTGGTGGTGATTGCCCTGGCCGCCGTGGCGGCTGCGCTGTTCGTGCGCCGCCGGAAGCTGCGGGAGCGCTTCGGTCCGGAGTACGAGCGGACGGTGGAGGACGCCGACAGCCGCATGGCCGGCGAACGCGAACTCAGGGCCCGCGAGAAGCGGCACGACTCGCTGGACATCAAGCCGCTGGACAGCAGCGTCAGGGATCGGTACGCCCGGGACTGGACCAGCGTGCAGGAGGACTTCGTGGACCACCCGGAGGGCGCCGTGCACGACGCGGACCGCCTGGTGACCTCTCTGATGGACGAACGCGGCTATCCGACCCAGCACTTCGAGCAGCAGCTCAAGGACCTCTCGGTCGAGCACGGCCGCACCCTGGAGCACTACCGGGCCGCTCATGAGGTGGACGAACTGAGCGTGCGACACCAGGCGACCACGGAGCAACTGCGGGGCGCCATGGTGCACTACCGCGCCCTCTTCGAAGAACTGCTCTCCAATGGAGGCCGAGCCCGCCACGCCCGGGCCTGATCGGCTCGGCGACCGCAGGAACGGAGAAGAGATGCAACGTCACGACATACCGGACGCCGCCACCGAGAGCGGCCTGTCCACCGACGACATCGCCCAGCCCCGTGACCGGAGGACGGCCGACACGGACGACACGGCGAGCACGCGGTCCGAAGTGCCGACCTTCCCTGGCGAAGGCACGACCTTGGCGGGCGAATCCGCCGAACGCGAGGACGTGAAAGCCGAGTCCGGCCCCCCGGCCGAGGACGTGGAAGCCGCCTCCCGCCCGGCGGCCGAGGACACGAAGGCCGACTCCGGCCCCACGACCGACAGCTCCGGCGCCCGGGACGAGGCCCGCGGCTCGGACACGGGGGCCGAGGACGAGATTCCCCAACTCCTCAGCGAGGAGGACGAGGAAGGGTTCCGCGCCCGCTGGCAGGAGGTGCAGAGCAAGTTCGTCGACGATCCGCGCGACGCCGTGAACACCGCCGACGCCTTGGTCGCGGACGTGATGCAGAGGCTCGCTGCCACTTTCGCCGATCACAAACAGGAACTGGAGGGACAGTGGAATCGGGGCGAGCAGGCGGACACCGAGGACCTGCGCCTGGCACTGCGCCACTACCGCTCGTTCTTCAACCGCCTGCTGGTCACGTGACGCGTACAGTCTGCTGGTCGCGCGGCGCGGCGACGCGCACGCACCACTCCGGTCAGGCCGAGGCTCGGTCGGCCTGACACCCACACGCACGACGCCGGTCCGGCCGAGGCTCAGTCGGCCGGACCGGCGCCCCTTGCATTCTGCCCCACTTCGCTGTGCGTCGAGCGGTTGGCGCCCGACTCCCGTTGTCCTACGACCCCTTGGCGCGGTACCGCCGCATCTTCGCGCGCGCGCCGCACACCGCCATCGAGCACCAGCGGCCCCGGCCGGCCGGGCTGCGGTCGTAGTACACCCAATGGCACTCAGGCAGTTCGCAGGCCTTGAGGCGGAGCCAGGTGCCCGCCGTGAGCGCCTCCGCCACGGCCGCCGCGACGCGGGAGAGCAGCGGGCCCGCGTCAGCCGGGGCGAGGGCCGCCGAGCCGTCCCGCTCGTCGACCGCCACATACAGCGGCGCCCGCGCAAGCAGCTCGCCCAGGGGCGTCACCTCGCGGTGCGGGGCGTGGCCGGCGTGCGCCAGACACACGGCCCGCAGGGACTCGCGCAGCTCTCGTACGTCGGCCACGTCCCGCTCCGCGACGCCGAACGCGGCACGCCCCTCGACCGTGTCCAGCGTGTCGGCGCCCGACTCCAGGTCCACGGTGTTCACCAGGGCCTCCACCAGGGCCAGCCCCCCGGGTGCGGGCGATCTCTCACTCATGCTTGCGACGTTACCTCCAATGCGGGAGCATGCAGTAACGCTAGTTACCGCTTGAGGCGGCCTATAGGTAACAAGCGGTACACGGGTATCCGAGTCCCCCTAGGAGGAAGTCATGGCTCTCGCCGAACTGGGCGTCGTCGTCCTGGACTGTCCCGACCCGCGCGCGCTGGCCGGGTTCTACGCCGAGGTGCTGGGCGGCACCGTCGAGGGCGAGGGAGACTGGGTGGACCTGAAGGTGCCCGGCGGGCAGTCGCTGGCCTTCCAGGCGGCACCGGGTCACGTACCGCCGAAGTGGCCCGCGCCCGCCGCATCACAGCAGTTCCATCTGGACCTGACCGTCGACGACCTGGACACGGCGGAGCAGGGCGTGCTCACGCTCGGCGCCAAGCCGCTGGACGCCGACGACCGGTCGCGTTCCTGGCGTGTGTACGCCGACCCGGCAGGGCACCCGTTCTGTCTCTGCGCCTGCTGACCCTGGAGGACTCATGCCGGCTGTGGCACGTTTTCGTTCCGTCGTGATCGACTGCCCCGACCCGCGCGCGCTCGCCGACTTCTACGCCCGGGTGGGCGGCGGCACCCCCCAGGCCGAGGACGACGACTGGGTGGTGCTCCGGATTCCTGACGGGCCGCGGCTGGCCTTCCAGCGGGCGGACGGCCACACCCCGCCGGAGTGGCCGCGGGCCGACCGGAACTCGCAGCAGTTCCATATCGACTTCGACGCCGGGGTCACCTGGGCGGAGGTCGACGCGGCCCACGAGAAGGTGCTGGCGCTGGGGGCGCGGCCGCTGGACCTGGAGGACCGGGAGAAGAAGGATTTCCAGGTGTACGCCGATCCGGCGGGCCATCCGTTCTGCCTGTGCAGGATCGAGCACCCGTGATCGACCACCCTTGACCGACCACCCGTCATGAGCCACCCGTGATCGGCCACCCGCCACGGGCCACCGCTCCTACCGAACCACTCGTCATGGGCCACTCGTAACGGCCGGCTATCCGTCCAGCTCGGCGATCTTCGAGGTCGACGGCTCGCGGCGCTGCTGGGCGGCGCGGGCCGTGAAGTCCGCGCTGCGCAGCACCCGTTGGACATTGCCCCGGGTGAGCAGCGCGAGATCGGTCTCGGACCAGCCGCGGGAGAACAGTTCGGCGATCAGGTACGGATAGCAGGACGCGTCGGCCAGGTCCTGCGGATGGGCCACTCCGGAGTCGTACGTCCCCGAGAGGCCGACGCACTCCGCACCGGCGAGGGCGCGGACGTGGTCGAGGTGGTCGGCGACGTCCCGCACGGACGGACCGGTCTGCTCGGCCGTGAGCGGGACGAGGCACAGCCCCTTGGCGGCGCCCAGTGCGACGAGAACGTCGTCGGGAAGGTTGGCCGGATGGGGGCGCAGCGCCCAGGCCGCGGAGCGGGTGAACAGAACCGGGGCCTTGGAGACCGCGAGGGCACGGCTGATCGTGGCCTCCGAGGTGTCGGAGAGGTCGGCGAGCACGCCCAGGCGGTTCATCTCGCGAAGCACCTCCTCGCCGAACCGGGTCAGGCCCGCCTCGCTCGCCCAGGACGCACCCGACAGCGTGAGGATGCGCAGGCCGAGCGTGTGCAGGGCGCGCAGGATGCCGAGCGAGTCGCCGAGCGCGTCGGCACGGGCGGGGCCGAGCACGACGGCGACGCGGCCGCAGTACTGGGCGTCGGTGATCTCGGCGGCGCTGTGCGCCATGCGCAGTCCCTCGGGGTGCGCCCGGACCACCGTCTTCACCAGGTCCAGCTGCTCCAGGGTGGCGCCCACGGCCCGTTCCCCGGCGAGCCCCTCGGGCAGGTGCAGCGACCAGAAGAGCGCACCCACGTGCCCTTCCCGCAGCCTCGGCACATCCGTGTCCACGGCGCTCTCGCCCAGCTCCAGGTCGAACCACGGCAGGTGGCGCAGCGCCCAGGGCAAACCGCTGTAGCCGTCGGCGACGGGGTGGCCGGCGAGGAAGGCGTGGGCCCGCTTAAGCGGGTCCGTCCCCCGGTCGGTCTCCGTGGTCTCCAGGGACTCCGCCTCCGGCCAGGCAACGGGCCGGTCGAGCTCTTCCACCTCGGCGGTGGCGTGCAGTTCGTCCTGCAGTTCTGCCATGACGGGCTCCGTGGGGTGGACGGTGATCGCAGTATCGCCACCGTTGCACGGAGCCCGCGGGGCTTCCTGGTGGGCGGGGCGTTTGGGGGTACGCCCAGCCCACCGGGCATGCCGCCCTGCGCACTCAGCCGTCCAGTTGCTCCAGCGTCGCGTTCGACGGGCCCCGCTTCGCCCGGAGATCGCGGGACACGTCCTCGGCCGCGCCCAGCACCCGTACGGCGTTCCGCCAGGTCAGCTTGGCCACATCGGTGGACGACCAGCCGCGGTCCAGCAGTTCGGCGATCAGGTTCGGATAGCCGGAGACGTCGCCCAGGCCGTCCGGGGTGAAGGCCGTGCCGTCGTAGTCGCCGCCGATGCCGACGTGGTCGATCCCGGCGACCTCACGCATGTGGTCGAGGTGGTCGGCGACCGTCGCCACCGTGGCGATGGGGCGCGGGTTCAACTCCTCGAAGACGCGGTGGACCTTCATCGCCTCGGGGGTGGTGTCGAGGTGGTGGAAGCCGTTCGCGCGCATGTTCTCGTCGGCCGCGGCCGTCCAGTCGACTGCCGCCTGGAGGACGAACTTCGGTACGAACGTCACCATCGCCACTCCCCCGTTGGCGGGCAGCCGCTCCAGCACGTCGTCCGGGATGTTGCGCGGGTGGTCGCACACCGCGCGCGAGGAGGAGTGGGAGAAGATGACCGGCGCGACGGAGGTGTCCAGCGCGTCCCGCATCGTCGCCGCGGCCACGTGCGAGAGGTCCACGAGCATGCCCTCGCGGTTCATCTCCCGGACGACCTCACGGCCGAAGGCCGACAGACCGCCCACGGCGGGGACGTCGGTGGCCGAGTCCGCCCACGCGATGTTGTCGTTGTGGGTGAGCGTCATATAGCGGACGCCCAGCGCGTACAGCCTCCGCAGTGCGCCGAGGGAGTTGTCTATCGAGTGCCCGCCCTCCGCGCCCATCAGCGAGGCGATACGGCCCTCCGCCCGTGCCGCCTCCATGTCGGCGGCCGTCAGCGCGGCGCGCAGCTCCGCGGGGTGGCGGTCGATCAACTGCCGTACGCAGTCGATCTGTTCGAGCGTGGCCGTGACCGCGCCGGGCAGGTCCGAGCGGACGTACACCGACCAGTACTGGGCGCCCACGCCGCCCGCGCGCAGGCGCGCCAGGTCCGTGTGCAGGTGCGCGCTCTGGTCGGCGGCGATGTCTCGGGCGTCGAGGTCGTAGCGGACCTGCTCGCGCAGGGCCCAGGGCAGGTCGTTGTGGCCGTCGACGACGGGAAAGTCGGCCAGAAGTGCGCGGGCCTCATCGAGGGACGACATCCGCGTCACTTCCCGAAGCCGAAGCCGTTGCCCGCGCCCTCGACCTTGGTGCGCAGCCTCTTGCCCTTCTCGGTGGCCTGGTCGTTCAGCTCCTGCTGGAACTCCCGCATCCGGCCGAGGAGCTCCTCGTCGTGCGCGGCGAGCATCCGGGCGGCCAGCAGGCCCGCGTTGCGCGCGCCGCCGACCGAGACGGTCGCGACCGGGACACCGGCCGGCATCTGCACGATCGACAGCAGGCTGTCCATGCCGTCGAGGTACTTCAGCGGGACGGGCACGCCGATGACGGGCAGCGGGGTGACCGACGCGAGCATGCCGGGCAGGTGGGCGGCACCGCCCGCGCCGGCGATGATCGCCTTGAGCCCGCGCTCGGCGGCCTGCTCGCCGTACGCGATCATCTCGTGCGGCATGCGGTGCGCCGAGACGACGTCGACCTCGTACGGGATCTCGAACTCGTCGAGGGCCTGCGCGGCGGCTTCCATGACGGGCCAGTCGGAGTCCGACCCCATGACGATGCCTACAACGGGGCTCATTCTGTGATCGTGCCTCTCAGGTAACCGGCTGCGTGGCGGGCACGCTCAAGGACGTCGTCCAGGTCGTCGCCGTAAGTGTTGACGTGGCCGACCTTGCGGCCGGGCTTCACGTCCTTGCCGTACATGTGGATCTTCAGCTGGGGGTCGCGGGCCATGCAGTGCAGGTACGCGGAGTACATGTCCGGGTAGTCGCCGCCGAGGACGTTCGCCATGACCGTCCACTTGGCGCGCGGGCGCGGGTCGCCGAGGGGGAGGTCGAGGACCGCGCGGACATGGTTGGCGAACTGGGAGGTGATCGCGCCGTCCTGGGTCCAGTGGCCCGAGTTGTGCGGGCGCATGGCCAGTTCGTTGACGAGGATGCGGCCGTCCGCCGTCTCGAAGAGCTCGACGGCCAGGTGGCCGACCACGCCGAGCTCCTTGGCGATGCGCAGGGCGAGCTCCTCGGCCTTGAGGGCGAGCTCCTCCGCTATGCCGGGGGCGGGAGCGATCACCGTGTCGCAGACGCCGTCGACCTGCTGGGACTCGACGACGGGGTACGCGACCGCCTGGCCGTGCGGGGAGCGGACGACGTTCGCCGCGAGCTCCCGTACGAAGTCGACCTTCTCCTCGGCGAGGACGGGGACGCCGGCGCGGAAGGGGTCGGCCGCGTCCTCGATCGACCGGACGAACCAGACGCCCTTGCCGTCGTAGCCGCCGCGGACCGTCTTGAGGATGATCGGGAAACCGTCGCCCTCGGCACCTTCTGCGAGGCCTTCCGCCGCGAACGCGGCGACGTCGGCGACGTCACTCACGATGCGGTGCCGTGGGCAGGGCACACCGATCTCGTCGAGCTTCGCGCGCATCACGCCCTTGTCCTGGGCGTGCACGAGCGCATCGGGTCCCGGGCGGACGGGGATGCCGTCCGCCTCCAGGGCCCGCAGATGCTCGGTGGGTACGTGTTCGTGATCGAAGGTGATCACGTCGCAGCCCCGCGCGAAGTCACGCAGCGTGTCGAGGTCGCGATAGTCGCCGATGACGACATCGCTGACGACCTGCGCCGCGGAATCCTGAGGGGTATCACTGAGGAGCTTGAACTTGATGCCGAGCGGGATGCCCGCCTCGTGTGTCATACGAGCGAGCTGGCCCCCGCCGACCATGCCGACTACCGGGAACGTCACGCTCCAAGAGTATCGGCCGCGCCACGGTGGCCGATTTCCGTGCCCTTACGCCGTAATTTCCGAGCCTGTGACCGCCTGTTTTCTTACCTGTGAGCCCGTGCACAGGCGGCGGAGAGAGCCGCTGGTTAGCATGGCGGGGTTGACGTACTTCGACCGACGTACCCACCGACGGGGGCTGGCGACACCATGGGCAGTGCTTCTTCGGGGTCTCCTGTGAGGCCTCGCAGCGCGGTTCGCCGCCGGTTCGACCTGCTCTTCAGGGAGATCGCCAAGTTCGGTGCGGTCGGTGGGGCGGGGCTGCTCGTCAACCTGCTCGTGTTCAACCTCGTACGCCATGTCACCGGGCTGCAGGTCGTGCGGGCCAGTGTCATCGCCACCGTCGTCGCGATCGTCTTCAACTACATCGGGTTCCGCTACTTCACCTACCGGGACCGCGACAAGGGTGGCCGCACCAAGGAGCTGACGCTCTTCCTGCTGTTCAGCGTGGTGGGGCTGGTCATCGAGAACGGCGTGCTGTACGCGGCGACGTACGGGTTCGGCTGGGACACCCCGCTGCAGAGCAACGTCTTCAAGTTCCTCGGCATCGGGGTCGCGACGCTGTTCCGGTTCTGGTCGTACCGCACATGGGTGTTCCGGGCGCTGCCGGCGCGGGAGGCTGTGGCCAGTGCGGAATCGTTCCTCGACGCGGGGGCGAAGCCTCGGCCGCGGGCCAAGGTGAACTGAAGCGATTCGGCTCCTTCGCGGCCGCCGGCTTCTTCGCCGCTCCGCGACCACCCGCTTCCCGGCGCTCCGCCGCTTCTTCGCCGCTTCTCCGCCGCTCCGCGGCGGGTTTCCCACCGACCCACCCGTGCGGGTAGGTCATGGGGTGGGCCTCGATGGGCGGCGGCGGGAGCCGCGCTCGAACCTCGCGAGGTCGACTCGGGCGGGCGGGCCGACCGGGTGCGAAGCCCGAGCCTCGTGAGGGGGGCTCTGCGGGACGGCCGTGGTGGTTCCGAGCGACCGCACCACGGCACTGCCGGGCAGGCCTGAGCCGCGGCCTCAGCCATAGCCAGGCAGGACGCTGCCGCGCAGCCGCGCCGTGGCTTGCGCGTCTCAGTCGAGGCCGGGGCTCACCGAGGCTCGGTCGAGGCCGGGCGCGGGTGGGGTTACCGGACCGTGCGCTCGTCTTCCTCTGTTGCGGGGGGCCTCTTCAGGGGCGTGCGGGAGAGGAACAGGCCGAAGACCGGCGGCTGGGCCTGGAGCATCTCCAGGCGGCCCCCGTCGGCCTCCGCCAGGTCGCGGGCGACGGCGAGCCCGATCCCCGTGGAGTTGCGGCCGCTGATCGTGCGCTCGAAGATCCGTGCGCCCAGGTCGGTGGGGACGCCGGGGCCCTCGTCCGTGACCTCGACGACGGCCTGGTTGCCGGTCACTCGGGTGCGCAGGGCGACGGTGCCGCCGCCGTGCATGAGGGAGTTCTCGATCAGCGCCGCCAGGACCTGCGCGACCGCGCCCGGTGTGCCGACCGCCCGCAGGTGCCGCTTGCCCGAGCTGACGATGGCGCGGCCCGCGCTGCGGTAGGCGGGGCGCCACTCCTCCAGCTGCTGCTTGATGACCTCGTCGAGGTCGAAGGAGACGGCGGAGCCGGTGCGCGGGTCGCGGGCATTGGTGAGCAGACGTTCGACGACGTCCGTGAGGCGCTCGACCTGCGTCAACGCGATCGTCGCCTCCTCCTTCACCGTGTCCGGATCGTCGGTGAGCGTGATCTCCTCCAACCGCATGGAGAGCGCCGTGAGGGGCGTACGGAGCTGGTGGGAGGCGTCGGCCGCGAGGCGGCGCTCGGCGGTGAGCATCCGCGCGATGCGCTCCGCGCTGCCGTCCAGAACGTCGGCGACGCGGTCCAGCTCCGGGACGCCGTACCGCTTGTGGCGCGGGCGGGGGTCGCCGGAGCCGAGCCGTTCCGCGGTCTCGGCGAGGTCGGTGAGCGGGGAGGCCAGGCGGTTGGCCTGGCGCACCGCGAGCAGCACGGCGGCGACGATCGCGAGCAGGGCGACGGCACCGATGATCAGGAGCGTACGGCCGACTTCGCGGGTCACCGACGAGCGCGGCTCCTCGACGGTGACGGTCTCGCCCTCCTCGCCCTTGGCGGTGGAGTGGATGACGTCGCCGGTGGGCTCCGTGCCGACCTCGATGGGCGGGCGGCCGGGGATCCTGATCATGGCGTAGCGCTGGTCCGCGACCTGGTTCTTGAAGACCGCCGCGGTGATGTTCTCGTCGCCGAGGATGCGGCTGTCCACGATGCTCGCCAGTCGCAGGGCCTCGGAGTCCACCCGCTCCTGGGCGCTGTTGCTGATCGTGCGGGTCTCGACGATGACGAGGGATACGCCGAAGACGGCGATCACCACGAGCACGACGGCGAGCGTGGACTGGATGAGACGGCGACGCACGGGGCCCTCCGGGCAGGTGGCTGTACGTGGTCCAGTGTGCCCTGACGCTGCGCCGGGCCTGGACGGGGTGGGTGCGGGCATCGTGCCGCGGGTCCGGTTTTCGCCCGCGCCTTCCCTACCCATCCCATCCCTGGGTGCTGCGCCCCCGGACCCCCCTTCGGCCTGAACGGCCTCGTCCTCGATCGCCGGACGGGCCAGTGCTGCCAGGCCCCGCCCCACAGGGGGCGCGGGGAACTGCGCGACCAGCCCCCACCCAACCGCGGCCGAGGAACGACCCGGCGGGGTCTGGGGCGCAGCCCCAGACCTGACGGAGAAGCGGGACGTCAGCTCTTCTCGAAGCGGAAACCCACGCCTCGTACCGTCGCGATGTAGCGAGGGTTCGCCGCGTCGTCGCCCAGCTTCTTGCGGAGCCAGGAGATGTGCATGTCGAGGGTCTTGGTCGACGACCACCACGTGGTGTCCCAGACCTCGCGCATGAGCTGGTCACGGGTGACGACGCGTCCGGCGTCACGGACGAGGACCCGCAGCAGGTCGAACTCCTTGGCCGTGAGCTGGAGTTCCTCGTCGCCCATCCACGCGCGGTGCGACTCGACGTCGATGCGCACCCCGTGCGTGGCGGGCGGCTGCTGCGGCTCGGCGGCGCCGCGTCGCAGCAGCGCCCGTACCCGGGCGAGGAGTTCGGCGAGCCGGAACGGCTTGGTGACGTAGTCGTCGGCGCCCGCGTCGAGGCCGACGACGGTGTCCACCTCGTCGGCGCGCGCGGTCAGGATGAGGATCGGGACGGTGTGGCCCTCGGAACGCAGCCGGCGGGCCACCTCCAGGCCGTCCATGCCGGGCAGGCCCAGGTCCAGAACGACCAGGTCGACGCCGCCCTGCATTCCGGCGTCGAGCGCGGTGGGTCCGTCCTCGCGCACCTCGACCTCGTAGCCTTCCCGGCGCAATGCGCGGGCCAGCGGCTCCGAGATGGACGCGTCGTCCTCGGCGAGCAGTACTCGGGTCATGGGGTGATGGTAGTCCGCCACGGACAAGTGCTGTGGGGCGATCGGCCTCCGTGATTCACACCCGCCACCAGTGTGATTCTTACCTGCGGCTGTGGGATGCGATCCTGGTAAGCACCTTCGAATAGGCGTCCCCGGTTCCATGATCGCCTGTGATCCATGTCTCAAGTCCTTCCATATGCGGCATTGACATGTCGTATGGTGACCAGACGCCTGTAGCACCACACCGGGACCTTTGGCGAGTGTTCGACGCTGAAGGTCTCTTTTGTGTGCGGGCTGGTGTTCGCCAGCCTTGAAAGGAATGACCTGTGGCCGGGCCCGAGCGCGCTGACGCGTGAAGGGCGTGGATCCCGGTGGTCGCCGTCCACCGCTTCGCAATCCGGAGCGGAATCCCCGTGGGCGTGGGGGTGGATGGTCGTACCCCGCCGGTGCCGGCCGCCCCCCCACCGGGCGCGCGACGCTCAAGCAGCGCGTCCCGACCAGCAAGGAACGACCATGGCGTCCAGCCTGACGAAGGACTCGGTCACCCCGGGCACCCCCGGTTCCGAGAAGACCTTCTTCGGCCACCCCCGCGGACTGGCCACTCTCTTCATGACCGAGATGTGGGAGCGTTTCTCCTACTACGGCATGAAGGCACTGCTCCCGCTGTACCTGGTGGCACCGGGCGGCCTGCACCTGAGCGCGGCCACCGCGACCGCGATCTACTCGGTGTACCTCTCGCTCGTGTACCTGCTCGCGCTGCCGGGCGGCTGGTTCGCCGACCGTGTCCTCGGCCCCCGCAAGACGGTCGCCGTCGCGGGTGTGATCATCATGCTGGGCCACCTCACGCTGGCTCTGCCCTCGTCCGGCACCTTCTACGGCGGCCTCGGCCTCGTCGCGATCGGTTCCGGTCTGCTGAAGGCCAACATCTCCACGATGGTCGGCCACCTCTACGACGGCCCGGACGACGCGCGCCGTGACGGTGGCTTCACCCTCTTCTACATCGGCATCAACCTCGGTGCCTTCGCCGCGCCGCTGATCATCGGCACCGTCGGTGAGAACGTGAACTGGCACCTGGGCTTCGCGCTCGCCGCGCTCGGCATGGCCCTCGGCCTCGCCCAGTACCTGCTCGGCGGCCGTCACCTCAGCGCCCGCTCGCACGAGGTCCCCACCCCGCTGTCCGCCGAGGAGAAGGCCGCGACGCTGCGCAAGTCCGCGCTGTGGGCCGCCGTCGCCGTCGTCTTCTACGCGATCGTCGGCTTCTCCGGTCACTACACGTTGAACTGGCTGCTGGTCCCGATCACGCTCGCCGGTCTGATCATCCCGATCATGGTCATCGGCCGCATCAAGCGGGACAAGGACCTGGACCGCGCCGAGCAGTCGAAGATGTCCGCGTACATCTGGTTCTTCGTCGCCGCGGCCGTCTTCTGGATGATCTACGACCAGGGCGGCTCGACGATGTCGATCTTCGCCGACTCCTCCGCCGAGAACACCATCTTCGGCTGGGAGTTCCCGGTCTCCTGGTACCAGTCCGTCAACCCGGTCATGATCATGGCGCTCGCCCCGGTCTTCGCCTGGGCGTGGCTGGCGCTGAACAAGCGCGGCAAGGAGCCGAGCACGGCCACGAAGTTCGCGTCGGGTCTGATCCTGATCGGCGCCTCCTTCTTCCTCTTCCTGGCTCCGCTGACGATCGCCGAGGGCGGTCACAAGGCCGCCGCGATGTGGCTGGTCGCCATCTACTTCGTGCAGACCGTCGGTGAACTGACGCTCTCTCCGGTCGGCCTCTCCGTCACCACGAAGATGGCCCCGGCGAAGTACGCCTCCCAGATGATGGGTGTCTGGTTCCTGGCCGTCACCGCCGGTGACGCCACGACCGGTCTCCTCTCCATCGCCGAGGTCGACCTCAACAAGACGGGCATCGTCGCCCTGGAGGCCACGCTCGCCGTGATCGCCGGTGTCGCGGTGTGGATGTACCGCAAGAAGGTCAAGCAGCTGATGGGCGACGTCCACTGACGTAACGCCGGCTGACGCCTGATGTCCGAAGGGCTCCCGCACCACCCGGTGCGGGAGCCCTTCGGGGTTTCCAGCACGTTCACGGCTGGGACAACGCGCCGAGTCGGCTCGGCAGGAGCCCGGCCATGGCGCGGACCGCGATGCCCACAGCGCGTTCGTCCGCGGCGGGGCGTGCGGTGTCCCGTTGAATCCGGCGTCCGGGTTCGCGACGCCGAGGAAGAACATCGCTCCGGGTACGTCCCGCAGGCAGAGGGCGAAGTCCTCGCCGTTGAAGGGGAACGAGGCGTGGTGAACCGTCACGGCGTCGGCGCCGAGCGAGCCCCGCAGATACGCGGCGCCCGCTTCGCTCAAGTCGGGTGAGCACACCATGGAGGGGAACGGCTCCGCCGGGAGCGCGACCCGGACGCCGCTCAGGGAAGCCACGGATTCCCGTACCGCGGCGCGTATCCCGGCGTATCCGCTGTCGGGCCAGGTGCGCAGCCACACCCGTACGACCGCGCCCCCGTCCCTCGGGGCCGGCGCGGCGTCGGCGACGACGAAGCGGGCCAGGGGGCCGTCCGGTGTCCGGAGGTCGTCCCAGAGCCGCGCGACCGCCTCGGACGTGTGCGGGTACTCGACGGTCGACCACCCCTCGACCAGGGCGGCGAACCGCTCGGCGTCGGCGGCGGCCTCCGGTCCGGTGAGCTCGACCTGGAAATGGTCCTGGCCGGGCGCCCCGAAGCCCGGCATGACCGCGAACGTGCCCACCGGGGAAGGCGGCGCAGTGCGATCAGCTCTTCGTCGATCCCGGTCGCGATCTCGTCGATCGCCTCACCTTCCAGCTCCCCTGCCATGCGCGGGAGGCTATGTCTCCGGGGCCCGGGGTGCGGGGCACATACGGCGAACCCCGCACCCGCGCGGTGCAGATGGGTGGGGACGGCTCAGCGCAGGCGCCGTCCCGGCAGGAACGTGAAGACCGCTCCGCCTAGCAGGATCACCGTCCCCGCGACCAGTCCGAGCGCCTTGAGCGCGCCGTGGCTGTCGGAGCCCGTCTCCGCCAGACCCCCGCTGGACGATGTGTCACCGGAGCCGGACGAGCCGCCCCCCGACGCGCCGCTCGCCTGTTCCGCGGTGTCCAGGGTCAGGGAGACCTCCGTCTTGGACGGCGTGCAGGTCGTGGTCGTGCCCAGGGCCTGCACGGTCAGGACGCCCGGGGAGAGGGTCGAACTGCCGCTGGCGCCGGGCTTGTAGGTGCCCGTGAGGTCGGGGATCTCGATCGGGTCGCCCGACTTGATCTCCTTGGCGTTGGTGGGGCCCTCGACATGGACCGTGCCCTTGTCGGAGCCGCCCAGCACGACCTCCATCGACGGCTTGACCGAGTCCGCGGGGATGTCGGCCGGGCTGTCCATCACGGACTTCTTGAACTGGACGGTGAGGTCGAAACTCCCGCCGTTCTTCTTGGCGTTGATCTGCACCGGGGACGTGGCGCTCTTGTCGCCGATGGGCGTCTTGCACTGGTAGGGGATGGAGACTTCCTTGCCGGTGAAGTCCGTCTGGCCGCCGCTGTCGCCCCCGGTGGAGTCGCCGCCCGCGTCGCTTCCGCCGGTGCCCCCGGTGTCGCTCGCGCTCGGCGCCGGCGTGGAGGAGCCCGTGGGCAGCTCCGTCGGCAGTGTCGGCAGCCCCGTCGGCAGGGTCGGTGTCCCCGTCGGAAGCCCGCCCGTCGTACCGCCCGAACTCCCGCCGCTCCCCGTCACCTTGATCGTCGCCGCGGACTGCACCGTCTCCTTGGGGGTGCACTTCGTGTCCGTGGACACGGGCTTGCTGACATTGATGTTGTACGCGTCCGGGGTCAGCGTGACGTCACCCGCCGCCGTCAGTTTCAGCTTGCCCGTCATGTCGGACAGTTTCATGTCGCTGTTCTTGGGGATCGCCGGGTTCGACCGGGGCCCTTCCATGGCGATGTCGGCCGTCTGCGCACCGCCCGCCTTCAGCGTGCCGGTCGGCTTGACCGTGTCCTTCTCCAGGTCGATGACGTCGGGATTCTTCGACGCCGCCTGGACGAACTTCCATGTGATGGTGACCTCGTCGCCCACCTTCGCCTCGGCGGGCGCGGTGATCTCCACCTTCGTCGTGCCCTCGACCGGGGGGAGCCCGGAGATCGAGGGCGGAACGCATTCCGTCTTGTACGAAACCTCGGCCGCCTGGGCCGGGGCCGCGGCCACACCCAGCAGGATGCCCGCGCCGCCGAGCATCAGCGCGACCCCGGCCGCGCTCACTCTCCGTCCGGCCGCCGGTACCACTCTCCGTTGCGTGCTCACGTATTTCCCTTCGTCGTCGGGCTGTTCTCTTGCGGTGCGGAGAGCTGACCGTTCTCCGTGGTGCCCGGATCGCTGTCCGGCGTGAACCACGGCAGGGTCGGGGTCGTGGAGGTCTTCGACGCCACCGGCGCGGAGGCCGGTGGCGGGCTCAACTTCGGCATACGGAGGGCGAGTTCGGGCAGGTGCAGACCCCGGTGACGGCCCCCGCGCCCGTTCGACCTGTGCGGCCGCACCCGGTCCACCACGGTCATCCCGATGCGGAACACCGCGCCCGGCACGACCACGCAGAGCAGGATCCAGAAGAGGGTCACGCCCCAGGGGCGGCCCACGCCCCACGGCTGCTCGGCGAGCACCTTGCCGCCGTACTTCAGGGAGACCATGTAGTCGCCGTGCGCACCGGCCGACAGCTCGACGGGGAGTTTGATCTGCGCCTTGCGGCCCGGCGCGATCGTGCCGCGCCACTGCTGTTCCTCCCACTGCGGGGCGAACACCCCGTGGGAGGTGCCGACCTGGAAGACCGGGTTCTTCACGGGAGCCGTGCCGACATTGCCGACGGTGAAGACGAGCTTGCGGGAGGGCGGCGAGCCGAACCAGGTGAGCAGGCCGCTCGCCCCGTCGAGCCGGGTGTCCGTCAGCACCGAGAGCCGCCCGCCGCTCTCCTCCTTCGGCAGCGGCTCGACCGAGTGCCCGGCCACCATGAAGATGGCGTCCGCCTCCGCTTTCTCCCCCGTGACCGTGGCGACGTGCACCACGCACGGACACGGCTTGGGCGGCTCGGTGACCGGCAGCCGCTTGCTGAAACTGCCCTTCGCGTCGGTGGTGACGGCCCGGCCGTCCGCGTTGGCACAGGAGTTGGTGCCGCCGATCACGCCCCGGGACGGCACGGACTGCCCGCAGATCAGCATCATCAGCAAGGTCTTGGACCGCCATCCGCTGCCGGTCACCGTGATCGAACCGCCCGTTCCTGCCTGGGACTTGGACAGCTTCACACTCGGCTTCCCGTCGGCGGACACCGCGGCCGTCCCCGTCAGCGGGACCAGGACGAGCGCGAGCACCGCCCCCAGCGCCGCCATCCGCACCTTGACGCTCACGACACCGCTCCCGTCAACTCGACTTCCGTACGCGGCTCTTCCTCACGCGCCTCGCCGCCCGGCCCACGGCGCCTGTGTCGTCGTAGGACCAGCCAGGCGCCCACCGCCGCCGCGAGTCCGCCCCCGGTCCCCACGACCGCGCCCCACGGCACGAACCGTGCTGACGCGGACTCCGTGTCGTGCGCCCCGCCCGCCGCCGTCACCGTCAGCCGCACGTCGACCGCGTCCAGCGCCGGGGTGTCGTGCCACGGTTCGCTGAGCGTGACGCGGCGGCCCGGCAGGAGTTCGAGGGGCAGCGTGCGCGGGGCGCGGTCGAGAAGCTCGCCGAAGACGCCGTCGGCGTGCACCGCGAGCGTCGGGGTGAGGACGGTGGTGCCGCGGTTGACCAGCTCGTACGAGATCCGGCCGGCGCGCACGGCGACATGCTCGACGGTGAGGGCCGACAACGTCGGTCCGCTCACCCGCAGTTGGACCCGCACCGCCGAGGTTCGGCCGCCGCCGCTCGCGACGACCGCGCCGGGGTGGTCGCCGGGCGCCGCGCCCGCCGGGACGCTCAGGGTGAACGGCACGTCGGCGCGGGTGTGCGCGGGAACCCGTACGGACACCTCGCGCACCGCCGTCCGGTGGCCGTCCCTCTCCCGCGCGAAGCCGATCCACGCGCCGGTGTCCGTCGACTTCCTCCGTACGGTGAAGCCGCCGCCCTTGGTGTTGTCGGCGTCCGCGCCGCGCAGCCGGACGGTGAGCGGCCGCGCACCCGGGTTGAGCACGGACACGGCGTCCTGCAGGACCGTGCCGGGCGCACCCTCCGCGTAGACGTACGGCCGACCGTCCGCCGTACCCGCTGTACTCGCGGACGGCACCACGGACCAGCCGTCGTCGGCCAGGGCCGGGGGCACCGGTGCCGTGATCGACAACACCAAGGTCAGGCCCAGCACGCGGGCAGCGGAGAGTGCGTACGGCACAAGCGGCTCCCAAATACGGAGGCGGCGCTCAGCGCCTCCTTGAGGGGCGGTGGTCGGGCGACGGGTGGGCGTACGACATACCAGGTGTCTCAGCGGCGTACCGCCTGATGCCTGCGCGTCAGCCACAGCACGCCCGCCGCGCCGGCGAGCAGCACCGTGCCGCCGAGGGTGCCGAGGGCGATCGCCGAGTCCTCGGGGCCGGTCTGCGGGAGCTGGCCGCCGGAGTCGGAACCGCTCTGCGTCTGGCCGGAACTCGACGATCCCGAACCGCCGCTCGCGGCCGTGACGTCGAGGGTCAGCGAGGGCTTCGGATTGTTCGACGGCGTGCAGGTGGTCGTCGTGCCGAGCGCCTTGATGGTGAGCACGCCCGCGGTGAAGGTGACCGTGCCGGACTTCTTCGGCGTGTACGTGCCGCTCAAGTCGCTGATCTTGATGGGAGTGTTGGCGGGGATCGCGGCGGCGTTGGCCGGGCCGCTCACGGGCACCGTGCCGCTGTCCGCGCCACCCACCTTGATCACGGCGCTCGGCTTCATCGCCCCCTTGCCCAGCTCCACCGGACTGGAGGAGACGCCCTTCTGCCAGGACATGGTGAGCTTGTAGCCGCTGCCGCTCTTGACGCTCTTGATGTCGATCGGCGAGACGGCGCTCTTGTCGCCGATCGGCGTCTTGCACTGGTAGTTGACGTTCACCACGTCGGCCTGGGCGGCGGGGGCGGCCATCAGCACCGCCGAGCCGGCCAGGGCCGCGGCGAACGCGAGCGCGGCGGTTCGTTTCTGGTACGTCCGGTACGACACCTCGAAGTCCCCTCGTCGCCGAAATTTACTGACGGCACATCAGATTGGGCGCTCAAAGTACGCCCGGGGTCTTGTGGAGGGAAGACAAAGTGCGCGCCGGATCTGAGGAGATCCGGCGCGCATACGGCGACGTACGAAGAGGGGTTCGAACCCTGGGTAACCCCAGATGACGGTTACGCGGGCGCCCCGAGCTCCGCCCACACGGTCTTGCCCGCGACCCCCGGAGTCCGCACGACCCCCCAGTCGAGGCACAGCCGCTGCACGATGAACATCCCGTGGCCGCCGGGGCGTCCGGCGCGGTGCGGGGTGCGCGGGGCGGGCTGGCCGGTGCCCCGGTCGGAGACCTCGAGGCGCAGCACCTTGCTGTCGCAGGCGATCCAGAGTTCGTCCGGGCCCTCGGCGTGCAGACAGGCGTTGGTGACAAGCTCGGAGACGACCAGCAGGACGTCCTCGGCGGCGGCCCGCCGGTCGGCGCTCGCGGCGGGCAGCCAGCCCCAGGCGTGAAGCGCCTGACGGGTGAAGTCGCGAGCGAGCGGCACGACTCCGCTCGCGCCGTCGAAGTTCAGCCTGCGGGCCTGACGGCCTGCGGAGGGGACGGCAACGCCGCCCCGGGACGCGCCGTCTCCGGGCGTCACGCCGTCCGCGGACGCCCCGGAAGCGCCGCCGTCACCCGACTCCGGGCCGCGGTCGCCCGGCGAGTAAGGCCGGGTGGTGCTCATCAGCGCTTCACCTCACCGATTCACCGGTTCACGATTCAAGACTCAGTACTCAGTACGTAGGGATCAACGGCGCGTTCGCCGCTTTGGCTGCCGACATATGCGCTGCCGACGTGTTCAGGATGTCTCCTGCCCGACCGAACCGTCCGAACACCCACTTATTCGGCACGGAAGATGTGACGCAAGTAACGCGGCGATCACATGGGGGCAACTGAGTCACAACTTCGACGTCGCCGGGGCCGGGCGGATCAGTCGGCCAGGGCCGCGTCGAGCGTCTCGTGGACGGTGAAGACGGCCTCCGCCCCGGTGATCTCGAAGACCCGGGCCACCACCGGCTGCATCCCGGCCAGATGAACCCCGCCACCCGCGGCCTCGGCCTTCAGCCGGGCGCCGAGCAGCACATTGAGCCCGGTGGAATCACAGAATTCGAGACGTGAGCAGTCGACCACCAGACGGGCATACCCCTTGTCGAGGCAGTCCTCGAGTGGCTCACGCAACAAATCGGCCGTGTGGTGATCCAACTCACCCGCGGGGGTCACGACGGCGCTTGAGCCCTCTTCCCGCACCTCGACAAGAAGCCGGCCCGACTGTGCGCTGCCGACCGTCCCGCGGTCCATGCCGTCTCTCTCCCGAGCGTCGCGACTGCTGATGTACGCACTCGAACACTACGCCTTCCTCACGACCCCTGACACCCGAACAACCCCATGAAAACGGACATTTAGCAATGAAACGCACTTGCGACAAGCTCACGAAAGCGGGTAGGGCTAGTAGAGACAGCTATTCGACACGGCCGGCTTTGGAGGCGCCGCACACCGCAGTGCACGAATTGGCATCGGCGGCCATATGCCGAGAACGATGGAGGACACCATGTCACCCCGGCTCGACGCATCGCAGACCCAGACGGCGACGTCGGCACCCCCTCTGGGACGCCCGGAGCACCTCGACGAAGCCGATGGAACCAGCGGATTCGACGGACTCGACGGACTCGACGGACTCCCGGAGATCCCCCCTTACGACGAGGTGGGGCCGGTGGACGCACGGGCCCTGTCCAAAACACTCTTCGAGCGGCTGGAGTCCCTCGAAGAAGGCACGTACGAGTACTCGTACGTGCGCAACACACTCGTGGAACTCAACCTCGCGCTGGTGAAGTTCGCCGCCTCCCGCTTCCGCTCCCGCAGCGAGCCGATGGAGGACATCATCCAGGTCGGCACGATCGGCCTGATCAAGGCGATCGACCGCTTCGAACTGAGCCGAGGCGTCGAGTTCCCCACCTTCGCGATGCCGACCATCATCGGCGAGATCAAGCGCTTCTTCCGCGACACCTCATGGTCCGTGCGCGTACCGCGCAGGCTGCAGGAACTCCGCCTGGACCTGGCCAAGGCGGGCGACGAACTCGCCCAGAGACTCGATCGCGCTCCGACGGTGGGAGAGCTGGCGGAACGCCTCGGTCTCAGCAACGACGAGGTCGTCGAGGGCATGGCGGCCTCCAACGCCTACACGGCCAGTTCGCTCGACGCCCAGCCCGAGGAGGACGACTCCGAGGGCGCGCTCGCGGACCGCATCGGCTACGAGGACCACGGACTCGAAGGCATCGAGTACGTGGAGTCCCTGAAGCCGCTGATAGCCGAACTCCCGGCGCGTGACCGCCAGATCCTCTCGCTGCGCTTTGTCGCCAATATGACCCAGTCCGAGATCGGCGACGAACTCGGCATCTCCCAGATGCATGTCTCCCGGCTGCTGTCGCGCACGCTCGTGCGGCTGCGGAAGGGGCTGACGGTCGAGGACTGACGTCCCGCTGTCGCGTTGTGCGCCCGGTACCCCAAGTGAGGGGGTGCCGGGCGCAGTTACAGCTTGGCATCGGACGGGGTTACCCACGGGAACCCCTTTCCCCAAAGGTTCACCTCCATCACTATGGGCACCCCCATACCCGCCAGTAGGTCAGGGCTACGGCGGGCAGAGCACCGGGGATGCGAGGAGGCACGGGAATGGCTGGGGCCGGCCGGACCGACGCTGAGGACGACGGGCACGGTTACGAGGGCGAGCACGAAGCTGACGCCGAGGGCAGGGGCATGTTCGCCACCGTCTCGGACGCACGGCTCACCGAACTGCTGCGCGCCGAGACCGCGACCGCGTATCCGGCGCTGCGCGAACTACGCCTGCGCCACCGGTCGGCGGTCCTCTCGTACGCCCGGCTGTGCACGGTGGGCGAGTCCGCCGCACGGCAGCTCACGGCCCAGGCGTTCGCCCTCGCGGCCCGCGACACCGCGCGCGGCATCGATCCCCGGGGGCCCTGGCGCCACCGGCTGCTGCTCCTGACAGTGCGGGTGGCCGCTTCCTGGGCCATGGACGAGCGCGGGAGCCGCCTCGACCCCGGCCTGCTCGTCCACTTCCGTGAGGCGGGCCCGGACGGAGCCGTGCCGCCGATGCTCAACGCGTTCCAGGCGCTGCCGACCCGCGTCCAGGGACTCGTCTGGTACGGCGTCGTCGACGAGGAGCCCGACACCAGGACCGCGATGCTCCTCGGGGCCACGCCCCCGGACGTGACCTACGGCAAGGAGTCCGCGTTCCAGACGCTGCGCCAGGCCTGCCTCAAGACCCGCCTCGCCCGCTCCGGCAACCCCCGCTGCCAGGACTTCCGCCGGCTGATCGAGGAGGCCGCGCACCCCGAGAACCCGCGCTACAGCGTCGACCTGCAGGCCCACATGGCGCACTGCGCGCACTGCGCCGCCGGGTACGAGGAGCTGGGCGCCCTGCGGGACACCCCGCGCGAGGCGCTGGCGGAGGGGCTGCTGCCGTGGGGCGGGGCGGCGTACGTGATGGGTGGCACGGACGGGACGCCGACTCACTCGAAGGCGAAGGCTGGTGGGGACTGGCTGCCCTCCCGGCGCGTCGTCCTCGCCTCGGCCGCGCTCGGCGTCGCGGTGGCGCCGCTGCTGCTGTTCCTGCTGATGTCGGGCGGATCGGAGCCCACGAAGACGGCCGGTTCGGTACGGACCCCTCAGGCACCGCCTCCGGTGACGGTGACCGCGACGGTCTCACTGCCCCCGTCGCCGTCCGCCACACACAGGACCAAGTCTCCTTCCCCCACGGCGACTTCCCGGCCCGCGAAGACACCTTCGCCGACCCGTTCGTCCCCGAAGCCCTCTCCCACGCACACCGCGTCCCACCCCCCGAACGGCACCTTCGCCCAGGTGGTGAACGCCGACTCGGGACTCTGCCTGGACATCCGCGACGGCGACATCGAGGAGGGCAACGACGTCATCACGGCCCGCTGCACCTCGTCCCGCACCCAGATGTGGCGCGTCGACACCGACCGCGGCGTCCTCCAGTCGTACGCCGACCCCGACTTCTGCCTCGACAGCCGCGGCTCCACGGACAGAGGTGTCGGCATCTGGGAGTGCCGGTCGGTCTACGGCCGCAACGGCATGAACCTGCGCTTCACGGTCGACGGCGACGGCGTGATCCGCCCGGACATCGCCCCGGACCACGCGGTCACGCCGTACGGCGACGGGCTCTTCCTCGCTCCTGAGCAGGGGCGGGAGGAGCAGCGGTGGCGGGCGGGTTCCGCCGCCGCGTGAGCGCCGCCCCGACCGCTATGCGACGGGAGCCCCACGCCGCCAGACCTCCGACACCAGCGGCACCCCCGGCCGGTACGCCAGGTGCACATGGCTCGGGGCGTCGAGGAAGGCCAGGTCGGCGTAGGCGCCCGGCGTCAGACGGCCGATGTCGTCACGGCGCAGCGCCGCCGCACCGCCTGCCGTCGCCGACCAGAGGGCCTCGTCCGGGGTCATGCGCATGTCCCGTACCGCCAGCGCGATGCAGAACGGCACCGACGAGGTGAAGGACGAACCCGGGTTGCAGTCCGTGGAGAGGGCGACGGTGACACCCGCGTCCAGCAGGCGGCGCGCGTCCGGCCACTCGGCGCGGGTGGAGAACTCGGCGCCGGGAAGCAGCGTCGCGACGGTGTTGCCGCTCGCCAGCGCGTCCACGTCCGCGTCCGTCAGGTGGGTGCAGTGGTCGGCGCTGGCCGCGTCCAGTTCGACGGCGAGCTGGACGCCGGGGCCGTACGAGAGCTGGTTGGCGTGGACCCGCGGGTGCAGGCCCTTCGCCTTGCCCGCCATGAGGATCGCGCGGGCCTGGTCGCCGTCGAAGGCGCCCTTCTCGCAGAAGACGTCGACCCACCGGGCGTACGGGGCACAAGCGTCGAGCATCTCGCCGGTCACCAGGGCCACGTACGCCGCCGGGTCGTCGGCGTAGTCCGGCGGGACGATGTGCGCGCCGAGGTAGGTGACCTCGTCGGTGTGCGCGGCCGCGAGGCGCAGGGCCCGTGCCTCGTCCTCGACGGTGAGGCCGTAGCCCGACTTGGTCTCGAAGGTGGTGGTGCCCTGGCGCAGGGCCTCTCCGAGATAGTGCGTGAGGTTGCGCTCCAGGTCCTCGTCGCTCGCGGCGCGGGTCGCGGCGACCGTGGTGCGGATGCCTCCCGCGCTGTAGCTGCGGCCCGACATGCGGGCGTTGAACTCCTGGGTGCGGTCGCCCGCGAAGACCAGGTGCGAGTGGGAGTCGACGAAGCCCGGGATCACCGCGCGGCCACCGGCGTCGACGCGATTGTCGGTGGCGGGTGCTTTGCTTGATTCACCGGTCCACGCGACGCGGTCGCCGTCGATGACGACGGCCGCGTCCTGGATCAGACCGAGGGGGGAGTTGTCACCGAGGGAGGGGTCGTTGGTGACCAGGCCGGCGATGTTGGTGATGACCGTCGTGCTGCTCATGGTGTCCTCGTGGGTGGCGGGACCGGGGGTGACCGGACCGCGGGTGGCGGGACCGGTGGTGGGCGTCAGGCGCGCAGGGCGTCGATGGCGTCGGCGAGGGCTGTCGGCACATGGGGGACGAGGGTGTGCGCACCGTCTCGTACGACGTGCCGGCCGCCCACGACCGTGTGGCGTACGTCGGCCGCCGTCGCGGCGAATACGGCCGTCTCGGCCCCGAGGCGCGGCAGCGGTCCCGCGGTTCTGACCGAGTCGAGGGCGATCGTCGTGAAGTCGGCGAGCGCACCCGTCTCCAGGATGCCCGCGCCGTCCCAGCCCAGGGCCGCGTGGCCGTCCGCGGAGGCGGCACGCAGGAGGGCGGCCGCCGTCCAGTGACCGCGGGTGCGGGTGCGCAGCCGCTCGTTCAGCTCCATCGCGCGGGCCTCTTCGAGGAGGTCGATGACGGCGTGGCTGTCGGAGCCCAGGGAGAGGGGCGAGCCCGCTCGCTGGAGGGCGACGGCGGGTCCGATGCCGTCGGCGAGATCGCGCTCGGTGGTGGGGCACATACAGGTGCCGGTCCCCGAGCCACCGATCAGGGCGATGTCCTCGTCCGTGAGGTGCGTGTTGTGGACACCGGTCGTGCGCGGGCCGAGGACACCGTGGTCGGCGAGCAGCCGCGTGGGCGTGCAGCCGTGCGCCTCCTGGCAGGCGTCGTTCTCCGCCGTCTGCTCGGACAGGTGTACATGCAGCGGGGCCCGCCGCTCCTCGGCCCATCGGGCGACCGTCGCCAGCTGCCCGGCGGGCACGGCCCGCACCGAGTGAATCGCCGCACCGATCCGTGCGTGATCCCGGTCCTTGAGAACTGAACAGCGTTCCGCCCAGGCATCGGCCGTGCCGTCGGAGAAGCGGAGTTGGTGCGGGTTCGGGGGCTGCCCGAACCCGGAGGACAGGTAGGCGGTGTCGAGGAGGGTGATCCGGATCCCGGCTTCGGCGGCGGCGGCGATGAGCGCCTCGCCCATCGCGTTCGGGTCGGCGTACGCGATGCCGCCCGGAGCGTGGTGCACGTAGTGGAACTCGCCGACGGCCGTGACGCCCGCGAGCGCCATCTCCGCGTACACCGCGCGGGCGAGCGCGTGGTAGGTGTCCGGGGTCAGCCGGTCCGCGAAGGAGTACATGATCTCGCGCCACGTCCAGAAGGTGCCGGAGCCGACCTGGACGGTTCCGCGCAGGGCGCGGTGGAAAGCATGCGAGTGGGCATTGGCGAGCCCGGGGAGGGTGAGTCCGCGGAGGATCTCGGCGCCGGGGGGCGGGCTGTCGAGCCCGGTACGGACGGCGGTGATGCGGCCGTCCTCCCCCGCGGCGGAGCCGCCTGTCGACACGGTCAGGGCGACGCCCGGCTCGACGTGGGTGTCGAGCCAGGCGTGCTCCAGCCAGTACGTCTGCGTCGTCACCTGCAGGCCAGCCCTTCGAGTACGTCGGCGAGTGCGGTCACCCCGGCCTCGCAGTCGTCCTCGGCGGCGTACTCGGCCGGGGAGTGCGAGACACCCGTGGGGTTGCGTACGAACAGCATGGCGGTCGGGACGGTGCCGGAGAGGATTCCGGCGTCGTGTCCCGCACCGGTACCCAGGACGGGGACCGTGAGTCCCGCGTCCCCTTCCACGTCCTTGCCCAGGATGCGGGCGAGCTCGTCGCGCAGGGCGTGCTCGAACTCCACGACAGGGGTGAACGACTCACGGACGACGTCGAGTTCGACGCCGTGTGCCTTCGCGTACTCGCGGGCCGCCTCCTCGACGCCGGTCACGACCGTGTCGAGGGTCGCCTGGTCGGCGGCGCGGGAGTCGAGCCAGCCGCGGACGAGGGAGGGGATGGCGTTCACGCCGTTCGGCTCGACGGAGATCTTGCCGAAGGTGGCGACGGCGCCCGCGAGTTGGGCTTCGCGGCGGGCGGCGAGCACGGTCTCGGCGTACGACAGCATCGGGTCCCGGCGGTCCACCAGTCGGGTGGTGCCCGCGTGGTTGGCCTCACCCCGGAAGTCGAACCGCCAGCGGCCGTGCGGCCAGATGGCACTGGCGATGCCGACCTGGTCGCCGCTGAGGTCGAGGGCGCGCCCCTGCTCGACGTGCAGTTCGACGAAGGCGCCGATGCGGGCGAGCCGCTCGGGGTCCGGCCCGATGGTGTCCGGGTCGTACCCGGCCCGCTCCATGGCCTGCGGCAGCGTGATCCCGTCCGCGTCCGTCAGCCGGTGCGCCTGCTCGACGGTGAGCTGCCCCGCGGCGAGCCGCGACCCGACGCACGCCAGCCCGAACCGGGCACCTTCCTCGTCACCGAAGTTCACGAGGGCGAGGGGCCGGGTGAACTTCACATGGCGGGCGCGCAGTTCGTCCAGCGCGGCGAAGGACGACACGACCCCGAGGGGCCCGTCGAACGCCCCGCCGTCGGGCACGGAGTCCAGGTGCGACCCGGTGACAACGGCGTCCCCCTCCGCGGGGTCCCCCAGCCAGGCCCACTGATTCCCGTTCCGGTCCACCTCGTAGGTGAGCCCCCGGGCATCGGCCTGCGCCCGGAACCAGGCCCGGCAGTCGGCGTCGGCCCCGGTCCAGGCGAACCGGCGGTATCCCCCGGAGGCGGAACTGCGGCCGATCGGCAGCAGCTCCGCCCACATGCTGTGGAAGGTCACGCCTCGCCACCCTCACGCATCGGCACCCGCACGCCGCGCTCGTCGGCGACGGACTCGGCGATGTCGTACCCGGCGTCCACGTGGCGGATGACACCCATGCCGGGGTCATTCGTGAGCACGCGACGGATCTTCTCGCCGGCGAGCTTGGTTCCGTCGGCGACGGACACCTGACCGGCGTGGATGGACCGGCCCATGCCGACGCCGCCACCGTGGTGGATGGAGACCCAGGACGCGCCCGAGGCCACGTTCACCATGGCGTTCAGCAGCGGCCAGTCGGCGATCGCGTCGGAACCGTCGAGCATGGCCTCGGTCTCGCGGTACGGCGACGCGACGGACCCGCAGTCGAGGTGGTCGCGACCGATGGCAAGGGGGGCCGCCAGCTCACCGGAGGCCACCATGTCGTTGAAGCGCTCGCCGGCCTTGTCGCGCTCGCCGTAGCCGAGCCAGCAGATACGGGCGGGCAGGCCCTGGAAGTGCACGCGCTCACCCGCCATCTTGATCCAGCGGTGCAGGGACTCGTTCTCCGGGAAGAGCTCGAGGATCGCCTTGTCGGTCTTGGCGATGTCCTGCGCGTCACCGGAGAGCGCCGCCCAGCGGAAGGGGCCCTTGCCCTCGCAGAAGAGGGGGCGGATGTAGGCGGGGACGAAGCCGGGGAAGGCGAAGGCCCGGTCGTAGCCGGCGAGCTGGGCCTCACCGCGGATGGAGTTGCCGTAGTCGAAGACCTCGGCACCGGCGTCCATGAAGCCGACCATGGCCTCGACGTGCTGGGCCATGGACTCGCGGGCGCGGGTGGTGAAGCCCGCCGGGTCCTTGGCGGCCGCGTCGGCCATGTCGTCGAAGTCGACGCCGACGGGGAGGTAGGCGAGCGGGTCGTGGGCCGAGGTCTGGTCGGTCACGATGTCGATGGGCGCTCCCTCGGCGAGCATCCGCGGCAGCAGGTCGGCGGCGTTGCCGAGCAGACCGATGGAGAGCGGCTTGCGCTGGTCGCGGGCCTCGACGGCGAGCTGGAGGGCGTGCTCGAGCGAATCCGCGCGAACGTCCAGGTAGCGGTGCTCGATGCGGCGCTCGATGGCGCGCGGGTCGCAGTCGATACAGATCGCGACACCGTCGTTCATCGTCACGGCGAGCGGCTGGGCGCCGCCCATGCCGCCGAGGCCGGCGGTCAGCGTGATGGTGCCCGCGAGGGTGCCGTTGAACTTCTTCGCGGCGACGGCGGCGAAGGTCTCGTAGGTGCCCTGGAGGATGCCCTGGGTGCCGATGTAGATCCAGGAACCGGCGGTCATCTGGCCGTACATGGTCAGGCCCAGCTGCTCGAGGCGCCGGAACTCCTCCCAGTTCGCCCAGTCGCCGACGAGGTTGGAGTTGGCGATGAGGACGCGGGGGGCCCACTCGTGGGTCTGCATGACGCCGACGGGGCGGCCGGACTGGACGAGCATCGTCTCGTCCTGCTTCAGGGTCTGCAGCGTGCGGACCATGGCGTCGAAGGAGCGCCAGTCGCGGGCGGCCTTGCCGGTGCCGCCGTAGACGACGAGCTTGTCGGGGTGCTCGGCGACCTCGGGGTCGAGGTTGTTCTGCAGCATCCGCAGGGCGGCTTCCTGCTGCCATCCCAGGGCACTCAGTTCCGTACCGCGCGGCGCTCGTACGGGGCGGGGTCCTGACATGGTCTGCCTCCTATGCGGACTGTTCCGGCTCTGCGGACTGCTCCAGCGGACTGTTGCAGTAGATATTCACATCCTGACTTCTTGAATAGAGCTAGTCAATAGGCGCATGGCCCAGCGCGGGCACGTCGTGGATGTTTGGCTGGGATGTATGGGCGCAGACAGGGACAGGACAGGGGATCCGGTGGGCGACGGCGTGGATGCGACGACGGCGTTTCCCGGCGGCGGAGTCGGCCATGGGTCCGGCAGAACATCCGACGCCGGCGGTGAGCCGGACCCCCACCGCGCCGTCCGGCGCGACGAAGCCGTCCGGGCCGCCGTGGAGCAGGGACTTCTCGGACCCGGAACCCCCATCGTCGCGCTCCTCGACGTCCCCGGCATCCGGGCCTCGGCGGCAGCACTGCGAGCCGCCTTCGACGCGGTGGCCGCTCCCGGCACCCCGGTGCTGCACGCCTTCGCGGTGAAGGCGACCCCCCTCGTACCCGTGCTGCGGCTGCTGTACGAGCAGGGCATCGGCGCGGAGGTGGCGAGCCCCGGAGAGCTGGCGCTCGCGCGGACGGCCCAAGTGCCGCCGGCGCACATCGTGCTCGACTCCCCCGCCAAGACGTCCGCCGAGCTGCGCGAGGCACTGGCACTGGGCATCGCGGTCAACGCGGACAATCCGCAGGAGCTGGACCGCATCGACGGCCTGATGCGGTCCACGAGCACCCGCTCCCCCCTCGGAATCCGGGTAAATACGCAGGTCGGCGGGGGTTCCATCGAGGCACTGTCGACCGCCACGCCGACCTCGAAGTTCGGGGTCGCGCTGCGGGACGAGGGTGCCCGCGAGTGGGTCGTCGGGGCGTACGCCGACCGCCCGTGGCTGACCCGTCTGCACGCGCACACCGGGTCTCAGGGCATCCCGCTGTCGCTGATGGCGCGGGGCGTGGCGGAGACGTACGCGCTGGCCGAGGAGATCAACCGGCACATCGGACGGCGGCAGATCGACACGATCGACCTGGGCGGCGGGCTGCCGGTGAACTTCGGCTCCGACGCGACGGCCCCGACATACGCGCAGTACGCACGGCTGCTCGCCGAGGTGGTCCCCGGCCTCTTCGACGGGCGGTACGGACTGGTCACCGAGTTCGGGCGGTCGCTGCTCGCCAAGCACGGGACGGTGCTCGCGCGGGTCGAGTACACGAAGTCCGCCGGGGGCCGGGCGGTGGCGGTCACGCATGCCGGGGTGCAGGTGGCGGCCCGCACGGTGTACGCGCCCGCGTCCTGGCCGTTGCGGATCGCCGCGTACGACGCGAAGGGCCGCCCCAAGGCGGGGCCGGACGTCGTCCAGGACATCGCGGGCCCCGCCTGCTTCGCGGGCGACCTCCTCGCCGAGGGGCGCGCACTGCCGTTGCTCGAACAGGGCGACTACGCGGCCGCGCTGGACACGGGGGCGTACTACTTCGCCCACCACTACGCGTACAACTCCCTTGCCCGGCCGGGCATTTACGGCTTCGCGCCGGACGGAGAGGGTGGGGTGCGCTTCGCGGTCGTACGGGAGCCGCAGACTCTGGACGAGATCGTCGCGGAGTCGGGCGGGGCGCAGCCGTCGGCGCTCACGGGGCTTTAGCCCCGGCGACCGGGCCCGCGCTCGCGCCGTCACCGGGTGCACGCTCGCGCCGTCACCGGGTGCACGCTATCGCCGTCACCGGGTGCACGCAGGCGCCGTCACCGGCGCCGCACCACGCCGCCGTGCGCCCCGGCGCACCCGCGCGCGCCCCCTGAAAGGCCTCCGGGGTGGATTCAACCGGCCGGAAAATATGGTCAGTTGACCCACCTTAGCCATCCCGGGCATGTTCCACATGAAAATGCCAGATCCCTCACCCCCCGCGCACACGTTGCGTAACTTCGGCGTCACTCGACCGAACCCTTGGCGGGAGGGGAAACACGGTGCCCGGAATCGACGAGTGCCTACTGGAAGCCATGACACTGCCCGGTGCCCGGGGTGCCGCGGTGGTCGACTGGACCAGCGGCCTGGCGCTGGGCACTGTCGGGGACGCGCCGGGCGGTGACCACGAGACGACCGCGGCGGAGGCCGCGGAGCTGGCCCGGCTGGCCGCGGAGCACCGGGCGTTCGCCCCTGCGGACGGCTCCGACTGGTCCGAGCAGGAGACACCCGTCGAGGACCTGATCATCAGCAATCGCGACAGCTACCACCTGCTGCGGTTCGTGCGGACCACCTTCGACAGCAGTGTGTTCCTGCACCTCTGGATGGCCCGCGCGGACGGCAATCTCGCGCTGGCCCGCATCCGGCTCGGCCAGATGGCCGGACGGCTGGTGCTGGGATGACGACGGTCAGGACACCTCCCCCGCCCAAGCTGCCCGTACGGGACAGAGCGGCGGACGCCCCGGGTACCGGCGTCTCGCCGATGCTCAGCCGGCTCGCCGCCGAACGGGCCACCGGCGTCCTCATCCGCGAGCGCGGCACGCTCTACCTCGCCGACGGCGACGTGGTGCACGCCGAGAGCCCCTCCACACCAGGGCTCGACGTGTTGTTCGCCGCCCGCGGGGTGCTGGACGCCGAGGTGTGGCGGGAGGCCGTCGCCGCGGCCGGGGCACGCCGCCGGGTCGGCCGCTTCCTGGTCGACAGCGGCCGGATCGCCAAGGGCGCGCTGGAGCTGTGCCACCTCGGCTCGCTGTACGACGCGGCGTACTTCGCGCTCGGGCCGAGCAGCACCCCGACCCGCTTCCGGTACGGGGCCGCGCACTGGCTCGGCCCCGTCCGCCCCGTGCCGGTGGCCGCGCTGGAGCGCGAGACCGTGCGCCGCCGCGAGCTGCTGCACCGCATCTGGCCCGACCCGGCGACGGACACCGCGCCGCTCGTGCGCTCCCGACTGGCCGCCGGGCCGTCGGTCCCGCTGCGCCAGGAAGCCGTGCTCGGCCGGCTGGACGGCGTGCGCACCGCGGCGGATGTCTCGCTCGCGCTGGGACGGCCCGCGTTCCACACCCTGGTCGACCTGCGCCGACTGGCCGCCGCCGGGCTCGTGACGGCGGCGGCCCCGGCGCAGCCGCCTCCCGTGCCCAGTGTGCTCACGCAGCCCTCCGACGATCCCGACGTGGCTCTGCTGCGGCGGCTGCGAGACGCGCTGGAGGCCCTGTGAGCCCCGACCCGCGGGAGGCCTTGTGATCCGCGCGCTGCGACAGCGTGCCGAGAGGAGACTGCTGATGGCGGCGGAGCCCGAAGTCCTCGACGAACTCCACCGGTTGAGGGCCCGAGTGCCCCAGCTGACCGGAGCGCTCGCGGCCAGCGTCGACGGTCTCGTCCTCGCCCAGGACACCCCAGGCGTGGAGCCGGAGGGCCTGGCCGCACTCACCGCGGCCGCACTGGGCGTCGCCGTGCGGATGGCGGACGCCACCGGGCAGGGCGACTTCCGCGAGCTGCTGGTGCGCGGCGTCCACGGCTATGTGGCGACGTATGCGGCGGGTGCCTCCGCCGTGCTGACGCTGCTCGCCCAGGACCGGGTCAACGTCGGCCGGCTCCATCTGGAGGGGCGCCGCTCCGGCACCCGGATCGGGGAGCTCGTGGACGCCGCGACGGCCCGCGGTGAACCGACCCCACCGACCAGGGCATCCACGAAGACCGCCTCCAGCACTTCGCGGACCCGTACGGCCCGCGGCTCGGCAGCCGCGCGCACCACCCCTACCCCCAACACCCCGACCACGTCGGAAAGCTGAAAGGAATCACAGCACCATGGCCAACACCGAAACCGCGCTGAAAGAGGCGCTCGCATCCATCGAGGGCGCGACCGGAGCCGCCCTCGTCGACTACACCAGCGGAATGGCGCTGGGCACGATCGGCGGCAGCAAGGGCTTCGACCTCACCGTCGCGGCGGCCGGCAACACCGACGTCGTACGGGCCAAGCTGCGCACCATGGAGCACCTCGGTCTGAAGGGCGAGATCGAGGACATCCTGATCACGCTGTCCGACCAGTACCACCTGATCCGGTTGCTCAAGGGGCGCGGCGGCAACGGCCTCTTCCTTTACCTGGTGCTCGACCAGAAGCGGTCCAACCTGGCGATGGCCCGGCACCAGCTGAAGAAGATCGAGGCGGACCTGGAGGTGTAGCGAGTCCGCTTCGACACGGTCAGCGGCGCCGCGCTCCGCCGGGCGCGGCGTCGCCTGCCGCGACGCCGGTGGCCCGGCAGGCCTTGACCGGCTTGCCCGCGGGGGCGCCCGCACCCCTGCCGAGCCAGTCGACGCGCACCCAGATCAGGGCCTGCTCGGTGCGTTCGCGGCGCCCGAGCCAGCCGGCCTTCAACCACAGGCCGATGCCCGCGCCGGCGAGCAGCATGCCGCCCGCGGCGGGCACCACGAACGAGCTGCCCAGCGCGGCCACAAAGGCGGCCAGGAGCCACCAGCGGTGGCCCCGGCGCCAGTTGCGTACCGTCACGGCGCGGTCCTGGAGGACGTCGTGCTTGCCGGCCCGGGCGGCGGAGCGGACCAGGACGGCGTACCGCTTGCGGCGCCAGTACGCCACCACGGCGGCCGCGACGATGAACAGCGCCGCCCCTGCCATGACCCCGATCCGGCGCCCGGTCACCCCCGGGATCAGCACCCCGATCCCGGCCGCGAACACCCCACACCACCACAGCGGTGCGGCTCCCGCCCGCACGACGACGGCCACCCGAGCCAGCCCCTGCCCTCCGCGCGCCACGATCCGCCTCCTCAGCTCACCGTTCAGCCCTTTTGGCCGCGCAGGCTAGTCAGCGAAGGTGAGACGAATCTGAGAAGGCACGGGTACTCCACCAAACCGTGACTACTCCACGAACAGGCCCCGCACCGCGGCCCGCGTGTCGAACTGCTCCAGCCGGGCCTGCGCGTCCGGCAGGTCGTCGCACATCGCCTCCAGGAGGACACGGCCCAGCAGCATCGGGGCGCAGGCCGTGTCGAAGGCGAGGCCGGTGCCGACGGCGGCGGGGAGCAGCAGGTCCGACACCTTGGCGACCGGCGCGAAGGCGGAGTCGGCGACCGTGACGACGGTCAGGCCGGCTTCCTTCGCGTAGGCGAGGGAGTCCACGACCTCGCGCGGATGCCGCGGCAGCGCGAAGCACAGCAGCGCCGTCGATCCGGCCTTGACCGCCGCGTCGATGCGGTCCTGGAGCATCGTGCCGCCCTCGTGCAGCAGCCGTACGTCGGGGTGGACCTTGGCGGCGAAGTACGCGAAGCCGTACGCCTGGGAGGCGGCGGCCCTCAGGCCGAGCACCGGGAGCGGGCGGGAGGCGGCAAGCAGGCGGCCCGCCTTCGCGACCGGGCGCGGGTCGGCGAGCACCTCCGCGAGGTGCTTCAGGTTCTCGATCTCGGCCTCGACAGCCTGCTGGTACTCGTTGTACGACCCCGAGTCCACCGTCTGCTCCGCCGGCGCGACCTCGCGCAGGTGTTTGCGCAGCGCCGGGTAGCCGTCGAAGCCGAGCGCGACCGCGAAGCGGGTGACCGACGGCTGGCTGACCCCGGCGAGCTCGGCCAGCTCGACGCTGGACAGGAACGGCACATCGGCGGCGCTGCGCACCATGCTGTGCGCGATGCGCCGCTGGGTCGGCGTGAGCCGGTGCCCCTCGAAGAGCGCCTGCAGCCGTGCGGCAGGACTGTCCGTCACGTTCATATCCCTGTCCACGCTCATGACGTGCTCCCCCTCCAGATCTCCGTGAAACGGTCCAGCAGTGCGGCCGCCGCCGTCACATCGTCCGTGAGCGGCCGGTCGGCCTGGTCCGGTTCGAGCACCGACTCGGCCAGCTCCAGCGCGCGGCCCACCGGCAGCTCCGGCTCGGGCCGCAGGTCGCGCTGGCGCAGCGCCCGTACGGCGGCGACCAGCTCACAGCCGACGACGAGACGGTACGCACCGCACGCCCGCAGTGTCTGACGCGCCGCGAGCGAGGCGAAGCTCGCCTGCTCCTCGACGCCCCGGGAGAGTACAGCGTGGCCGAGCGAGGCGGGTGCGGAGAAGGCCCGCAGATCGCCGAGGGCGGCCCCGGCGGCGTACTCCAGGATCATCACGCCGGAGGACGCGGGCTCGTGGTCGGCGAGGAAGGGGCGCAGCCGGGTGTAGGCGGGCTCGTTCAGCGTGGAGAGCCGGGAGGTCGACAGACGGGCGACCTGGGTGACGGCGAGCCTGAAGTGGTCCAGGGCCAGGGCGAGTTGGGCCTGGTAGAAGCCGCCGTGGTGGTACGCGGCCATGTCCTCGGGCGAGATGAGGGGGTTCTCGGCGGCGGCGTTGATCTCCACCGTGAGGACCGCCTCCAGCGCGTCCGCCGCGTCGTGCGCGGGTCCGTGGATCTGTGGGACGCACCGGAAGCCGTACGGGTCCTGGATCCGTCCGAGCGGCGGCGTCGGCCGGTCGGCCGCGCCGATCAACTCCCGCATCCGCCGCGCCACTTCGACCGACCCTCGGTGCGGGCGGGCGGCGTGCACGGGCGCCGCGTACGCCTCGTGCGACCCGTCGACGGCCAGCAGCGACAGCGCGGCCACGACCTGGGTGGCCCCGATCAGCCCGCGCAGTTCGTGCAGCGCGAGCGCGGCCTGTCCGAGCGTGAGCGCGTTGCTGCTGATGAGCGCGAGGGCGTCGTTGTTGTCCAGGGGCTGGGGGGCCGGGGCGAGGTCCTGCGGGGAGCGCCCGCTCTCCAGGACGAGGTCCTCGATGGAGTGTCCGCCCTCCGGGCGCCGCCAGGGATGCTCGCCCACCAGCGCGAGCCCCACCTGTGCGAGCGCCGCGATGTCGCCCGTGCCCACGGACCCGAACTCGTTCACGACGGGATACGCGCCGGTCTCCAGCGCTTCGCACAACGCCGTGACGACGGTGGGCCGCAGCCCCGCTCCGCCGGCGAGGAGCTGGTTGGCGCGGACGGCGAGCATGGCGCGGACCTGGCGGGCGGGGAGTTCCTCACCGATGGCGCCCGCGTGGCTGCGCAGCAGGCGCAGGCCGTGTTCGGCGGCGGCCTCGGTCGGCACGTCCTCGTTCCGGTTGGCGCCGACGCCGGTGGATCGGCCGTAGACGCGGCCCGTCGCGGCGATCTGCCGGGCCGCGTCCCAGGATTCCTCGACGCGCTTCATCGCGTCGGTGCCGGGGACCGGCCGCGCGGTCCCGTCGGCGAGGCGCACGACATCGGTGACGCCGGTGCCGACCCCGTCCAGAACCACGAGGCCCGCCGACACCGCACTCGGCGTATCCACATCCTGAGACGACATAAAGCCCAAACTCCCCTCAACACGGACATTGGATCTTGCCTGGTGGTCATAAGTAACGAGCGATTAACGCGGGACCGTTGACAACCTATTCAGGTACAGAGAACTCTGCATGACGATATGCAGACCGGGCAAGGGACACCTCATGATCCAGTTCGACACGGTCCACAAGCGCTTCCCCAACGGCACCACCGCAGTCCACGACCTCTCCCTGGAGATGCCGGAAGGCGGCGTGACCGTCCTCGTCGGATCTTCCGGTTGCGGTAAGACCACCACCCTCCGGATGATCAACCGGATGGTCGACCCGACCTCCGGAACCATCCGCGTCGGCGGCAAGGACGTCCTGGAGCAGGACGCGGCCGAGCTGCGCCGCTCCATCGGTTACGTCATCCAGCAGTCGGGGCTCTTCCCGCACCGCACGGTGCTCGACAACATCGCCACCGTGCCGCTGCTCCTCGGCTGGGGCCGCAAGAAGGCGCGGGCCAGGGCGGCCGAGCTCCTGGAGACCGTCGGTCTCGCCGCCGACGCGGGCAAGCGGTACCCGCACCAGCTCTCCGGGGGCCAGCAGCAGCGCGTCGGCGTCGCCCGCGCGCTCGCCGCCGACCCGCCCGTCCTCCTCATGGACGAGCCCTTCGGTGCCGTCGACCCGGTCGTGCGCACCCAGCTCCAGGACGAGCTGCTGCGGCTCCAGAAGGATCTGAGCAAGACCATCGTCTTCGTCACGCACGACATCGACGAGGCGGTCCGGCTCGGCGACCAGATCGCGATCTTCCGCACCGGCGGCCATCTGGTGCAGTGCGCGACGCCCGCGGAGCTGCTGGCCCACCCGGCGGACGACTTCGTGGCGGACTTCCTCGGCGCCGAGCGTGGCCTCAAGCTGCTCTCGCTGAAGTCCCTCGCGGACCTGCCGCAGGGCCCTGCCCCCGAGGGCGGCGCCTGGACCCTCGTACTGGACGAGGCCCGCAAGCCGCTGCACTGGGCGTCTAAGGAAGCCGAGCTCCCCCTGCGGCCCCTGAAGGACACCGACTCCCTGCTGGCGGCCCTCAACGAGTCGATCGCCTCGCCCACCGGCCTGGTGGCCCGGGTCGACGCGGCCGGAGCGCTCACCGGTGTCTCGTCCCGGGACGACATCCACGAGCACGCGGGCCGCGCCCACACGGAAGCGAGCGTGCCCGCATGACCATCGACTGGTCGTGGATAGGCGACCACACGGACGACCTCACCACGCTCACCCTCTCCCACCTCCAGGCCGCGCTCTCGGCGGTCTTCTTCGGCCTGCTGATCTCCCTCCCCCTGGCCGTCGTCGCCCACCGGGTCCGCCCCCTGCGCGGCTTCCTCCTCGGCCTCTCGAACGTCCTGTTCACGATCCCGTCGATCGCGATCTTCGTTCTCCTGCTGCCGGTGTCCGGCCTGACCCGCACCACCACGGTCATCGGCCTGACGATCTACTCCCTGGTCGTCCTCCTGCGCAACACGGTCGAGGGCCTCGACTCGGTCCCGGCCAAGACGAAGGAAGCCGCGAAGGCCATGGGCACGCGCCCCTTGCGCACCCTCCTGACCGTCGAACTCCCCCTCGCCCTCCCGGTGATCATGGCGGGCGTCCGGATCGCCACGGTCATGTCGATCTCCCTGGTCTCCGTGGCGACCTACATCGGCGACGGCGGCCTCGGCCAGCTCTTCACCGACGGCTTCCAGCGCAACTTCCCGACACCGGTCATCGCCGGTGTCGTACTGACCCTGCTGCTGGCCCTGGTCGCGGACGCGCTGCTGGTCGCGATCCAGTACGTACTCACCCCGTGGACGAGGCGGCGAGCCTGATGTACGAACTCTTCAAGAACCTCGGCAAGTGGCTGGTCAGCGGCGACCAGTGGGCCGGCACTGACGGCATAGCGCACCGCATTGCCGAGCACCTGGAGTACTCCCTCTTCGCCACCCTCATAGCCGCCGCCATCGCGCTCCCGCTGGGCCTGCTGATCGGCCACACCGGCAAGGGCGCGTTCCTGGCCATCAACCTCTCGTCGTTCGGCCGCGCGCTCCCCACCGTCGGTCTGGTGGTCCTGGTCTTCCTGATCAGCGGCCTGTCCCTGTGGTCGGTGTATGTGGCCCTTGTCGTCCTCGCCGTACCGGCCATCGTCACCAACACCTATGCGGGCATGAGCGCCGTGGACCCCGAGGTGAAGGACGCGGCGCGCGGCCAGGGCATGCGAGGCCACCAGGTCCTGTTCCAGGTGGAGATCCCGCTGGCCCTCCCCTTGATCATGACGGGCCTGCGCCTCTCCCTGATCCAGGTGGTGTCCACCGCCACGATCGCCGCGTACGTCAGCTTCGGCGGGCTGGGCCGGTACGTCTTCGACGGCCTGGCCCAGCGCGACCTGGTCCAGGTCCTCGGCGGCGCGGCCCTGGTCGCGATCGTCGCCGTCGTACTCGACCTGGCGCTGGCCGGACTCCAGCGCTACCTGTTCCGCCACCGCCGTACCGCAGCCCACTGAGGAGCCGAAGAACCATGAACCGTAGGACTCTGCTCGGCGGCCTCTTCGCCGCCGCCTCCGTCCCCGCCCTCGCCGCCTGCGGCAGCGGCATCACCTCGCTCGACGGCTCCGGCAGCGGTAACGGCGGCGGCTCCGGATCGAGTGCCGGTGGCGTGACCATCGGCACCGCCAACTTCACCGAGAACCAGATACTCGGCTACCTGTACGCGGGCGTGCTGGAGGCCGCGGGCGTCAAGACGAAGGTCCGCCCCAACCTCGGCTCGCGCGAGATCGTCGTCCCCGCGCTCAAGGGCGGCGACATCGACCTGCTCCCCGAGTACCAGGGCAGCCTCCTCCTCTACCTGGACGAGAAGGCCACGGACACGGAGGCGGGCGCGATGCAGAACACGCTGACCACCGTCCTCCCCGGCGGCCTGGAAGTCCTCCCGTACGCCGCCGCCGAGGACCGCGACAGCTTCGCCGTCACCAAGGAGACCGCCGACAAGTACGGCCTCACCTCCCTTGCCGACCTGCGCAAGGCCAACGGCAAGCTGATCCTCGGCGCCGCGGCCGAGATGAAGAAGCGCGTCGTCGGCGTCGTGGGCCTCAATGACCGCTACGGCGTGGAGTTCAAGGAGTTCAAGTCCCTCGACTCCTCCGGCCCGCTCGTCAAGGGCGCCCTGAAGAAGGGCGACATCGACGTGGCGAACGTCTTCACCACGGACGTGGACGTGGCCGACAACGGCTGGGTCGTCCTCACCGACCCGCTCAACCTGATCCCCTCCCAGCACATCGTCCCCCTCATCGCCTCCCGCAAGGCCGACGCCAAGGTCCGCAAGGCCCTCGCGACCCTCGGCAACGTCCTCACCTCCGAGGAACTCACCAAGCTCAACCGTCTGGTGGACAAGGAGAAGAAGGACCCGGACGAGGTCGCGAACGCTTGGCTGAAGGGGAAGAAGCTGGCGTGAGCGTCGAACTGTCGGGCGGTTCAAGGTGTTTCAGCCCGTCCGGCATTTCTTCGAGGACACGACCGTGGGGCTTCGGGGGCGCCGGGACGAGTCAGCGACCCGGCGCCATCGCGGCCCTGAGCTCCGCCGCTGTCTTCCTCCCGTCATAGTCGGCCGCAACGCCGTCCACGAACAACAAGTTGCCCTCGATGTGGTCTTTGCGCAGCGACAGGATCTCCCGATACGCGGGAGACGCGTACCACGCCTTGAGGCTGTCCATGTCGGGGAACTCGACGACGATGATGTCCCCCGGCCATTCCCCCTCCACCACTTCGGCGCGGGCGCCGTGGACGAGGAACCGGCCGCCGAACGCGGCGAAGGTGTCCTGGATCTGTTCGATGTAGGTCAGGATGTCCTCGTTCAGGCCGGTCGGGAACAGGTTGGCCATGGCGTACGCGGACATGGGGCCTCCTTCGGTGGGTGACACCCCGGTGGCCGGCGGCGCCGGAGCGGTTGCCATGAAGCCTGCCGTGCCGCGGGAGCGCGGTCGATTACCTCCGGGGTAAGCCCTGGCCGAGGCCGGCGGGCCCCTACACCCGCACCGCCGAGCCCCGCTCACTCATCCGAGGCGCGCAGAGAATCCGCTTCTTGCGCACCCGCTTCCCCTCGATCGCCGCGACGGTCAGTCGAGCCGCCTCCGCGGCGATCTCGGCCAGCCCCCAGTCGACGGTGGTCAACGGCGGCGTGAGCACCCGGGAGACGGGGTGGTCGTCGAAGCCGACCACGGAGACGTCGCGGCCGACTTCGAGGGAGGCCTCGGCCGCGGCCGCGTACACCCCGTATGCGAGGGAGTCGGAGAAGCAGAAGACGGCGGTCGCGGGGCGCGCGCCGTCCAGGACGCGCCGCGCCACCAAGGTCGCCTCGCCCAACTCCTGCGGACAGGGGACCAGTTCGGCCCGGAGGCCGAGGCGGTCGGCGGCCTCACGGACATAGACGTCGGCGGGGCGGTCCGGCGTGCTCGGCCGGGTCGGTGTCAGCACGGTCACCCGGCGGTGGCCGAGGCCGTGCAGGTACTCCAGTACGGCGTCGATGCCGGCCCTGTTGTCGAAGATGACCTGCCCGGCGGTGCGGGCGGCGCTCAGCGAGTCCCCGACGGCCACCACCGGGAGCGCGTCGGCGATCGCGGCCCAGCCCTCCGCCGAGGGGTTGACGGGAGACACCAGCAGCGCGTCGACCCGCTGGTCGCGCAGCTGCTTGGCGAGGGCCAGCTCGCGGTCGGGGTCGCCGCCCGCGTCCAGGATCAGCGCGAAGCGGTCGCCGGCCAGGAGCTCCCGGCCGATGGCGGCCATGAGCTGCTGCTGCCACAGGTCCTGGAGGTCGCCCGCGAGAACGCCGACCATGCTGGTGCGGCCGCTGGCGAGGGCGCGGGCGATGGGGTCGGCCTCGTAGCCGAGCTCGGCCGCGGCCCTGCGTACCCGCTCCTCGGTCTCCTTCGAGACGTGCTTGCCGCGCAGGGCATAGGAGACGGCGGCGGTGGAGAGGCCCGTGGCCTCGGCCACCTCCCGGAGGGTGGTGCGCTTGTTGGGCCTGGCCATGCCGGGAAGCCTACCGGGCCCCGTCCGCATTGTGGGCATGCGGCGCCCTCCACTCCCTGGCCGAACGGTTGACAGAAGGGCTTGTTAACCGCTTAAGTTAACCGTATAAGTGAAGCGGTTAACCATGCTCAGACCAGTCAGACCATCCCGCCCCGAGGACCGCCGCGTGCCCACCGACGTCCACCAGCACATCTGGCCGCCCGCCTTCATCGAGCTGCTGCGCGCCCGCACCACGCCGCCGTACCTCGACGGCTGGACCCTTCACCTGGAGGGCGAGCCGCCCTACGAGGTCGACCCGGCCGACCACGACATCGCGGCCCGCACCGAGCTGGCCCGCACCGACGGCCTCGACCTGGCTCTGGTCTCCCTGTCCAGCCCGCTCGGCATCGAATACCTGCCGCCCACCGAGGCAGGGGAGCTCCTGACCGCCTTCCACGACGGCGCCCTGGCGCTGCCCGCACCCTTCGGCGTCTGGGCCTCGTCCTGTCTGACGGCACCGGACCCGGAGGCGGTCGCCCGCGAGCTGAACCGCGGCTGCGCGGGCCTCCAACTCCCCGCCACGGCGCTCCTCGACGCGGCTGGCTGGGACCGCTGCGCCCCCCTCCTCGACGTCCTCACCCACCACGACAAACCTCTCTTCGTCCACCCGGGCGCCGCCCCGCCCACCCCCGACGCCCCGCCGTGGTGGCCCGCCCTGGTCCCCTACCTCCACCAGATGCACGCGTCCTGGTTCGCCTTCCGCGCCTTCGGCCGCGCCCGGCACCCGCGCCTGCGGGTCTGTTTCGCCGCCCTCGCGGGCCTGGCCCCGCTGCACGGCGAGCGGTTCGCCGCCCGTGGCGGCGGGCGCGGCGAGGTCGACTTCGACGCCTTCTACGAGACCTCGTCCTACGGAACGCGCGCCGTGGACGCACTCGTGAGGGCCGTCGGCATCGACGTGGTCGTCAGCGGCAGCGACCGCCCTTACGCACCCCCCGTCATCCCCGACCTCGGCGCGGACGCCGCCGTCCACGCCCTGCGCACCGTCAACCCCGCCCGTCTGCTGCGCGGCCCGGCCTGAGCCACGCCACGCGACCGACACGACACGAGAGGAGCCATCCATGACGTACGAGGCCCTGCCGGACCGCACGCTCGACAAGCGCGAGCTCCGGGCACTCGTCGACGATCTCGCCGTCCGCCCCGACCTCTGGCGCGAACAGGTCGCCTTCTCCGACGAGGAGCGGCACTACGCGTCCCTGTACCGCGACGAGTACGTCGATGTCTGGCTGCTGTGCTGGACCCGGCAGAACGACACCGGCTGGCACGACCACGACATCTCCTCCGGCGCGGTCGCCGTCGTCCAGGGCGCACTGGACGAATCCAACCCGCGCATAGGCGGCAGCCACCTGTCCGTCACCGTGGGCGCGGGCGATTCGTTCTGCTTCGGCCCCGAGCACATCCACCGGCTCACCGGCGCCACCGACGACGCGGTCTCGATCCACGCGTACTCGCCACCGCTGTGGCGGCTCGGCCAGTACGACATCACCGAGGACGGCCTGATGCGCCGGATCTCCGTCTCGTACGCCGACGAGCTGCGGCCGCTGGACACTCCGGCCGCCTGAAATGCCCAGCTCACTGACGCGTACGCCAAGCAGCACCACTGACGAACTAGAGAGATCCCAACCAGCATTCGACCTCTGCCTCACCCCGACAAATATCAGGGTTCTGTTCGCATCCACGTGACGCGGAGCGACGTTACGGTTACAAGTATGAAGATCGTTGTGCAGGTGAGGCTCCTGCCCACCCCCGAGCAGGCGGTGGCGCTGAGGTCGACCCTGCACAGATGCAACGACGCAGCGCGCTGGGTGTCTGCGATGGCGTTCGAGCGGCAGGTGTTCAGCAAGAGGCCGCTACAGGTCGCGGCGTACGACGAAGTGAAAGCTCGGTTCGGGTTGTCGGCTCAGCCCGCGTTACACGCAATCCGCAAGGCGTCCGACGCCTACGCGACCCTGCGCGCACATTCGTCACGGCAATCTGGGCAAGCCTGGGTCGAAGCGCCGTAAGCGGGCCGAGTCCAAGCCCGTTGCGTTCCGCGCGGACGCCGCTCAGGCCTACGACGACCGGTCCTTGTCCTGGCGGTTCTCGCCAGAGCGTGGGAGTTGTGGCGACGCGGGGCCCAGTCAACGACCCCTGCCATCCCGCGACAGCGGGTGGCTGGACGCGGACGAAGTATCACAGCCAGTGATGCCCGTACTGCAAGCCTGTCACTCCGGCGACATTGCAGTTGACAGACTTCCTGCTCTTCCTGCTGACCTTCTTCACGCCGTGGTCGGCGATCAACCTGGTCGACTACTACCTGATCTCGAAGGAGCGGTACGACATCCCTGCCCTCTCCGACCCCAACGGCCGCTACGGAGCGTGGCGATGGGACGCGCTCGGGGTGTACGCGGCGGGGCTGCTCGCCCAACTCCCTTTCCTGGCGACGAGCTTCTACACGGGACCGTTGGTGGCGCCGCTGGGCGGTGCGGACGTGTCGTGGATCATGGGTCTCGCCGTACCGGCGCTGCTGTACTGGCTGGTCGCACGGCGCAACACGGCGCACATTCCGGAGCGGACGGCGTATCCGCCGGTACCCGATCAAGAGCCGGTATCGCCGCGGCGATGATCTGACGACGAATCAACCAAGGGTCATTAAACGGACACTCAGGGTGAGTATTCATGTGCGTACTGTGAATGAGCGCTACACGAACAACTCCTGAGGGAGCGTCATGCCCTCGAATCGCAGGGCCTTTCTGGCGGCGACCACCGCCGCGCTCACCGCGACCCCGGCCGCTTCGGCAGCCGCCGCGCCGGATCCATCTCCGCATCGACACCTAGATCCGCATCCGCACCCGACGACCGCCCGCGGGGCCCTCGCCGAACTGCTCACGGGCAACCGGCGGTACGCCGCCGGGCGCCCGCTGCATCCGCACGAAGGGAGCGCGCGGCGGCATGTCCTCGCCGCCGAGCAGCATCCGTTCGCGGTCGTCGTCGGGTGCGTCGACTCCCGTGTGCCGCCCGAGATGGTCTTCGACCAGGGGCTCGGGGACCTGCTCTGCATAAGGACCGCCGGCCAGGTGCTGGACGAGGCGGTGCTCGGGTCCGTCCAGTACGGGGTCGAGGTGCTGCACATTCCGTTGGTGCTCGTGCTGGGGCACGAGCGGTGCGGGGCCGTCGCGGCGACGCTCACGCATCTTCGCGACGGAGCGCCCGTGCCGGGGCATCTCCGGCTGCTGGTGGACGAAATCATGCCTGCGGCTCGGCGGACCTGTGGTCTGCCCGGTGACTGGGCCGATCTCACCGTGCGGGCCCATGCGGCGTGGGTGCGGGACGCCATCCGGGCGGACCCGGCGTTCGCCCCGGCCGAGGTGGCGGCCGCGCGGTTCGATCTCGACAGCGGGCGGGTCGCCGTGCTGCCCTGAGCCCATACCACGGGCGCCCTTGCTGCCCTGAGCCCTTGTTCCGACGGCACCGGGCGCTGCCCTTGTGCCCACCCTCCCCCGAGCTCTCGGTCCGCTCGAGCAGAGGGCCCCATCGCCCCGCAGAACGACTGCCCACAGCGGCAGCGGGGTGGCTGCCACGTCCGCACCCACTGTCGTGGCGATCCGTCACGGCTGCGCGTCCACGCCTGCAGCGGTAGCCACAGCGGTGGCTGACGGATGCCACGTCCGCCCCACAGAGGCAGCCGTCGCCCATGCCACGGTCCGCGCCGGAACCCCTGGCCGTCGCGGAAACCGCGCCCACACCCCAAGCCCGGCGGCTGACGCTTCCGGCGTCGGCGCGGTGTGTCCCTCAACTCACCCACTCCCCACGCGAAGAAGCCACACCCGCCATGAAGCAATCCCCCGCCCTCACCCGGGCCCTCTCCGTCCTCCCCGCTCCCGCCGACTTCCTCTCCATGACGCGCGCTCCGCGGCGCGACCTCCTCTGCGGGCTCACGGTCGCCGTGGTCGCCCTGCCGCTCGCGCTCGGGTTCGGGGTGACCTCCGGACTCGGAGCCGCGTCCGGGCTGGCCACCGCGATCGTCGCGGGGGCGCTGGCCGCGCTGTTCGGCGGATCGGCGAGACAAGTCAGTGGACCCACGGGGGCGATGACCGTCGTGCTCGTGCCGATCGTGCACGAGTACGGCGCCGACGGGGTGCTGACCGTCGGGCTGATCGCCGGAGTGATGCTGCTGGCGCTCGCGTTCGCGCGGGCGGGGGCCGCGATGGCGTACGTGCCCGCTCCCGTGATCGCGGGATTCACCGTTGGCATCGCGTGTGTGATCGCGTTGCAGCAGGTGCCGTCGGCGCTGGGTGTGCCCGTGCCGGGCGGCGACCAGATCGCCGCGGTGGCGACGCGGGCGGCGGAGGAGTTCGGGCGGGCCCCGCAGTGGGCGGCGCTCGCACTGTCGCTGGGGTCGGCGGCAGTGATGCTGGCAGGCGCCCGCCGGTGGCCCGGAGTGCCGTTCTCCCTCGTCGCCGTGGCCGCCGCGACCCTCGTCGCGGAGGGGCTCGGGCTGCAGGTGACCCGGATCGGCAGTCTGCCCGCCTCCCTGCCCGCCCCCTCCCTCGCCTTCTTCGACGCCTCCCGCGTGCCGTCCCTCCTCACGCCCGCCGCCGCGGTCGCGGCCCTCGCCGCCCTGGAGTCACTCCTCTCCGCCTCCGTTGCGGACGGCATGCGCCCGGGTGAGCGCCACGACCCCGGCAAGGAACTCTTCGGCCAGGGCATCGCCAACCTCGCGGCCCCGCTGTTCGGCGGCGTACCGGCGACGGGAGCGATCGCGCGCACTGCGGTGAACGTCCGTACCGGCGCGGCCTCCCGTCTCGCCGCGCTCACGCACGCGGTGATCCTCGCCGGGATCGTCGCGGCGGCGGCCCCGCTGGTGGCACGGATCCCGCTGGCCGCGCTGGCAGGGGTGCTGCTGGCCACCGCCGTACGGATGGTGGAGACGAACGCCGTACGGGCGATGGCGCGCGCCACCCGCGGGGACGCCCTCGTGCTGGCACTCACCGCGTTCGCGACGCTCGCCCTCGACCTGGTGCGGGCGGTACTGCTGGGCCTAGCGGTGTCCGTGCTGCTCGCCCTGCGCGCGGCGGTACGGGGCAGCCGGCTCACCCCCGCCGCCGACGACGAGGGGCCGGGGTGCGCCGAGGTCACGTACCGCTTCGACGGGCCCCTGCTGTTCGCCGCGGCGCACCGTTTCCGGCGCAGCCTCGCGGAGGTGCACGGGGTGTCGGCGGTCGACCTGCGGATGTCGGGGCTGACGGCGGTCGACGCTACCGGCGCGCTGGCGCTGAAGGACGCGGTGGGGGATCTGCGGGGCCGGGGCATCGAGGTCCGCATCACCGGAGTCGAACGGGGTCACCGCAAGGTCCTGGAGTCTCTCGGGGTGCTGCCGTCGGGGGCGCAGCCCAGTTCCAACAGGGGGGCTATCCCCAGTGCCTCGGGGGCCTCGGTTCCCTAACGTAAGCACCATGACCGGTATGGAAGCCCGCGGCGACGCCGAACTGAAGAAGGAACTCGACGCCACCCTGCACGCGCGCAAGGAGCTGGGCGACGAGTACGAGTCCGCGCTGGTCGACTCGTTCCTGGAGAAGGTAGAGCAGCGCCTCGACGGCGCGGTCGACCGCCGGGTACGGCGCCATCTCGCCGAGCAGCAGATGGTGGTGGCCCGGGGTTCGCGGTCACCCCAGTCGTCCGACTCCTTCGGCGAGCGTTTCGGCTTCGGGATCGTCTCGCTCGTCCTCGCGATCCCGCTGTCCGCGATCGGCGGCGGTGTCGCGCACCTGCCCGGCCTGCTGGTCGCCTGGGGCGGCATCGTCGGGGTCAACGTGGTGCAGGCCGCGCGGCAGTCCCCGAACTTCTTCGGCCGCCGCAAGGACCGGTCGCCCGGCTCGGACTGGGAAGAGTAGGACACGCGAAAGGGCCCGGCACCTTCACAGGTGCCGGGCCCTTTCCACGTGGTGCGCGGGGACCGCCGCACCCCCGTTACCGGGGGGCGGGACGACGGCGGTCCCCGCGAGGGACGCGGGCCGGGTCAGGGCCGGGCTTGCGCGTCCTTGGCGTCATGGAGGTCCGGGAGCCGCTCCGGAGGTCCTTGGCGCCGTTTTCGGTGTCGGCCGGGGCAGGGAGCCTCCCCCAGTGCTTGACGCCTGGGAGGTACCCCCACCGCCCTGCCGACACCCACTAATGTGCCGGACCCGTGTTAAGCGTGTGCTGCGCGGACGTGACGCGCTCGTACCACTTCCGCGAAGTTCCCCGCCGAAACGGCCGGAAGATCCCTGTCCATGGCAGTAGTTCAGGAGATTTCTTCCTGTCTCCCGGCGTATCCCTACTGCTTGGCGCCACCCTTGGCGAGGAAGGACAGCAGGTCCTGGCGGCTGACGACGCCGGTGGGCTTGCCCTCGACGAGGACGATCGCGGCGTCGGCGCTGCCGAGCACGGACATCAGGTCGCCGACCGGCTCGCCGGAGCCGACCTGCGGCAGCGGCGCCGACATGTGCTTCTCCAGCGGGTCCTCCAGGGAGGCCCTCTTGGTGAACAGCGCGTCGAGCAGCTCGCGCTCGACGACGGACCCGACGACCTCGGCGGCCATCACGTCCGGGTGCCCGGCGCCCGGCTTGACGATCGGCATCTGCGAGACGCCGTACTCGCGCAGCACCTCGATGGCCTGGCCGACGGTCTCGTCCGGGTGCATGTGGACAAGGGAGGGGATGACGCCGGGCGCCTTGTCGTTGAGTACGTCGGCGACGCGCGCGCTCGGGCCGGAGTCCTCCAGGAACCCGTAGTCGGCCATCCACTCGTCGTTGAAGATCTTGCTCAGGTAGCCGCGCCCGCTGTCGGGGAGCAGGACGACCACGACGTCGTCCGGGCCCAGCCGCTCCGCGACCCGCAGCGCCGCGACGACGGCCATGCCGCAGGAGCCGCCGACCAGCAGCCCCTCTTCCTTCGCGAGCCGCCGCGTCATCTGGAAGGAGTCCTTGTCGGACACGGCGACGATCTCGTCGGCGACGGTCCGGTCGTACGCGGTCGGCCAGAAGTCCTCGCCGACGCCCTCGACGAGATACGGCCGCCCGGAGCCGCCGGAGTACACCGACCCCTCGGGGTCGGCGCCGATGACCTGGACCTTGCCGTCACTGGCGTCCTTCAGGTATCGCCCGGTGCCGGAGATGGTCCCGCCGGTCCCCACACCTGCCACGAAGTGGGTGATCTTCCCCTCCGTCTGCTCCCACAGCTCGGGGCCGGTGGAGTGATAGTGCGAAAGGGGGTTGTTGGGGTTGGAGTACTGGTCGGGCTTCCAGGCGCCGGGCGTCTCGCGGACCAGCCGGTCGGAGACGTTGTAGTACGAGTCCGGGTGCTCGGGGTCGACGGCGGTCGGGCAGACGACGACCTCGGCGCCGTACGCGCGCAGCACATTGATCTTGTCGGTGCTCACCTTGTCGGGGCACACGAAGATGCACTTGTACCCCTTCTGCTGCGCCACGATGGCCAGCCCGACGCCGGTGTTTCCGCTGGTCGGCTCGACGATCGTGCCCCCCGGCTTGAGGGCGCCGCTCTCCTCCGCGGCCTCGATCATGCGCAGGGCGATGCGGTCCTTCACGGAGCCGCCGGGGTTGAAGTACTCAACCTTCGCCAGGACGGTCGCCTGGATGCCCGCGGTCACGTTGTTGAGCCTCACCAGCGGGGTGTTGCCGACGAGACTGATCATCGAGTCGTGGAATTGCACCGTTGTCTCCGGAGCTGCGTTTCAAAAGGAATGGTTCCGTCAGCCTAAGGCCCTGAAGGACCGTTCACGCGCCGTTGAGATTGGCCGACCTGGTCGACGGGGCAAGCAGTGGTTGTACGGCTACGAGGAGGTGGCGGCGACGGATGTCGAGCTTGTCGAGAGCGAGGGTGGCCCGGCGCATCGCGGCGGGCGCGGCGTACGGCGGCGGCGGTATCGGCCTGGTCGGGGCGGCCGCCGTCGGTCTGGTGCTGGCGGAGGTGCAGCTGGCGAAACGCCATGTGGGCAACGGACACAGTCACGCGCCCCGCGCGGACGGCCTGTACGGCTACGCGTACACGGGTCCTGACGCGCCACCGCTCCGCCTGACCATGCTCGGCGACTCCACGGCCGCGGGCCAGGGTGTGCACCGGGCCCGCCAGACGCCGGGTGCACTGCTGGCTTCCGGACTCGCCGCGGTGGCCGAACGGCCGGTGGAGCTGTGCAACGTGGCACTGCCCGGGGCCCAGTCGGACGACCTGGACCGCCAGGTGGCACTCGCCCTCGCGGACACCTCGCGGGTACCCGACATCTGCGTGATCATGGTCGGCGCGAACGATGTGACGCACCGGATGCCGCCGACGCGCTCGGTGCGTCATCTGTCCTCGGCGGTACGGCGGTTGCGCACCGCCGGTGCGGAGGTGGTGGTCGGCACCTGCCCCGACCTGGGCACGGTCGAGCAGGTCCAGCAGCCGTTGCGGTGGCTGGCGCGGCGGGCGTCCCGCCAGCTGGCCGCCGCGCAGACGATCGGGACGGTCGAGCAGGGGGGCCGCACGGTGTCGCTGGGCGACCTGCTGGGCCCCGAGTTCGAGGCGAACCCTCGCGAACTCTTCGGGCCCGACAACTACCACCCCTCGGCGGAGGGGTATGCCACGGCGGCGATGGCGGTGCTCCCGACGGTCTGCGCGGCGCTGGGCCTCTGGCCGGCGGAGGAGGAGCGCCCGGACGTCTCGCGTCACGAGGGCTTCCTGCCGGTCGCCCGGGCGGCCGCCGAGGCCGCGTCGGAGCCCGGCACCGAGGTCACCGCCGCCATGCCCACGGGCCCGCGCGGCCCCTGGGCCCTCCTCAAGCGCCGTCGGCGGCGCCGCCTCCCGGCCACCGACCCGGCTCCGGCTCCTTCCCCGTGACGCGGGGTTCCCCGCGCCTTTCAGGGGCGCGGGGAACTGCGCGACAAGCCCCCACCCACCCGCGGCCGAAGAAACAACCCAGGGGGTTTGGGGGCGGAGCCCTCAAGGAACGGGACGGGTAGGGGCAGAGGGGGCGAAAACCACACCCCCGCCACCCCCACCCCTCAATGGCGCCCCCGCCAGAGAAAAGCAAGCGCTTAGAAAAGTGCGGCCGGAGTCACACACCGATAGCGGTGACCTCGCGGGTACGTACGGGTAACTTCCCACTCAGCCCAGCGATTCCCCCCGTACGCCAATGGAGCCGTGATGCCCGAAGCCGTGATCGTCTCAGCCGCCCGCTCCCCGATCGGCCGCGCCTTCAAGGGCTCTCTGAAGGACGTACGCCCCGACGACCTGACCGCCACGATCATCCAGGCCGCCCTCGCCAAGGTCCCTGAGCTGGACCCGAAGGACATCGGCGACCTGATGCTCGGCTGCGGCCTCCCCGGTGGCGAGCAGGGCCACAACCTCGGCCGCATCGTGGCCGTACAGATGGGCATGGACCACCTCCCGGGGTGCACCATCACCCGTTACTGTTCCTCCTCCCTCCAGACCTCCCGCATGGCCTTGCACGCCATCAAGGCGGGCGAGGGCGACGTCTTCATCTCGGCGGGTGTGGAGATGGTGTCGCGGTCCGTCAAGGGCACCTCCGACGGGCTTCCGGACACCCACAACCCCCTCTTCGCCGAGGCCGAGGCCCGCACCGAAGCCGTCGCGCAGACCGAGGGCTCGACCTGGCACGACCCTCGCGAGGACGGCCTGATCCCGGACGCGTACATCGCGATGGGCCAGACCGCCGAGAACCTGGCCCGTCTGAAGGGCGTCACCCGCCAGGACATGGACGAGTTCGGCGTCCGCTCGCAGAACCTCGCCGAGGAAGCCATCAAGAACGGCTTCTGGGAGCGCGAGATCACCCCGATCACCACCCCCGACGGCACGGTCGTCAGCAAGGACGACGGCCCGCGCGCCGGCGTCACCCTGGAGGGCGTGCAGGGCCTCAAGCCCGTCTTCCGCCCTGACGGCCTGGTCACGGCCGCCAACTGCTGCCCGCTCAACGACGGCGCCGCCGCGCTCGTCATCATGAGCGACACCAAGGCCCGCGAGCTGGGCCTCACCCCGCTCGCCCGCATCGTCTCGACCGGCGTCACCGGCCTCTCCCCCGAGATCATGGGCCTCGGCCCGGTGGAGGCCAGCAAGCAGGCCCTCCAGCGCGCCGGCCTGACCGTCGACGACATCGACCTGTTCGAGATCAACGAGGCGTTCGCCGCCCAGGTGATCCCGAGCTACCGCGACCTGAACATCCCGCTGGACAAGCTGAACGTGAACGGCGGCGCCATCGCCGTCGGCCACCCCTTCGGCATGACCGGCGCCCGCATCACCGGCACGCTCATCAACAGCCTCCAGTTCCACGACAAGCAGTTCGGCCTGGAGACGATGTGCGTCGGCGGCGGCCAGGGCATGGCGATGGTCATCGAGCGCCTCAGCTAGTCCCGGACGGGTAACCGCAGTTGAACCCAGCGTCACCGAATCGGCTCAGAGCCCCGTAACACCGGGACTCTGGGCCGATTCGTGATCCAATCCCCCCCAAGATGTGACCTATGTCCCTCGGGAGGGGTGTTTACGCAGCTCAGAGGCACTGCGCGACTAAACATCAGGGCCAAAGTCCTGTCCCTTTCGTGACGTTACGCACTGACAGCTCGGTAGTCCGCCCTTCAAGCTGATGTAGGAAGTCGGGGGGTCGACTTTGGAACCGGGAGTACGTCAGTGAGCGCCATGCCAATTGCTTTGCTGCTCACCACCGCCGCCACCGCGGCCGTGGGCGTCGCCGTTCTGCGCACCTTGCAGGGGCTGCGCCGGCAGGTCGCGGCCCTGCACACCGAACTCGCCGAGAGCCGCGTCGGCGCCGCGCGCGGCCTCGTGCCCGCGGCCCGCACGGCCGCGGACACGGACGAGATACGCGCTGCCGTCGCCGAGGCACTCGCCGAGGAGCGGGAGCGGGAGCTCGCCGAGGCCCGGGCGTTCTGGGCCGCCCAGGAGGCGCGCGACGCCACGGACATGCCCTCGCTGCTCGGGCTGCCCGACAGCGACCTGTTCCTGTCGCGCCCGTCGGACTTCGTGGGCCTGGAGCCCCTGGAGCCGGTGACGGAGGCCGGCCTGGACGCCGAGGAGTTCGCCGGGGACTCCCCCGAACTCGCCGCGGCCCGCCGCCGCCACCCCTCGCACCCCGACTTCGTCCCGGTCCAGTCGCCCGTCGTGAACGACCATGAGCGCACGGTGGCCTGCCTGGAGGAACTCGCCGAGTCCGGCACGGAGCTGGCGGACGTCCGACCCGGCCCCCTCGGCACCCTCGACGTCTACGTCTTCGCGGACGGTACGACCCTGTGCATGACGCCGGGCCACCGCGAGACCGCGGAGCAGCTGGCCGCGGCCCTGCGCGCCGGCGAGACCCCGGTCCTGCTCGGCGGCTCCGGCGTCTCGGGCGCCTACGCCCTGACCTTCGCGTGCGGCGAGGAGAACGTGTACATCCTGGCGGACCGCGTCATAGCGTCGCTGTAGGAGGAGCGCCCCGTCCGGGGCGCGGGGCCGTGACACTGTGCGGCTCCGCCGCGTGGGCGCGACCAGCCACAACGGATCCGCAGCCGAACCAGCCACAACAGGCCCGCAGCCGAAAGAACCGCCCGCAGTTTTCCGCACCACCCAGCGGAGCGCCCGCGTCGGAGTCGATTCAGACTCCGGCGCGTTTCTGTGCCTCCGCCACGAGGGTCACCGCCTGCGCCAACTCCCCCTCATCTTTCAGTGCGACCGCCAAGTCGTGCGCGGCGACAGTGATCTGATCCGCCGCCGCGAACATCCCCGCGTCGGGCATCTCGCGGGGCTCGCCCGAAGGATCCTCCAGACGCTGGGCGCGGCGCGCCAACTCCCTGGCCAGCCCCAGTGCCTCGGCGGCGGCCCCCCGCTGCAGCCTGCTCTGTGGCGCGGCCCTCAACCGGTCGGCGAAGTGATCCACGGCACGGGTCAAAGGCGTCGTATCAAGCACGCGGCGAGCGTACGCGTCGCAGCAGGACTGTTGCCAACAACCCAACCCTCAGGCACGGTGGCGTGAAGGACCGGCTTACATCCCCTTTGCGTCCGGAGGCGCCGATGTCCCAAGTCTTCTCCGAGGAGACCCATCGCAATATGCTCGCCCGCATCCCCCACTGCACCGGTCGTGAAGTCTCCGACTGGCTTCGCACCGTCGACGAAGGCCCCGCTCTCTTCCGCTTCGAGGAGAAGGTCAGCTGGCTCCGCGCCGAACACAATCTCGCGTACGGCCACGCCAAGGCGATCATTCACGAGTACGACCTGAGGAGGGCCGCGCGCAAACTGCTCTGAGCGCGCACCACCGAGACGACAGGCATCCGACGACAGAACAGCGAAGGGCCCGCGAACCACTGGTTCACGGGCCCTTCGGTCACCTGCTGACGGCACGTACCAGGTACGCACTACCGGTCATGACCGGCCTGTTCCGTCGTTCTAGTCGTCGCCGCTGAAGATGGCGACCAGGCGCAGCATCTCGACGTAGATCCACACGAGGGTCAGGGTCAGGCCGAACGCGGCCAGCCAGGCCTCCTCCTTCGGCGCGCCGTAGGCGATGCCGTCCTCGATCTGCTTGAAGTCGAGGGTCAGGAAGAACGCGCCGATCAGGATCGCCAGGATGCCGACGATCGCGCCGAGCGGGCCCATGCTGCGCAGTCCGCCGTCCCCGGCGACACCGAAGGCGACCAGCAGCAGGTTCACCGCCATGACAACGATGAAGGCGATGGCGATGGCCATGCCGATGCGCGCGTACCGCGCGGTCACCCGGATCCAGCCCGCCTTGTAGACGAGGAGGGTGGCGCCGGCGACCGCCATGGTGCCCAGGACAGCCTGGAAGGGCGCGCCCGACCACCGGCTGTTGTACATCTCGCTGATGACCCCGAGGAAGACGCCCTCGAAGGCGGCGTAACCGAGGATCAGCGCGGGCGAGGCCGTGCGCTTGAAGGACTGCACCATGGCCAGCACGAAGGCGACCAGGGCGGAGCCGATGGCCAGGCCGTAGCTGGTGGACGACACCGGCAGCAGCGCCCAGGCCAGGATGGCGCCGACGGTGACGGTGCCGAGCGTCATGGCCGAGCGCATGACGACGTCGTCCATCGTCATACGGCCGGTGGTGGTGACCGGGGCCTGCGGCGGAGCGCCGTGCTGCAGGTCCTGCTGGGCGTACGGGTTCTGCGCGTAGGGGTTGCCGCCCTGCTGGGCGTACGGGTTGCCCTGGGCGTACGGATTGCCCTGGGTGCCGACAGCGGGTCCCCCGGCCTGCGGCGCCGCGTTGAAGCCCGCGTAGCCGCTGTCGCGGCTGAACCCCCGTCGCGAGAAGACCGGGTTACTGCTCCTCATTTCACTCCTCCATGGCCACCCTGCGTGGCCTTGGGCTCAAGAGTAATGGGTAAGCAAAGGATTGACCCTACTGCTTGGGGAGGATCTTTCCCTTGTGGTGCCACGGTACGCGTGTGTCCCACGCCCTGCCCGCACTGGTACGAAGCCGTGACACCACCACGTGTGCCCTCTCAATCCACCCCGACCCCCTCTTATTCCGGTTACTCCAGGGGAAAGCCCGTGTAGCCCTCCGCGAGGTCGGTCTCGGCCGCCCGTGTGTTCGCGACCCGCTCCAGGCGGGCCAGCTGGATGCGGTCCTCGAAGGGAGTCGCCTCAGGGTCGCTGTGCAGCAGGGTCGTCATGTCGTACGAGAACCGCTCGGCCTGCCAGACACGGCGCAGACAGGTCTCGGAGTAGAGGTCGAGCAGCTCGCTCGAACCGGTCTCCTTCTCGTACGCCAGTGCCCGCGCGAAGGTGACTACGTCGCCGACGGCGAGGTTGAGCCCCTTCGCGCCGGTCGGCGGCACGATGTGCGCCGCGTCCCCGGCGAGGAAGACCCGCCCGTGCCGCATGGGCTCGTGGACGTAACTGCGCATCGGGGTGACGGACTTGGAGGTGATGGGCCCACGCTCGAGCCGCCAGTCGTCGTCCGTCGCGAAGCGCCGCTCCAGTTCGTCCCAGATCTCCTCGTCGCTCCACGCCTGGGCGTCCGTGCCCTGCGGTACCTGGAGGTAGAGCCGGGAGACGGCGGGCGAGCGCATGCTGAGCAGGGCGAAGCCGCGGTCGTGGCGGGCGTAGACCAGCTCGTCGTGCGAGGGCGGGACATCGGCGAGGATGCCGAGCCAGCCGAAGGGGTACGTCCGTTCGAAGACACGAGAGAGCTCGGCCGGCACGGCCTTCCGGGCGACGCCCCAGAATCCGTCGCACCCGACGACGTAGTCGCACTCGAGTACGTCCTCGCGCCCCTCGTACGAGAACCGGACCCGCGGACGCGCGCTCTCGGCGTCCTCCACGGCGAGCGCCTCGGCCCCGAAGAGCAGCGGGCCGCCCTCCTTGAGCTGCAGGGCTATCAGGTCCTTGCACACCTCGGTCTGCGCGTACACCATCACGGAACGCCCGCCGGTGAGCGCGGGAAAGTCGACGCGGTGCCGCTTGCCCGCGAACCGCAGCTCGATCCCGTCGTGCCGCAACCCTTCCCGGTCCATCCGCTCCGCGGCCCCGGCGGCCCGCAGCACATCCACGGTCCCCTGCTCCAGGATCCCGGCCCGCTGCCGCTGCTCCACATACGCCCGGTCCCGGCTCTCCAGCACCACGGACTCGATCCCCGCGTTGTGCAGCAACCGCGCCAGCAGCAACCCGGCCGGCCCGGCCCCGATGATCCCGACGGTGGTACGCATCGGCACGCCCCTTCGCGTTCCTCTGTTCGTCCAGTGAAATTTTTTTCACCATTTTCTTAAGGGAGTGTCCGACCGCATGCGCGTGCTGTCAACGGTCGACGGCGAAGTCCTCTGTCACCGGGATCTGTGTCACCGGCCCGCTCGGAGGTCAGGACGGCGGCGGGTCGGGGCGGTCACCGGTCGGCGTACAGCGCCTCCAGTTCCCCCGAGAGCGCCGCGCGTACCTGGCGGGTGGTCTCGTCGACCAGCACTTCGGGTTCGTCATCGAGCAGCGCCGCCATCGTCTTCTCGGCCACGTCGGACGCGAGGATCTTCGGAGAGTCGATCTCCGCCGCCAAGTCGGTGTCGACGTAGCCGGCATGCACGCCGACCACCAGCGTGCCCTGCTCCCGCAGCGCCAGTCGGAAGGCGTTCGTCAGCGACCACTGGGCGGACTTGGAGGCCGCGTAGCTCGGAAGCCGCCTGTTGGCCACCCACGACGCCACGGACAGCATGTTGACCAGCGCTCCGCCGCCATTGGCCGCCAACACGGGCGCGAACGCACGCGAGACGGCCCAGGTGCCGAAGTAGTTGACCTCCATCTCGCGCCGGGCACCGTCGAATGACCCCTCGAGGAGGGACGGGCCACCGGCGACCCCGGCGTTGTTGACGACGATGCCGACATCGTCGGCGGCCTGTGCGGCTGCGGCGACCTGCTCCTCGTCGGTGACATCCAGTCGCAGCGGAACAAGTCCGGGGCCCCGGACGGTCTCCGGCTCCCGGGCGCCGGCGTAGACCTTGGCGGCGCCGTGAGCGAGCAGTGCCTGGGCGAAGGCCAGCCCGATGCCGCGGTTGGCTCCCGTGACCAGGGCTACCGAACCCTTGATGTCCATGATCATCCTCCCTGCGAGTGGATGTGGAGGACTCCTTCCTTCCGACGCTAGGCCCCGGACAGCGACTGCTCCACCCGACGCCTGAGGACGCCTGAGGACGCCTGACGGCACCTGACGGCACCTGACGGCACCTGACGGCACCTGACGGCACCTGCCGTCGATACCTCTTCGCGCGCTCGATGGCCGAGCCGCACGTGCCGGACGTGCCCGTGGCCGTCCGGTGAGAACGTGGCAGGGCTGTCCGTCACCAAGCCGTGCGCGCATGCCGCGCAAGTCGACGAGGGACGCCGCGAACCAGGGGAGGGGACGCGAGGGGACGCCCTCCGGGGAGGGCGACAGCAACCAGAAATGCAACCAGCGGGCCACGTTCGGAGTACTCCGACTGTGGCCCGTGCCTGCGTTGCAGGTGCGGGAAGTGCCCGGAACCGGACTTGAACCGGTACGCCCGCGAGGGGCAGCGAGGTTTAAGCTCGCCGTGTCTGCATTCCACCATCCGGGCAGGCCATGGGCTCCGCATCGAGGTTCCGAGCCTATCGGGGCGCATCCCTCGAACAGCGGACGGGCGGCCCGATGTTGTCTTATTTTATTGACGCCTGAGGGTGCATCAGCCCTCGGTACGGGCCATCCGCACTTGCCAACAGCCTTTCGGACGCTCCGGGGCGGCGTCTGCGGAATGACGGAATTTCACCCTCCGAACGCACCGTTGGAAGGTGCGACCTCCACGAGGTCGCCCCCGCGGGTGCCGTGGCCCTACCCGGAGACCGCTCAGGGGAGTCCTGTCATCCCCAGGTATGACACGACCGCTCCCGGTCCGACCGCAGGCTGCCCCCGGAACCGGAACAGCGGCTGACTACATGTCGCGGATCGCAACCGACGATGGGACACGTCCCCCAGAAACGTCGTCGTCCCGACAGGAGCACCCTCCCGTGACCACCACTCCCCTCGCCGGCCGAACCACCGCTGTGGCAGCCCGTGCCACGGAACTGTCGAAGGTCTACGGACAGGGCGAGACCCAGGTGGTCGCCCTCGACCGGGTCACCGTCGACTTCCGTCAGGCCGAGTTCACCGCGATCATGGGCCCTTCCGGGTCGGGCAAGTCCACGCTGATGCACTGCGTGGCGGGCCTGGACACCTTCAGCAGCGGCTCCGTACGCATCGGGGAGACCGAGCTGGGCTCCCTCAAGGACAAGCAGCTCACCAAGCTCCGCCGGGACAAGATCGGCTTCATCTTCCAGGCGTTCAACCTGCTGCCGACCCTGACGGCCCTGGAGAACATCACGCTTCCCATGGACATCGCGGGCCGCAAGGCGGACAAGGCGTGGCTGGACACGGTCATCAAGATGATCGGTCTCGCCGACCGTCTCGGCCACCGCCCCTCCCAGCTCTCCGGCGGCCAGCAGCAGCGCGTCGCCGTGGCCCGCGCCCTCGCCTCCCGCCCGGACATCATCTTCGGCGACGAGCCGACCGGAAACCTCGACTCCCGCTCCGGCGCGGAGGTGCTGGGCTTCCTGCGCAACTCCGTACGGGAGTTGGGGCAGACCGTGGTGATGGTGACCCACGACCCGGTGGCGGCGGCCTACGCGGACCGTGTCGTCTTCCTCGCGGACGGGCGGATCGTCGACGAGGTGTACGAGCCGACCGCGGACTCCGTCCTGGACCGCATGAAGCAGTTCGACGGCAAGGGCCGCACGAGCTGACCCACCGGTCCCGGTCCCAGCCCCCGTCCCGCAACGGCCGACCGGGGCCCGATCGCCCGCGCCCACCCGTCGACGCAACCCTCCTGGACTGAGAAACCCATGTTCCGTACCGCCTTGCGCAATGTATTCGCGCACAAGGCCAGGCTCCTGATGACCGTGCTCGCCGTGATGCTCGGCGTGGCGTTCGTGTCGGGGACCCTGGTCTTCACCAACACCATCTCGGACGCCTACCAGAAGAGCTCCGCCAAGGGCTTCGACCAGGTCGACGTCGCCATCCAGCCGGAGAGCCGGGCAGACGAGGGCGACACCGTCGGCAGGACGGCGAAGCTCACGCAGCCGCTGCTCGACAAGGCCGCCGAGGTCCCGGGCGCCGCCTCCGCCATCGGCGTCGTGAACGGCTTCACCGCCATCGCCGACAAGGACGGCAAGCTGATCGGCGGCGGCTTCCAGTCGCAGGGCGGGAACTACTGGGGGGCCAAGGACCCCCGGTATCCGCTGACGAGCGGTCACGCGCCCAAGGGGACGGGCGAGGTGGCGATCGACTCGGAGACCGCGAAGCGCGCGGGCTACAAGGTCGGCGACACCGTACGGCTGTCCGTCGACGGGCCCGTCCTCACGCCCACTGTCACCGGCATCTTCACCACCGACGACGGAAACGTGGCCGCGGGCGGCAGCCTCGCCCTGTTCGACACGGCGACCGCGCAGAAGCTCTTCCACTCGGTCGGCTCGTACGACGAGATCGACGTGAAGGCGGCGCCCGGCACGAGCCAGACCGCGCTGCGCAACGCCCTCGACGACGTCGTACCGAAGGACGTCGCCTCCACCACCACCGGGCAGCGGCTCGCCGACGACCAGGCCGAGCAGATCTCCTCCGCGATGAGCGGCATGAAGACGGGCCTGCTGGTCTTCGCCGGCATCGCGCTCTTCGTCGGCACGTTCATCATCGCCAACACCTTCACCATGCTGGTCGCTCAGCGCACCAAGGAACTGGCCCTGCTGCGCGCCGTAGGCGCCTCCCGCAAGCAGGTCACCCGGTCCGTCCTCGTCGAGGCGTTCGTGGTCGGCGCGGTCGCGGCGGTCGCGGGTCTGGCCGCGGGCATCGGCATCGGGGCCGGGATGCGCTCCCTGATGGGCACGCTCGGCGCCACCGTGCCGGACGGACCGCTGGTCATCTCGCCGGGTACGGTCGCGACGGCCCTGCTCGTCGGCATCCTCATCACGATGCTGGCCGCGTGGCTGCCGGGCCGCCGCGCCGCGAAGATCCCGCCGGTCGCCGCGATGAGCAGCGTGCACGCGAAGGCGACGACGAAGTCCCTGGTCCTGCGGAACACGATCGGGGCCCTGTTCGCCGCCGCCGGCGTCGCCGTGGTCCTCTACGCGACGACCATGGACGGCTCGGACGGCCAGGCCCCGATGGGCTTCGGCGCGGTCCTGCTGATCATCGGCGTCTTCGTCCTCACCCCGCTGCTGTCCCGCCCGCTGATCGCTGCGGCGGCCCCGGTGCTCCGCGTCTTCGGGGTCTCCGGCAAGCTGGCCCGCCAGAACTCGGTCCGCAACCCGCGCCGTACGGCCGCCACCGCCTCCGCCCTGATGATCGGCCTCACCCTGATCACCGGCATGACGGTGATGGCGGGCAGCCTGCAGAAGTCGATCGACAAGATGGCCAGCTCCGCGCTCAAGGCGGACTACGTCGTCTCCATGGCGAACGGCAACTCCCTCTCGCCGGACGTCGAGAAGAAGCTCGCCGGGGTCGACGGGGTCACGGACATCAGCTCCCTGCGCGACGCGCCCTCACGCATCGACCGGCAGACCGAGTTCCTGACCGGCGTCAACGGTGCGGCCATCACCAAGCTCACCGACCTGACGATCAGCGACGGCTCCTTCGAGGTCGGCGGTGAGCGGATCGTCGTCGACCAGGACACCGCCAAGTCGCACGGCTGGAAGGCCGGTTCGGACTTCACGGTCTCGTACGAGGACGGGAAGAAGGGGAAGCTGTCGGTCGCCGGTGTCTACGAGGGCAACGAGATGATCCACGGCATCATCGTGGACAACGCGACGCTGTCGCCACACCGGACCGACACCGCCTCCGACATGCAGGTCATGCTGAAGACGTCGAACGGCACGTCGGACGCGGCCAAGAACAAGCTGGAGAAGGCCCTCGGCGACAACCCGGCCATCAAGGTCCAGGACAAGCAGGACATCTCCGACGGCATCGCGCAGATGTTCACGCTGATGCTGAACATGCTCTACGGCCTGCTCGCCATGGCGGTCATCGTCGCCGTCCTCGGCGTCATCAACACCCTCGCCATGTCGGTCTTCGAGCGCTCGCAGGAGATCGGGATGCTGCGCGCGGTCGGCCTCGACCGCAAGGGCATCAAGCGCATGGTCCGCCTGGAGTCCCTGGTCATCTCGCTCTTCGGCGGTGTCCTCGGCATCGGCCTGGGCGTCTTCTTCGGCTGGGCGGCCGGTGAGCTGCTGGGCAGCAAGATGGCGACGTACGAACTGGTCCTGCCCTGGGCCCGGATGGGGATCTTCCTCCTCCTGGCGGCGACGGTCGGCGTCCTGGCGGCGCTGTGGCCGGCCCGGCGGGCGGCTCGTCTGAACATGCTGACGGCGATCAAGTCGGAGTAGCCCGTCCGGGCGGTACGAGAAAGGGGCCCCTTTCCGGACGGAACGGGGCCCCTTTCTCGTAGGGAGGACTCTCCCGCGTACGGTCACGCCCCCCAGGTACGCGCGCGCAGCGGCATCCCGGAGGCACCGGAGGCCTCCGGTGTCCTGACCGCCAGTACCTGGTTGACGCCGATGCGGTTGCGCTCGAAGGCGACCGCGCTGGCCGCCATGTACAGCCGCCACACGCGGGCCCGCGGGGGGCTGGTGAGCTTGACGGCCCGCGCCCACTGAGCCTCCAGGTTGGCGACCCAGCGGCGCAGGGTGAGCGCATAGTGCTCGCGGATGGACTCGACGTCGCGCACCTCGAACCCGGCACGCTCCAGCTGTGTCACGGTCGTCCCGATGGGCGCGAGCTCGCCGTCCGGGAAGACGTACGCGTCGATGAACTCGTCCACGGAGTATGCCGATTCGTCGCGCCGCGGCGGCCGCGCGATCTGATGGTTGAGCAACCGCCCGCCGGGCTTGAGGAGTTGGTACAACACCTCGGCGTACTCCAAGTAGCGCTCGGCGCCGACGTGTTCGGCCATCCCGATGGAGGAGATGGCGTCGTAGGGTCCGTCGGCGACGTCCCGGTAGTCCTGGACGCGGATCTCGACCTTGTCGGTCAGCCCCTCGTCGGCGACCCGCTTGCGGGCGTACGCGGCCTGTTCCTGCGACAGGGTCACCCCGACGACACTCACGCCGTGCTCGCGGGCGGCGTGGATGGCCATCGAACCCCAGCCGCAGCCGACGTCGAGCAGCCGCTGTCCGGGCTTCAGATCGAGCTTGCGCGCGATGAGTTCGAGCTTGTCGTGCTGGGCCTCCTCAAGCGTGCCGCCGTTCTCCCAGTAGGCGCACGAGTAGACCATGGAGGACCCGAGGACGATCTCGTAGAAGTCGTTCCCCACGTCGTAGTGGTGGCTGATGGCTCGCTTGTCGCTGCGCTTGGTGTGCAGGTGGCTGCGTCTGCGGACCTCCTCGCGGGGCGGGGCGGGCGGCAGCGGAGGCCCGGCCATCTTCACCAGCCCCCGTACGGCGGCGCGCACCTCGGGGTCGCGCAGCGCCTCCCCGACTCCCCTGGCGTCCTCGCCCCGATCCCACACCAGCCCGGACATCAGGTCCAGGGCGGTGTACAGGTCGCCCTCCACCCCGAGGTCTCCGGCGACCCAGGCCCGGGCGAGCCCCAACTCGCCGGGCTTCCACAGCAGACGGCGCAGGGCCCTTCGGTTGCGCACCACGAGGGCGGGGGCGCTGGGGGGGCCTGCTTCCGAGCCGTCCCAGGCGCGGATGCGCAACGGGAGCGGGACCCCCAGCAACTGTTCGACAAGGCTCTTCAGCCGCAGCGCGGCGTCCTGCATGGCGTACACCTCCGAGACAACACTCCCGAACGCTCCAACACCACGTAAACACCAACCGGCCTGCTGCGCAGTCCCCCTTCCGCGTTACAGCTGAGCAAAATAGTTGTAGCCGCCACGCGTTTTTCGCCCCCGCCACCCCTGCCCATTCCCATATCCGGGGGGCTCCGCCCTCCAGACCCCCCTGAAAGACTGGGCAGTTCCCCGCGCCCCTCACAGGAGCGCGGGGAACTGTGCGATCAGCCCCCGCCGGGCCGCGACAAAGGAACCACTCCTCCGGGGGGACGCCGAAGGGGCCGCCCGCACCACGGATGGCGGACGGCCCCTTCGGGGCGTTCAGTGACCGGAGGTCAGGAGGCCTTGGCCTTCTCCTCGGTCTTGACGGCGGGCGCAGCCGCGGCGGCCGTCGGCGCCGGCTTGGCGGCCTCGTAGAACTCCTCGCGAGGAGACTCCATGGCACCGAGCGAGACGACCTCACGCTTGAGGAACATCGCGAGCGTCCAGTCCGCGAAGACGCGGATCTTCCGGTTCCAGGTCGGCATGGCCATCCCGTGGTAGCCGCGGTGCATGTACCACGCCAGGCGGCCCTTGAGCTTGATCTTCATCTTGCCCATGACGATCATCGCGACGCCCTTGTGGAGGCCGAGACCGGCCACCGCACCCTTGTTGGAGTGCGAGTACTCCTTCTGCGGGAAGCCCCGCATGCCGGAGACCACGTTGTCGCCGAGGACCTTCGCCTGCCGCAGCGCGTGCTGCGCGTTCGGCGGGCACCAGGCGTTCTCGACACCGGCCTTGCGGGCAGCGACGTCCGGCACCTGGGCGTTGTCGCCGGCGGCCCAGATGTAGTCCGTGCCCTGCACCTGGAGGGTGGTCTGGGTGTCCACGTGACCGCGCGGGCCGAGCGGCAGACCGAAGCGGGCGAGAACGGGGTTCGGCTTGACGCCGGCCGTCCACACGATGGTGTTGGAGTCGACCTCGAGGCCGTTCTTGAGGACCACGTGGCCGTCGACGCAGGAGTCCATGGACGTCGAGAGGTAGATCTCGACCCCGCGGCTCTCCAGGTGATCCTTGCCGTACTGGCCGAGCTTCGGGCCGACCTCGGGAAGGATCTTGTCCGCGGCGTCGACGAGGATGAAGCGCATGTCCTCGCGGGACACGTTGGTGTAGTACTTCGACGCGTCGCGGGCCATGTCCTCGACCTCGCCGATGGTCTCGGCACCGGCGAAGCCACCACCGACGAAGACGAAGGTGAGCGCCTTGCGGCGGACGTCCTCGTCGGTCGTGGAGTCGGCCTTGTCGAGCTGCTCAAGTACGTGGTTGCGCAGGCCGATGGACTCCTCGATGCCCTTCATACCGATGCCCTGCTCGGCGAGGCCGGGGATCGGGAAGGTGCGGGAGACCGCGCCCATCGCGATGACGAGGTAGTCGAAAGGCAGCTCGTACGCCTCACCCACGAGGGGGGCGATCGTGGCGACCTTGCGGTCCTGGTCGATGGTGGTGACCCGGCCGGTGAGGACCTCCGCCTTGGGGAGCACGCGTCGCAGCGGGACGACGACATGCCGCGGGGAGATGCTGCCGGCGGCGGCTTCGGGGAGGAAGGGCTGGTAGGTCATGTACGACCGGGGGTCGACGACCGTGACGGTCGCCTCTCCGTAGCGCATCTTCTTGAGAATGCGCCGAGCTGCGTACAGGCCTACGTACCCACCGCCTACTACGAGGATCCTGGGACGCTCCGTGGTGCTCATGCCATCGAGTATCCACCCGGTCATGGGGGGTCGCTCGTGCGCCCCTTCACAAGCTTGGGCAGGCCCTCTGCTACACTGCGCGACCCACGTGACCCAGGTCATGGTGACAACGAGGAACCACTGTGCAGTGCGGACCGTTGTCAACACCGCGTGAGCTGCCGCTCCGGCCTTTCGAACCGACCGGACCAGGCCCCTGTTTCACCTGTCGGCCACGCCCTCGCAACGCTCCTGTGAGCACGTTCCCAGGCCGCTTGAGCCCCCCACGGTGACCCCAGAGGCCCAATCCTCGCCGAGCAGGGCCTTTTTCCTTGTGAAGAACTTCACGAAGTTTCCGGACGGCTCGTCGCCGAGGGGCATTTCGGTGCCCCTCGGGCGCGCTCATACGCTATCCGACCCGCTCAGCCGAGGCTACCGACAGGTAGCCGAAGGAGACCCGGGCCACGGCCGAGCAGTGGCTCGGGTCACGGCCCAGGAGCCCCAGGTCCTAGTGCCCCAGCAGGCAACGTTCGCCCCGTCGCGACGCCCGACACGCCCTCTCGCCGCACCGGCCGAAAGCCCAAGTACATCCAGTACGAGGACTTCCGGCCGGCACGCCGAGAGCACGCACCGGACGCCGCTCCTTGACGGGCAAACGTTGCCTGCCGGGGCACTAGGCGATGGACCAGGCGATCCCGTCGAGGATGTCGTGCTCGCTGACGACGACCTCCTGGGCGTCGATCCGCTCCATGATCGCGAGGAGGACGAGGGCGCCCGCGCCGATCACATCGACGCGCCCCGGATGCATCACCGGATGCGCGGCGCGCTGTTCATGAGTGGCCTTCAGAAGGGCGTCGGTGATGCCCTTGACCCGCTCGTACGCGATCCGGGAATGGTGGATCTTCGTGGAGTCGTATGCGTCGAGCCCCAGCGCGATCGCCGCGACCGTGGTGACGGAGCCGGCGAGGCCCACCAGCGTGTGTGCCTCACGCAGCGGGACCGTCTCCTCGGCGAGGTCGAGCGCGGCCTCGATGTCGGCGCGCATCGCCGCGATCTGCTCCTCGGTGGGCGGATCGGTGACGACCCCGTCCCGTACGAGGTGCCGCTCGGTCATCCGTACGCAGCCGACGTCGACGGAGCGCGCCGCGCGCACATGGTCGTCGCCGACGACGAACTCGGTCGACCCGCCGCCGATGTCCACGACGAGGAAGGGCTTGGCCAGGTCGCCCGCCCGTCGCCCGCCACCACACTCATTCGAAGGGCGCTCTGCGCCCCCCTGGTTTTGGCCGGTCAGCTCCTTGGTCGCGCCGGTGAAGGAGAACTCCGCCTCCTGGTCCCCGGTGATGACCTCCGGCTCGACCCCGAGGATGTCCAGCACCCCACGGACGAACTCGTCCCGGTTTTCGGCGTCCCGGGAGGCCGAGGTCGCCACGAAGCGCAGCCGCTCCGCGCCGTGTTCCTTGATGATCGCCGCGTACTCCCGGCACGCGGCGAACGTCCGCTCCAGTGCCTCCGGCGCGAGCCGTCCGGTCCGGTCGACGCCCTGGCCGAGCCGCACGATCGTCATCCTGCGGTCCAGCTCGACGAGTTCACCCGTCCGCGGGTCCGCGTCTGCGACGAGCAGCCTGATGGAGTTGGTGCCGCAATCGATGGCAGCGACCCTGGTCATGGTGTCCGGTCTCCTGTCGTGATGGTTCTCGCCCCTCCGCCCCTACCCATTCCCGTACCTGGGGGCTGCGCCCCCGGGCCCCCTTGCGTTGTTCTTTTTGTGCGGGACGGTGGGGGCTTGTCGCGCAGTTTCCCGCGCCCCTTCAGGGCGCGGGAAACTGCGCGATCTTTTTGAGTGAGGCGGAGGGTCAGGTCCCGTCCGTGGGAACCACGCATGCGCCCTTGCGCCACCACTCCGGCAGCATCGCGATGGCCTCGTCCCCGAGGGGGTTCACGCCGGGCCCCGCGGCCAGGGAGTGGGCGACCAACACATGGAGGCACTTCACCCGGTCCGGCATGCCGCCCGCGCTCGGGAAGCCCTCCAGGACCTCGATGGAGTCGCGGCGCGCGATGTAGTCCTCGTGGGCGGCGCGGTACGCGGCGGCCAGCTCGGGGTCGGTCGCCAGCCGGTCCGTCATCTCCTTCATGACACCGTTGGCCTCGAGCGTGCCGATCGCGGACGCGGCCCGCGGACACGTCAGGTAGTACGTCGTCGGGAACGGCGTCCCGTCGGGAAGACGCGGCGCCGTCTCGACGACGTCCGGCTGCCCGCATGGGCACCGGTGCGCGATCGCGCGCAACCCGCGGGGCGGCCGGCCCAGCTGCTGCTTGAAGGCCTCGACGTCCGCGTCGGTCGGCTCGGTGCGCGGGGTGGGCGGCGGTGGCGTTTCCATGCCGTGAGTCACATGTCTTTCTGGTCAGTTCACTGGTCGGCGGCGTCGGACTTGTCCACGCCGTCCCAGACATTGGCGTACCAGGGACGGGCGGCCGCCCCCTTGTCGGCGTGGGCCTGCTTCGACGTGTCCGGGTCGATCACGACATAGCCGGTCTCGCCCGGCATCACATAGTGCAGCCGCTGCCGGATCTGCTGCTCGGCGTACGCGTCGTCCCGCCACCGCGCCTTGAGGTCGCGCAGCTGCTCGACCCGTTCGCGGGCCTGCTCCCGCTGCCGCTCCACATCGGCGATCTCGGCCCGCTGAGACACGTACTGCCTTATCGGGTACGCGAGGGCCACGATCAGGGAGCACAGGACGAGAGCCAGGAGCGCGGCCCGGCCCGTCAGCCGCGAGCGGCGGGCCTGCCGCTTGGTCTGGGAACGGTAGACACGGGCCGCGGTCTGCTCGCCGAGCAGCCGCAGTCTGGTCGCGGTGGAGAACCGGTCCCGGTCCTTCACAACCATGAGTCCCGCCTCCCCGGTGCAAGCCCGTCACGTGCGTACGTCCCCGCACACGGTACGGGACCGAGTACGGGGACGTACGTACGACTGGCTAAGGCCTGGCCCGGTACGGGTCAGCCCTTGCTGTGCCGACGGTCCGCGGAGCGGACGTGCGGCAACACTCAGCCCTTGAAGCGCGGGAAGGCCGAGCGGCCGGCGTACACCGCGGCGTCGTCGAGGATCTCCTCGATGCGCAGCAGCTGGTTGTACTTGGCGACGCGGTCCGAGCGGGCCGGGGCACCGGTCTTGATCTGACCGCAGTTCACCGCGACGGCGAGGTCGGCGATGGTGACGTCCTCGGTCTCGCCGGAGCGGTGCGACATCATGCACTTGAAGCCGTTGCGCTGGGCCAGCTCGACGGCGTCCAGGGTCTCGGTCAGCGAGCCGATCTGGTTGACCTTGACGAGCAGGGCGTTGGCGGAGCCCTCCTCGATGCCGCGGGCCAGGCGCTCCGGGTTGGTGACGAAGAGGTCGTCGCCGACGATCTGGACCTTGTCGCCCAGCTTGTCGGTGATGACCTTCCAGCCGGCCCAGTCGTCCTCGTACAGCGGGTCCTCGATGGAGACCAGCGGGTACGCGGAGACGAGCTCCTCGTAGTACTCGGTCATCTCGGCGGCCGAGCGGGACTTGCCCTCGAACTCGTACTTGCCGTCCTTGTAGAACTCGGACGCGGCGACGTCGAGCGCGAGCGCGATCTGCTCACCGGGGACGTAACCGGCCTGCTTGATGGCCTCGACGATGAGGTCGAGCGCGGCGCGGTTGGACTCCAGGTTCGGGGCGAAGCCGCCCTCGTCGCCGAGGCCGGTGGACAGGCCCTTGGTCTTCAGCACCTTCTTGAGGGTGTGGTAGACCTCGGCGCCCCAGCGCAGGGCCTCGGAGAAGGACTCCGCGCCGATCGGGGCGATCATGAACTCCTGGATGTCCACATTGGAGTCGGCGTGCGAGCCGCCGTTCAGGATGTTCATCATCGGCACGGGCAGCAGGTGCGCGTTCGGGCCGCCCAGGTAGCGGAAGAGGGGGAGGTCGCTGGCCTCGGAGGCGGCGTGCGCGACGGCGAGCGAGACGCCGAGGATGGCGTTGGCGCCGAGCGAGCCCTTGTTGTCGGTGGCGTCCAGGTCGAACATCGCCTGGTCGATCAGGCGCTGCTCGGTGGCGTCGTAACCGACGAGCTCCGGGCCGATCTGCTCGATGACGGCGAGGACGGCCTTCTCGACACCCTTGCCCTGGTAGCGGTTGGGGTCACCGTCGCGGAGCTCGATGGCCTCGAAGGCGCCGGTGGAGGCGCCGGACGGGACGGCGGCACGACCCGTGCTGCCGTCGTCGAGGCCTACCTCGACCTCGACCGTGGGGTTGCCTCGGGAGTCCAGGATTTCCCGGGCTACGACGACGTCGATGGACGGCACGAGCATCTCCTTCTGGGATGTGACGCGGGTATGCGGGGCCGCGGGGCCCGTAGTGCACGGAGCCGCGGTCGGCTCCGCGACATGAGCCTAACCGCCTCGGGGGGATCGGCCAGCCGGTCGACCACCCCTTGGGCAGAACCGAGAGTAAATTGTTTCCGAACGGAACAAAAACCTGCCCCGTACACGAAACCTCGCGCACGAGAGCCAGGCATGAAAGCGCACGAGAGCCAGGCACAAAAAAGCCCCGCTCCGGCGCGTACGGGGGAACACGCACCGGAGCGGGGAGCCCGTGGGGACGGGGGGACCCTCACGAGGTCTCCAGTATGGAGGCCTCCTCCATGAGGGAGCTGTCACTCCGCCGGACAATCCGCCGAATGCCCGGCTGAGCGATCAGCCGCGCACTCAGCCGAGGTGGAGCTGCTGACCCGGGTAGATGAAGTCCGCGTCGTCGATGATGTCCTTGTTCAGCTTGAACAGCTGCTGCCAGCCACCCTTGACGTGCTTCTTCTCGGCGATCGAGCTGAGGGTGTCACCCTTGACGACCTTGTACTCGCCGTCACCCTTCTTGACCTTCTTGCCGGTCGGCGTGGTGACGGTCTTGGCGGCGGGGCGCTCGGCCGAACGCGAGGCGGGCTGCTCGGTCGTCCGGGTGGTGGTGCTCGGGGTCGTGCTCTGTGAGCTGTTGGACGAGGAGCTGGAGGTCCCGCCGGCGTACGCGGCGCTCGACAGGCCCGTGCCGCAGGTCGGCCAGGCACCCTTGCCCTGCGCGGCGAGGACCTTCTCACCGATGGTGATCTGCTCCGACTTGGTGGCCTGGTTGGCGCTCGCGGCGTAGGCGGTACCGCCGTACGCGGCCCAGGTGGGGGCGGAGAACTGCAGGCCGCCGTAGTAGCCGTTGCCGGTGTTGATGGACCAGTTGCCGCCTGACTCGCACTGGGCCACGGCGTCCCACTCGGAGGCGGTGGCGGCGGAAGCACTGCCGGCCGCCATCAGCGGGGCGGCGATGGCGACACCGGTGACACCGGCGAGCGTTGCGAGACGGGTAGTCCGATTGAGGACGGCCGGGCGGCGGTGCTTGCCCTTGCTGGAAAACAGCATGGAGAGATCCCCTCACCGACGCCTGCGAGGTGAGCTGTCGGGTTCGGGCGGGTGAGTGCCCGGTCGTACGCCACTGGCGCACGGCTTCACCCCAAGCCGCTCCCGGTCAACTACCGGGCGCGGCGCCTACCTTGGGTCCCCCGCTCCTGCCTACGGCGCTGACGCGTCGACTGTTCCCGTACGGCCGTTGGCAGGATTCGGCGTTGCGACCGTCGGGGCCCGCAGTGGCGAGCGGTCATGACCGTAGACATGCGATCGCCGGAATTTCAAAGACGATCAGGGCTTCTGAGACTCATGTCTCACTCGCGCCAAACCGGACATTCCGCGGCGAACCATGACGTGAACTCCCGCTACTTTTCGCCCGATTCAGCACCAACTGCAAGCCTCTGACCGGGAAGGATGAGGTCGGGATCGGAGCCGACCGCCTCCTTGTTCCCGGCGTACAGCTCGGCCCATCCACCCTTGAGGTCAAGGGAGTCGGCGATGGTCCAGAGACTGTCTCCGGCGCGCACGACGTAGGAGCCGTCGGCGGCGTCACGGGAGGCGTCGGAGCCGCGCGAGGCGTGCCGTCCGGAAGAGCCGTCCTTACGGCCGTCGGTCGCACCCTCGGTCGCACCCTCGTCGGCGGTGTCGCCACGGTGGCGCCCGGCGCCGGACGTCGCGCTGTCGGACGAGGCCGAAGAGTTGTCGTTCTGGCCGGACTTGTCCGACTCGTCACTCTTGGTCGCTTCTGTATCCGAGCTGTCGGAACCCTGTGAGGTGTCGGACTTCGTGGAGTCCCCGTCCGCACCCGAGGAGGCGTCGGACGAGGAATCGGAGCCCGAGTCGGATGAGTTGGATGAATCGGACTCAGCAGATGAATTGGACGAGTCGGACGAATCAGAAGAACTCGACGAACTCGATGAGTCGTCCGCCACACCCGTGTCGACCTCGATCGAGCCGGAGTTCTTGCTGAGCCCGGAGAGCGGTCCACAGGTGGGCCAGGCGGTGAGTCCCTGACCGTCGAGGACCTTCTCGGCGATGGCTATCTGCTGCGAGCGGCTGGCCTGGTCGGCGCTCGGGGCGTACTCGAGGCCGCCGTACGACTCCCAGTTGTCCTGGGTCAACTGCAGCCCGCCGTAGTACCCGTTGCCGTCGTTCGCGCTCCAGGCGCCGCCGCTCTCGCACTCCGCGACCCGGTCCCAGGTTGTGCCGTCGGCCGCGCTCGCACTGGTGGCGCCGAGCAACGGGATGGCGATGGCCGATCCGGTCACTCCTGCGGCGACGATGAGGGCCGGGGCCTGACGGGGGCGACGATGACGGCCGTTCCCGGAGAGCATGCGGAAGCCTTTCGCGTGACAGCAGGTGACGACAGCCGCTACTGCGACTGCAGCGACGGATGGGCCGCGTTGATGGGTGAACGTATCCGCACTCGAACGCTTGTCACAAGTCGATGCAGCGCAGATCACGTGAAGATCACAGAGCTGACGGAACGTCACCTTTTCCCTGCTGAGCGGCCGTTCCCTGCACGCCCACCCCTTAGGGGCGGGGCGAGTCAAGCGGAGGCGTGAACTCCACGGGAAGTGTGCGCAATCCACGCATAATGAGTCCACCACGCCAGCGCAAATCGGCCGAATCTCCCGTGAGTTGGAGATCGGGCAGACGGGTGAGCAGGGTGGCGAGCGCGGTCTGGCCCTCCAGGCGAGCGAGCGGCGCGCCGAGGCAATAGTGGATGCCGTGGCCGTACCCGAGGTGTTGGTTGTCACGCCGCGAGAGGTCGAGGGTGTCCGGATGCTGGAACCGTTCGGGGTCACGGTCCGCTGCCGCCAGTACGACGAGGACGGGGTCGCCGGGCGCGATGTCCTGCCCCCCGATCCGGACCGCCTCGGTCGCGAACCGCCACGTGGCCAGTTCGACGGGACCGTCGTAGCGCAGGAGCTCCTCGACGCCGGTCTCGAGAAGTCCGGTCTCCTCGGCGGCGAGGGAGGCCTGCAGTCGTCGGCGTTGCTCGGGGTGGGTGAGGAGGGCGTAGGTGCCGTTCCCGATGAGATTGACGGTGGTCTCGAAGCCGGCGAACAGCAAAATGAAGGCCATGGCGGCGGCCTCGTTCTCGGTGAGGTGCTCGCCGTGGTCGGAGGCGCGGATGAGCCCGGAGATGAGGTCCTCGCCGGGGGCGGGCCGGTCGGGCAGGAGTTGGCGCTTGCGGTGGATCAGCTCGGCGAGATACCCCCGCATCTTCTTGACGGACCGTGCCACACCGCCCCTCGGCCCTCCGCCGTGCCGGATCATCATCCCCGCCCAGTCCCGGAAGTCGTCCTGGTCCTCACGGGGGACGCCGAGCAGGTCGCAGATGGCGTAGATGGGGAGCGGGAAGGCGAACTCGTGGATGAGGTCGGCGGAACCCTTTTCGGCGAACTGGTCGATCAGATGGTCCGTGAGCTCCTGCACGCGCGGCGCGAACTCGGCCACGCGCCGGGGTGTGAACGCCTTGCTGACCAGCCGCCGCAGCCGGGTGTGGTCCGGCGGGTCGATGTTCAGCAGATGCGTCATCAACTCGGCCTTGCGCTCACCGGGGATACCGGTCTTCCCCTTCGCATGCGCGGGCTCGTCGTGATGGGCGGGGTTCTTGGACAGCCGCCCGTCCGCGAGCGCCTGCTTGGCATCCATGTACCGGGTGACCAGCCAGGCCTCCACCCCACTGGGCAGCCGGGTCCTGTGCACGGGGGCATGCTCCCTGAGCCACGCGTACGCCGGGTAGGGGTTGGTGGCGAACTCCCAGGTGAAGAGTTCGGGGGCGGTGCTGGGGAGCTGGGGCTGGTCGGTCACTCCATGACGGTATCCGGAGGGGGCTCGGATGCCTTGTTCGACCAGTGGTGGGCCCAGTAGAGGAGGAGATCGGCGAGAGCGCCCGCCGCCGCCTGTCGGCATGTAGTGGTTGTACTGCGCGCCGACGACCTGACCGTGGAAGGTGCTCTCGCGGAAGTCGAGGTGGTCGAGGGCGCGGGGCGCGTCGACGGAGGGTGGGGCCTGCACGGCGAGGGACCCGGCCGCGCCCTCTTGGCCCTCCGTTCCGGAGGTGCTGGCGGAGGCGGCCTTCAAAGCCGTGGAGGGGCGGAAATCTGCCACGATCGCCCGGATTTAGGAACGGCATCCGGCTTCCGCCGGAGCACACCCGCCAGCCGTTCGGTCCATTCGCGTTCGATCGTGCCGCCAGGGGACACCCTCCTCGGCCCCGCATACTTCACCCCGGACTGTCCGTAAATCACCTGCTGCTTGACTCCGCGGCTCGACAACTCCCTACATTCGCGCCGTGGACCCCGAAATACTCAGATCCAGCTTCGCGGTCGTCGAGAGACGGGCCGAGTTCGCGGTCAAGTACTTCTACTCGCACCTGTTCCGGCACCACCCGGAGATCCGCGGGCTGTTTCCGCTGGGCTTCCCGGAGGACATGGAGCGGCAGCGGGACAGACTCTTCGCGGCACTCACCCATGTGATGGAGCGGCTGGAGGATCCGGGGCTGCCGAGGTACTTACGGGAGCTCGGGAGGGACCACCGGAAGTATCTGGCGGAGCCGGAGCACTACGGCGCCGTGGGGGCGAGTCTGATCGCCGCGTTCGCCGTCGTCGCGGGGTCGGCGTGGAACGCGGAGGTCGAGAAGGCCTGGGGCGAGGCGTACGGGGCGATCACGAATGTGATGCTGCAGGGCGCGTGGGAGGCACAGCAGCGCGGCGAACCGCGTTGGTGGGACGCCGAGGTGACCGCCCGGACACGGCACGGCGACGACCTCGTCGTCCTGACCCTGCGACCGCACCGCCGGCTGCGCTACTCCCCCGGCCAGTACGTCAGCGTCAACGTCCCCCATCTGCCCGGCATCTGGCGGCCGTACTCGCTGGCCAACGCACCCCGCGCCGACCGCACCGTCGACCTGCACATCAGCCGGGTCGAGGACGGCCTCCTCTCCACCGCCCTCGTCCGGCAGACCCGGGAGGGCGACGTCCTGCGGCTGGGCGCGCCCGGCGGCGGCCTGACCCTGCGCACGCCCGTGGATCGGCCCCTCACCCTCATCGCGGCGGGCACCGGGTGGGCACCCGTGAAGGCGCTGCTGGAACAGCTCGACGACACACACGAGGCCCGGCTGTTCCTTGTCGCCCGCGACACCTCGTACCTCTACGACCGGGGCGCCCTCGAGCGTCTGCGGGCCCGGCTTCCCCGGCTCGCCGTCACCTTCATCACCCCCGCCCCCGGCCGGCCCAAGGCCCAGGCGACCGAACGGCTGCTGACCGCGCTGGGCAACCGCGCCGGCTGGACCCGGCACGACGTCTATCTCGCCGGTCCGCCCATGCTCGTCGAAGAGATCGGCGAGACCCTGCCCTCTTTCGGCACGCCGGCGGAGCGGATCTTCCACGACGTCCTGGCGCCGACCGGCCAGGGACAACCTCGGCCGGTGGGCGCGGCGGAGTGGCTCCTCGGCCGCCCACGGCCGAGCTGGCACAACCCGTCGAGCCGCGCCCCGCAGGCGTAACTCCGGCCCGGCCGCCCCGGCTCGCTCGATCGTCAGGCCTGCGGCCCTCGGCCCCGCCCCTTTCATCCAGCCACTCGGGCGCCCGGCCCTCAGCCCTCCGCGCCCTCCCCCGAAGACCCCTCCGCCGCGCGGATCGCGTCCCGGTACGCCCGTGCCGCCGCCCGCAGCGCCGCCTCCGGGTCCACGCCCTCGGCCTCGGCGCGCGCGGCTGTCCGCAGCAGCTCGTACCCGACGCCCTCACCCCGTGGCGGCTCGACGTCAAGTCCCGCCGTGCGCACCCTCGATGCCAGCTTCGCCGCCAGCGCCAGGCCCGGCTGGCCCAGCGGGACGCCCTCCGTCACGGACGTGCGCTGCTTCTCCACCGCCTTCGTGCGCAGCCAGTGCTCCTTGACCTCCTCGGGGGTGGTGGCCGTCTCGTCCCCGAAGACATGCGGGTGGCGGTGGATGAGCTTGGCCACGATGCCGCCTGCGACGTCGTCGATGGAGAAGGGCGCGTCCTCGTCCTCCTCGGCGATTCGGGCGTGGAAGACGACCTGGAGCAGGACGTCGCCGAGCTCCTCGCGCAGCTCGTCCCGGTCGCCCTCCTCGATCGCCTCGACCAGTTCGTACGCCTCCTCGATGCCGTACTTCGCCAGGCCCTTGTGGGTCTGCTGGGACGACCAGGGGCACTCCGCGCGGATGCGGTCCATGACCTGGACGAGGTCGAGGAGGCGGGCGCCCGGCAGGTCGTACGAGGCGGGGAGCAGCTCCAGGTCCGGCATCTGTATGCGGCCGGAGCCGGCCAGGCGGGCCAGGCCGTCGGTGAGCCGCGGCTCACCCTCGCCGGTGGCGACGACGACCAGGGTGCGGCCGCCCGCGCACGCGTCGACCAGCTCCTGGGCGGTCGGGGACGCCTCGTCGACGGCGATGCCCGCTTCGCGCAGATAAGGCAGCTGCGGGTGAGCGCCGTCCGCGCACAGGACCTGGTCGGCACCGCGGAGCGCCTGCCAGGCGGGCCAGGACAGCAGCCCGGGCGCCACCCGGTGGCTGGTGGTGAGCAGCACGATACGGCCGGGGTCGGTGGAGGTGGCGGGGGCGTCGGGGCCGGTCGCGTCCGGGGCGCCGTCGAAGCTGGTTGCGTTCACCCCTCGAACGTAACCCACACCGCCGACAGCCCCAGCAGTTATCCACAGGCCGGGCGGCCGACCGTCCACGCGCCGGACGGACGAGGACCGCCGTACGACAGCCGGACGCGGACCACGGTACGACTGCCGGACGCGGACCGCCGCGCGGCTGCCGGAGGTGAACCGCCGTGCGGGCGCCGGACGCGGACCGCCGTACAACAGCCGGGCGTGAACCACCGTGCGGCTGCCGGACGGGGGCGGAGGTGCCACTGCCTGGACGGGGACCGCCGGGCGGCTCTCTCCGCGAGCCGCCCGGCCGAACCCTTGTCCACAGCCCCTACGCCCCGCAGGGCCTTACGTCGTCTGCTGGGTCCCCGCCGCGGTGACCTCCCGCAGCCACGGCGTCTTCGCGTCGACGCGGCTGCTCTTCTGGACGTCCCAGGCGCCGTAGCGCGGGTTCAGGTCGACGCGGAGCTCCTTGGAGGCGACGGACATCGCCTTCCAGAAGGTGGTCTTGCCCTCGGTGGTGTTCATGTCGACGCCGAGCGTGGCGGCCAGCTTCTGCGCCTCGATCTCGGTGCGCAGGCTCTCGTCGAGGTGCGTCGGCGCCACTCCGTAGTTCTGCAGCCAGGCCGCCTCCAGCGCCGGCGCGCCGCCCGCCTGCTGTTCGAGGGAGGCCCGCAGCTGCTGGGTGTCCTTGCGGGTCACGCTGACGCCCGCGTTCTTCGCGGCCCGGTCCAGGACCCGGTCGAGGACCATGCCGTGCAGGGTGTCGCGGGCGAGCGTGCCGGTCCTGGCGATGGTCTGCTCGTACTGGGCCTCGTCCTTGGTGGCGGCCTTCTGCGCCGCGCGCACCTCGTTCACCCGGCTCTCCAGCTGCGCGACCGTGATCCGCTGACCGCCGACGACGGCCGCGGCGCCTGGATGCGCGTCGCTGCCGCACGCGGTCAGGACAGGGGCCGCTGCGACGAGCGCGGCGGAGAGAACGAGCGCGGTGCGACGGCGGCGGTGCAAGGAAGCCTCCCGAGGAGATTGTGCGACGGTGCACAAAGTCTTGCGGTGATCGATGGTAGGCAGTGGCCCAGCTCTCGGCCACCCTTTCGACCAACGATTCGCCCAGCCTTCGGGCACCGTCGCACCATCACATCGGCGTCATCCGCGTCGCGCGGGCATCAGCCGGTGATCGCCACCGGTGCGTCCCACGCGTCCCGGTCCACGGTGATCGTGTAACCGCCGCGCGACTCCTTGCTGTTCACCAGGTACTGGTGGGCGCGGCTGTGGTTCGTGAACTGGGTGGCGCCGAACGGCCAGTCCGCGGTCGTGGTGTTCTGCTTGTCCCACAGCGCGTACCAGAGGTTGCCCGGCAGGTCGGTCTTGTCGGTCGCGTTCGCGATGGCCTTGGCGCTGGAGCTGGTGAAGCCGTAGTAGCCGGTGCGGTACGTCTTTGCGTGCAGCGCCTTGTCGAAGGCGCGGACATACGTCAGCACGGCGTTGTTGCAGGCCGTGTTCGTCGTGTCGTACGCCTCCATGTCCAGGTAGATCGGGCTGCCGGCCTTCATGCCGAGGGCGGCGGCCTTGGCGACCGCGTCCGCGCCGTCGGTGGCACCGAGCGAGGCGGCGGTGGAGGCGGTGAGCTTCTCGGGGCTGGACCCGGTCTGGCAGGACGGCTGGGCGCCGACGTACAGGGGGATGAGCTTCCAGCCGGCCGTGCTGACCGACTTCACCCAGGACGCGGTCAGGTTGGGCTGGCTGCAGCCGCGGTTCTTGCCGCCGACGTAGACGGCCGCGGCACCGTAGAAGCCGGTGTTCCACGCCTTCATCGCGGACAGCGAGGGCGCGGCGCAGGTGTCGAAGGCGCGCCCGGTGAAGGTCCGCTGCGCGGGCCACGTGGTGGCGGCCATCGAGGTCTGCGCGGCGATCCCGGCTCCGGCGACCACTGCGGCACCGGCCGCGGCCCATGCCACGTATCTGCGCTTCTTGGAATGCCGATGGCTGGACATGAAATCCCCACCCCATGGTTCAAGTGACGGGTGCGCGGGGCACGCGCGCGTGCGGCACGAGGTGGATGGCCTTCTACGGCCTTCGATGGCCCTCGATGGACAGGGACGTTGTGCACGCGTGCGCGTGGCGCACGAAAACGGATCGCAACGTACCGGGCGCGCCCCCACCGTTCGGGAAACTCCGCACCTTGATCACCACAAGCTTCGGCCAAAGTGGCGCAAAACCTGTGGTCCGGCGTCGCGATCAGCCCCGGACCTGTCCCAGCCACTGCAACGTCCGCCGGATCTCCGCGGCCATCGGGTGTCCGGGACCGCGCAGCCGCTCCACGTCGTGCAGCAGCCTGGCCAGCGTGTCATGGGCGGCGCCACGGTCGCCGAGGGCGAGCAGCAAGTGGCCTATGCGGCGGCGGACTTCGAGGGAGAGCTCGGGATCCCCGGCGACGTACTGGTTCTCGTAGTACGGCAGCAGCGCGCGGTACTCCGCGAGCGCCGCGGCGGGCTCACCGAGCTGCTCCAGGCACTGGGCGGCCTCGTAGCGGAAGCGCAGGGACTGCGGGTCGGCCTGGCCGGCCTCGGCAGCCCGTTCGTCGGCGAGACGGCGCAGTTCGGGCAGCGCGCGCCGGTACTGGCCGTCGTCCATCAGCGTGGCCGCGTACTGCTTGCGCAGCGTGCGCACGACGGGCGAGTGCTCGCCGTGTTCGGCGGCGGCCGCCGGAAGGATCGAACCCAGGATGTCGACGGCCTGTGTGATGCGCCCCTCGCCGAGCAGCCGCTTGACCTCGTCGACGGCGCCCGCGACATCGACCTTCTCCACGGCGGGCGCGGCCTGCGGCTGGGGCGCGGGGGTACGCGCCCGGTCCGGCCACGGGGCGTGCGGGCGCAGGAAGGGGCGCGTCGGGTCGAGCGGGGCACCGGTGGGCATGCCGCGCGCGGGCAGCAGCGGAAGCAGTTGCTCGTACGTCTCCTGCGCGGAGCCCGGCCGGTGCTGCGGGTCCTTGGAGAGCAGGCGCAGTACGAGACCCTCCAGCGCGGGCGGCACCTCGGGGCGCAGTCGGCGCACCGGGAGCGGCGGCTCGTAGAGATGGCGGTGCAGCACACCGAGCGCGGTCGAGCCGGAGAACGGCACGTCTCCGCTGAGGAGCTCATGCAGCAGGACGCCGAGTGCGTACAGGTCGGTGTACGGGCCGACCGCACCGCCCATCGCCTGCTCGGGGGCCATGTAGGCGGGCGACCCGATGGGCGAACCGGTGTGGGTGAGCCGGGTCGTGTCGGTATCCATGACGGAGGCGACGCCGAGGTCGAGGACGGTGACCGTGCCGTCCTGCTTGACCATCACGTTCCGCGGTTTCAGATCGCGGTGCACGATCGGCACGGCGTGCACGGCGCTGAGCACGGCGCACAGTTGCGCGGCGACCGCGACCGCCCACTGCCAGGGGTACGGGTCGTGTTCGGCGAGGTGGTCGGAGAGGTCGGCCCCGTCGACGTACTGCATGACGAGGAACAGCTCCTCGCCCTCGCTGCCCGCGTCGTGAACCGTGACCAGGCCGGGGTGGTCGACCTGCGCGGTGACCCGGCACTCGCGCACGAAGCGGCGGCGCAGCTCGTCGGCCTCCTGGCCCGCGACCTTGTCGGGGCGCAGCAGCTTGACGGCGACCCGCCGGTCGAGGCGCTGGTCGTACGCCGTCCAGACCTGGCCCATGCCGCCCTGTCCGATCAGCGTGGACAGTTCGTAGCGGTTCGCGACCATGCGTCCCGTCGCCACGCTCACCTGCCGTCCCTGCCGCCGTCGTGATGGCCGTCGTGCTTGCGGAGGTAGTCACTGAGCTCGTCGAGCTCGGCGCGCACCTGGTCGATCCGCGCGGGTGCGGGCCGCTGCGGGGGCGGCGGAACGGGCGTGTGCGGAACGGGCGTGTGCGGCGCAGGAGTGTGCGGTGCGGGAGCGGGCGGGGGTGTCACGGGCGTCTGCGGGTGCGTGGCCGCGTACGGCGACGGGGGCTGCGGGTAGCCGTAGTTCACGGCCTGGGCCTGGGGCGGCAGATAGCCGGTGGGGGACAGCCGGTGGTAGTGGCGTATGTCCGCGTACAGGAAGTAGCCGACGCAGGCCGCGGCGTTCAGCAGCAGGATGATCATGCCCACGTTGCCGTTCGGGCTGCTGAAGTCGTCGGTGTGGTCGGTACTGAGGAACGCGAAGCTGATGCCGAGGACCACGAGCGACCCCCCGAAGATCCACCAGTCCGCACGCCGATGGGTCACGATCGCCGCCCTGAGCGGCGCCACCCACGCCAGGAATCCGATGCTGAGGATCGGCACTGCCACGAAGATCACGCGCAGCACGACCAACACCCCGGTCGAGGGTCGCTTCGGCGGAGGCGGCGCGTAGCCGTGGCCGTGCATGGCTGCTCCTGGAGGCCTGATGAGGACGGACGTACGAGTTCGGAGTCCGAGCGTATAGGCCGACAAGGACAACCGGTCCCGGGTTGTACCGAACCGTTGTCGTGCTGATCACTTCGCGCGCCCCGGCGGGTTTTCGAGGGCTTCCCTGGAAGCTTCCGTTCCGTCAGCCCGGCGCGACCGTCCCGTCCGTCAGACCGTCGTACATGCCCCGCACCAACTGCTCGCCGAGCCGGCCCGCGCGCCGGAGCGCGTCCTCGAACTCGGCCAGCGCGCGGAAACGCTCGCCGTACCGGCGTTGCTCGTCCAGCGGCAGCCGGGGCAGCTGGAGGCGGCGCACGTCGAGCCGAGTGGCGGTGGACGCATAGCTGCTGGCCTGGCGGTTGTTGGCGGTGCCGCGCAGGAAGCCGGCCAGGAACCACGGGTCGAGGGCGGTCGGGTCGGGGCGCAGCAGCGTGAGATTGCGCCCCAGCGCGGCGCCCGCCGTGTCCTCGCTGACCACGCGCGCGATGGAGCCGCCACCGAGCACGGGCACCACGACATCGCCCGTCTCGACCAGCACGGCTTCGTCCTCCGCTTCGGGAAGAGTCCCGGACGGCGCGGCTCCGGCGAGCACATCGTGGTCGGTGAGTACGGGCACGCGCGCGGGGGCCCCGTTTCCGCCCGTACGCAGCAGGAGCGCGCCCCCGCGCGCGAGTTCACCGACGGTGATGAGCGGCCAGCGCGCGGGCTGCGCGGGCTGCGTCTCGGGAGGCGTGAGGTCGGCGGTCAGGCGCAGGGTCTCGCCGAGCCGCTCGCGTACGTCCGCGAGCTGCTCGCTGCCGCCCCCCGCGGCGGCCGGCGGCAGATGACGGGCGGGCGCCAGGTCGACGTCGTCGTCGAGGAGTTCGATGACGGGCACCGCGCGGCTGAACCCCGGCTCCTCCCGTGCGCTGCCGGTGCGCTCGAAGGGCCGCCAGGCGTCGAGAACCGCGGCGCGCACGGCCTGCCAGTCCAGGCCGCCACGGCCTCCCCCAAGCTCTCGGCTGCGCTCGAGCAGGGAGGTACCCCCAGCGGCCGGCGCACCAGTGTCGACGAGCAGCAACTCGGGCTGCGCGGGCGCCTTTTCGGGGCGGCGCAGCACCCAGATGTGCAGTGGAATGTTGTACGGGGGTGCCGCGCCGATCGGCAGGGCGATCACGGCGCGCAGTGCGCCGCGGCGCAGCAGGTCGGCGCGGATACGACGGCCCGAGCGGCGGGAGGCGGCGGCCGGAGGCATCAGCACGACCGCGCTGCCGCCGTCCTTGAGATGAGCCAACGCATGCTGCACCCACGCCAGTTCGGATTCCGTGCGGGCCGGGAAACCGTATTCCCAGCGGGCGTCGTAGGCGAGTTCGTCGTGGCCCCAGTTGCGCTCGTTGAACGGCGGGTGGCACAGGACGACGTCGGCCTGGAGCGCGGGATGCGCGTCGGCGCGCAGAGTGTCCCCGGCGGCGGTGCGGACGGCGGCCTTCCCCTGGAGAGCGAGCCGCAGCGCGGAGAGGGCCGCCAGCTCGGGGGCGCTGTCCTGGCCGTACAGCTCCTGGTCCGGCCTGGGCGCCACGGCCCGCAGAAGCGCACCGGTGCCGCACGCCGGATCGAGCGCCGTGCGCGCCGGCCCCGCGAGCTCGGCCATCAACGCGGCGAGGTCGCCCGGTGTGAGCGTGTACTGCCGCGGGTTGTTGTCGAGATGCCGCCCCAGCAGGAACTCGTACGTCTGCCGCGCGCCCAGTTCGGCGGCGAGCTCGGCGGCGCCGCGCAGGAGCGGGGCGGAGGTCAGGAGCTCGGAGCCGGTCGGGGTGTTCACAGCGCGCTCGCGGGGCGCGCCGAAGCGGGGCGTGATCACCTGGTCGAGCGCGGCGGGCAGCAAGGCGGCCAGGCGCTCGTCGGAACCCGCGCTCAGCTCCAGCCAGTCGGTGGGGCGGTCATGGATGAGCAGGAGCGCGCAGCCGGCGTGCACGAGGGCGGTGACGGGGCCCTCGGGGTGTCCGGCGAGCTGCTGCCAGACGCGTTCGCGCAGCGGGACCTCGGCGAGTTTGCCCTGGTCGCGCAGCCAGGCCTCGACTTCGGCGAGCGCGAAGGAGGGGCTGGTCTCGGTGCCACCGACCGGCTTGGGGAAGTCGGCGTGGCGGCGACGCCAATTGCTGACGGCGGCGCGGCCGACGCCGGCGAGCCGCGCGATCCCGGCAGCGGTCACCTCTGTCGCGTTGTCCTGCACCGCCCGGCTCCCCTCGTCCTGGCCTGTGACGCCCGGTGGCGCCGTCCTGGTCTGTGACGTCGAGCATACCGGCGTACGCAAGATCTATCGCTTCACAGACGTGTACACAACCTTCCTCGTGAATCGTGTTGACTCGGTTCACAAGCTCTGCTGTTATTGACCCATCGAACGGGCAAGTCGCCGGAACGACCCGGCCGCCGAGCGCGTTCGCGGAATCTGTACACAGCCAGGGGAGGGCACAGACATGGGCATCAAGGTCAAGGTGGGGCTGGGGGCCGTGGTCGGCATCGTCGTCATCGGTGTCGTGTCGGCGAACGCCGGCAACAACGGCGACAGCGGTTCCGGCGACAAGGACAAGGGCACCTCCGCCTCCGCCGATCGCGAGTCCGGCAAGAAGGTCGACGCCAAGACGGGCGACAAGGCGGACAAGGCCGAGAAGAAGGTCGCCTTCAAGGGGGACGGCGACTTCCAGATCGGCACGGACATCAAGCCCGGCACCTACCGGACCACGGGCAACGCCGACGACATGTGCTACTGGGAGCGCGCCAAGGACGCCTCGGGCGAGCTCGACTCCCTCATCGCCAACGACAATGTCAGCGGCACCAGTTACGTGACCATCAAGGCCGGCGACAAGCTCTTCAAGTCCAGCGGCTGCGAGGACTGGGAGGCCGTCGACACGAAGGCGTCCGGTTCACCGGCCTCGCAGATGAAGGGCGACGGCGGTATGTACAGAGTCGGCGCGGACATCGCTCCCGGCACCTACAAGTCCACCGGTAACACCGACGACTCCTGCTACTGGGAGCGGTCCAAGGACGCCACGCACTCCATGAACTCGATCGTGGCCAACAACAACGTGACCGGCACGGCCGTCGTCACCATCAGCGCCGGCGACGGCTACTTCAAGACCACGGGCTGCGGCGACTGGAAGAAGACCGGCTGAGGCCGGCGCCGCCCCACCCCGTCGTCTTCACCAGCCACCCCCTCCCCCACACCTCTCCCTCCACTCCCCTCACGCGTCTTCACCACCTCACATCACTTCAAGGAACTCTCATGCGTCGCACCGCACTTGTCGCAATCTGCCTCGCCGCCGCGGCCACCGTGGGCCTCACCGGCTGTCTGCCCGGCGAGAACAAGGCGGACAGCAAGCCGAAGGGCCCGTTCGCCGGGCTGACCGGAGGTGAAATCGCCGACCGCGCCGTGAAGGCCACCACGGGCGCCACCTCGCTCCGCATGAAGGGCGACGTCCCCGACGACGAGGACGGCGGCACCATCCGGATCGACATGGCGCTCAACAAGAAGGCAGAGTGCGCCGGCACGATGAGCATGGCCGGCCAGGGCAAGGCCGACCTCATCAAGACCGGCGACACCGTCTACATGAAGTACGACGAGGCGTTCCTGCGCGCCCAGAGCAAGGGCGAGTCCAAGGCCGACACCGACGCGGCCGTGGCCATGCTGGCCGGCAAGTGGACCAAGATGTCCGCGACCGGCTCCGACGCCAAGGACATCGCGAGCTTCTGCGACCTCGACACCGTGCTCGGCGGTGCGGAGGACGTGAACTCCGATGCCACCCGCGGCAAGACCACCACCGTCGACGGCACCCCGGCGATCGTCCTTCACGAGAAGGACGGCAAGGATCGCTACACCCTCTACGTCGCCACCGAGGGCAAGCCCTATCTGCTGCGGGTCGACAGCAGCTCCGCGAAGGACCCCGGCACGCTCACCTTCAGTGAGTACGACAAGCCGGTCCCGGCCAAGACCCCCTCCGGCAAGATCCTCGACCTGGACAAGCTGGGCGCCTGAGGTCCCACCTGCGGCGGGCCATACGTCTCACGGACCATCACGCCTCAGAGGCCATATGTCTCACACGCCATACGTCGAGCTCACAGGGTGTGCCGCACCCACACATTGGGCTCGACGTATACGGCGTATCCGCGCCTCGCTTCACAGTGCACCGGCACCAGCGCGCCGGGCACCTCGACGAAGCCTTCCGTGTCGAAGGGCAGCCCCGTCCATGCGCGCCACTCCTCCAGCGAGGCCGCGACCGTCATGGACGCCGGCGCCACCGCCTCGATGACACCGCCCGCCCGGACGTGGACGCGCAGCCACGGGTCGTGCGGCAGCCCGTCGGTGCGCTCCCGGAACGCGTACTCCTCCATCGGGGTGCGCGGTTCCAGGTGCTTGGCGCTGGGGCGGACGGGGGCGATGACCTCGGTGAAGCCGCGCGCCCGGGTGTTGTCCCGCATCGCGGAGAGCATCCGCGCGGACAGGCCGCCGCCCTGGGCGTGCGGGGCGACGACGATCGAGATGGCGCTCACCGTATCGGCCGGTCTGCCGCGGCGTCGGTCGGCGAACGCCCAGGCCAGCACCTGGTCCCAGCCCCGCGCGGGCAGTTCGCCCCGGTCCTCGTCCGCGAGGGCGAACGGCACGCTGTAGGCGTGGGCGACCACGCGGCCGTGCTCGTCCTCGGCGAACAGCACGTACTCCGGAAGTTCGGTCGCGATCCGGCCGTAGTGTGTGTCACCCACCGGATCGTGGAGCAGGAACTCCGGCCAGCTGTTGGCCATTCGGACCACGTGCCCGAGCATCTCGGGCCGTTCCGCGAGACTTGACACCTTCAGCTGCATGTCGCACACGGTAGGCGTCAACTCGGTACCGATGAAACGGTTTTGCCGTGTCAGCCTCAACGAGGCAGCCACATGGGTTCGCACTCAGTCGCCGGCCTGTCGATATCGGCGGACGAGCAGTCGGACGTGGCGTGGCTGACACGACACTAGTTCGCGTGGAACCGCTTCGGCGCCTGTGTCGCGTTGCCGCCCGATGGGAGTTTCTGGCCGGGGCAGCCGGAGAGCACCTTCTTCATGGCCGCCTTCTCGGCGGCGGTGACCCACAGCCCGTACTTCTTCTTCACGGCCACCTGCGCGGCGACATATGTGCAGCGGTACGCCTTGTTGGGCGGGAGCCAGGTCGCCGTGTCGCCGTCGCCCTTGCTGCGGTTGGCGCTGGCGCCGACGGCACGGAGGTTGAGCGGGTCGTTGGCCAGGGCTATTCGCTTGCTCGCGTCCCAGTACTTGGCGCCCTTCTGCCAGGCGTCCGAGAGCGCGACGAGGTGGTCTATGTCCACCAGGCTGCGACCGCGCACGAAGGTCACGTCCTGACCCCCGTACGGATCCGGGGAAAGGATCCCGGAACTCACCTTGCACTCTCCGTCGCTGAACTTCACGTCCTTCAGGTCCCGTTTGAGGATGTCGTCGCGGGTGTCGCACCGGTTCGAGTCCGTGTCCGCCCAGGCCGTGCCGAACCTCTCCCGGCTGTATCCCGTCTTGGGGGCGCGCCCCTTGACGGTCAGCGAGTCCACGGCGGCGAGGGCCGCGCCGCCGGCGGCCGTCTCCTGCGGGCCCGCGGAACCCGTGGTTTCCTTCTTGCAGCCGCTCACACCGGCACCGACGACGAACACCACCAGCGCGGCCGCGGCCGCCCCACCCCTCAGACGCAGCACGGCGTCCCTCCCCTTGCCTCCCCGGGTCCGCCCTGTACGGGCGCGTTTCCCCTGGTCCCAAGGTAGCGGCCGGGACCCCTCGGCCATACCCGCACCCAACGGGCAATCGACGCACGCCGGGCGTATCGTCGGTGGTGAGTCACCTCCGGAAGGAGCTCTGGATGGGCATCTTCGACAGGTTCAAGAGTCACGGCCAGGACAAGGCCAAACAGATGTCCGACGCCGCAGAGCAAGAAGTCAACGAGAAGTCGGGCAACAAGTACACGGGCCAGGTCGACGACGCGCAGCAGAAGGTCGAAGGCGCGACGGGCATGGACCGCGACCGGCCCGAACAGCAATAACCCGGAGACATACGGAGGCTTGCGCCGACTGAATCACCCTGAACCCCAGGCAACAGAGACCGTCCGCGGAGACCTGATTCCGCGGGCGGTTCTGCGTTGCCCGAGCCGGAGTCGGCCTGCCGGGCGCGTCGTCACCTCGCCTCTCACACCTTCCCGATCCCCAGCGTCGTCTCCGAAGGCAGCAGGCCCGAGCTCAGCACCGCGACCCAGAACTCGCCGAGCAGGTCGGCGAGGCGGGCGGCGCCGTCCGGGCCGAGGGCGCGCCACGGGGCGGCGGCCAGTTCGTCCGTGTGCTGTTCGACCTGGCGGCGCAGCTCGTGGCCGGCGGGGGTGGCGATGCCGTCGTCGCTCACCAGGCCGCGGGCGATGAGGCGTTGGCGGGCGGCGGTCCATTCCTCGGGGCTCCAGCCCCGGCTCTCGAAGCGCTCCACGGAGGCCGCACCTATCGCCGCGAAGGAGACGAGTGACTCCACGGGGTCCAGCCCGGCGATGAGCAGTGCGGCGAGGTGGCCGTCACCCCGATGCTCACGGAGGATCGTCGCCGCGTGCCACAACTGGAGATGGGGAGCCTCGGGCCACACCAACTCCGCGTTGGCGGCGGCGAGTGGGCGACCGGCGGTGTTCGCGGCTTCTGCGGCACGGCGGGCCAGGGCGGCGGCCTGGGCGAGTTCGGGACTGGAGACGCGGTCCCCGAATATCGCGCGGTAGGCCCGATCGACAGCGCGCTCCCGCGCCGTGAGCACCTGCTCCGGGCTCGCGGTCCGCCACGCCGACTTCATGTGCTCGGCGACCATGCGCGGGCTGAAGCTGTAGAAGGCGGAGGTCACGCGCTCGCTCCCGACCGCCCCCAACGGCGCGGCGCGGTACGGGAAGTAGCTCGGCCAGCGCTCCTGTGTGCCGTAACCGAGCGCGGCCGCTTCCTCGAAGGCCTCCGGCGCGTAGTAGAGCACGGCATGCAAAGGTTCCAGCAGATGCCAGAGTTGACGCACCCGGCCGAGCTCGACACCTGCCCCCACTCCGGCTTCCGTCTTGCTCGTGGCGCTCGCCCCGCGGACGTTCTCCGACATGACTCCACCCCTCGTCGCGTCTCACTCGCTCCACAACTTGACACTGACTAGATTGCCCGAGCCCATCGAACTTGTCAATGCCTAGATTCGGCGTACGCTGCTGACCATGAACTCCGCGAAGACCGGTGACTCGGCGCGCCCCTACCACCACGGCGACCTGCGCCGCGCGATCCTCAGCGCCGCGCTGGACGTCATCACCGTCGACGGCCCGTCCGCGCTGAGCCTGCGGGACCTGGCCCGCCGCGCGGGCGTCTCGCACGCCGCGCCGGCCCACCACTTCAAGGACCGCACCGGCCTGCTCACCGCGATCGCCGCCGAGGGGTACGAGCTGCTGGCGGGCGCGCTCGCGGAGGCCGCGGATCTCAGGGACGCGGGCGTGCGCTACGTACGGTTCGCGCGTGAGCATCCCGCGCACTTCCAGGTGATGTTCACACCTGGACTGCTGCGTCAGAACGACCTGGAGCTGACAACCGCCAGGACCCTCGCGGGCGAGCGCCTGCGCGCCGCGGTCACCTCCGTGCCGGCCGAGGGCCGCGGCCCCGATGCCCGCCTCGCCGGGGTCGCCGCCTGGTCCCTCGCCCACGGCTTCGCCACGCTGCTCCTGAGCCACAACCTGGACGGTCCGGTGGGCGACCAGGACCCCGAGGAGGTCTTCCACGCCCTGACGGGAATGCTGTTCCGCTCCCACTGACCGGGCGCGGCTCCTGCCCGGAGCCGCACTCGGTCGAGCCCCCCGACCAGCTCGCGCGCCGGGCGACCGTCACCGCCTCTTCCCCTTCCCCGTACGCCGGCCAGGCGGCGCCCAGCGCAGGAGCCGGGACCTACGACCCCAGAACCGACGCCAGGAACTCCCCGGTCCACCCCAGCAACTCCCGCCCCACCAACGGCTTCCCGCCCACCTTCGCCGTCTTCGGGCGGGGCACCAGGATCTGGTGGACGGCCGGCTTGATGACGGTGCCCGGGTACAGGCGCTTCAGGCGGAGTTCCTGGGACTCCCTCAGCTCCACCGGGGCGAAGCGGATGTTGTTGCCCTGGAGGACGATCTCGCCGACGCCGCACGCGCGCGCGAGCATCCGCAGACCGGCCACCAGCAGCAGGTTCTCCACCGGCTCGGGCAACTTGCCGTAGCGGTCGACGAGTTCCTCGCGTACGGACTTGACGTCCTGCTCCGTGTTGGCGGAGGCGATGGAACGGTAGGCCTGCAGACGGAGCCGCTCGCCGGGCGCGTAGTCGTGCGGGACATGCGCATCGACCGGGAGCTCGATCTTGACCTCCAGGGGCGGCTCCTCCTCGACGCCGCCTTCCAGCGAGGCGCGGTAGTCCGCGACCGCCTCGCCGACCATGCGTACGTAGAGGTCGAAACCGACGCCCGCGATGTGACCGGACTGCTCGCCGCCGAGCAGATTGCCCGCGCCGCGAATCTCCAGGTCCTTCATCGCGACGTACATGCCCGCACCCATCTCGGTGTGCTGGGCGATGGTCGCGAGACGCTCGTGCGCGGTCTCCGTCAGCGGCTTCTCCGGGGGGTAGAGGAAGTACGCGTATCCGCGTTCCCTGCCGCGTCCGACTCGGCCTCGCAGCTGGTGCAGCTGGCTGAGGCCGAAGTTGTCGCCGCGCTCGACGATCAGCGTGTTGGCGTTGGAGATGTCGATGCCGGATTCGACGATCGTGGTGGACACGAGCACGTCGAACCTCTTCTCCCAGAAGTCGACGACCACCTGCTCCAGAGCCTGCTCCCCCATCTGGCCGTGCGCCGTCGCGATGCGTGCCTCCGGGACGATCTCCCTGAGCCGCGCGGCCGCGCGGTCGATGGACTCGACACGGTTGTGGATGTAGAAGACCTGGCCCTCGCGCAGCAGCTCGCGGCGCAGGGCCGCGCCGATCTGCTTCTCCTCGTACGGGCCGACGAAGGTCAGGACCGGGTGGCGCTCCTCCGGGGGCGTGGTGATCGTCGACATCTCACGGATGCCGGTGACCGCCATCTCCAGGGTGCGCGGGATCGGAGTCGCGGACATCGTCAGTACGTCGACGTTCGCGCGCAGCTTCTTCAGCTGCTCCTTGTGCTCGACGCCGAAGCGCTGCTCCTCGTCGACGATGACCAGGCCCAGGTCCTTGAACTTCGTCTCCGCCGAAAACAGCCGGTGGGTGCCGATGACGACGTCCACCGAGCCGTCGCGCAGGCCCTCCAGGACCGCCTTCGCCTCGGTGTCCGTCTGGAAACGGCTCAACGCCCTGACGTTCACCGGGAATTGCGAATAACGCTCGGAGAAGGTGGCGAAGTGCTGCTGCACCAGGAGGGTCGTGGGGACGAGGACGGCCACCTGCTTGCCGTCCTGCACCGCCTTGAAGGCGGCGCGGACCGCGATCTCCGTCTTGCCGTAACCCACGTCGCCGCAGATCAGACGGTCCATCGGGACCGTCTTCTCCATGTCCTCCTTGACCTCCGCGATCGTCGTCAGCTGGTCGGGGGTCTCCGCGTACGGGAAGGCGTCCTCCAGCTCGCGCTGCCACGGGGTGTCGGAGCCGAACGCGTGCCCCGGGGCCGCCATCCGCGCCGAGTACAGCTTGATCAGATCCGCCGCGATCTCCTTGACCGCCTTCTTGGCGCGCGCCTTGGTCTTCGTCCAGTCGGCGCCGCCCAGGCGATGCAGCGTGGGGGCCTCACCGCCGACGTACTTGGTGATCTGCTCCAGCTGGTCGGTGGGGATGTAGAGGCGGTCGCCGGGCTGGCCGCGCTTGGCGGGGGCGTACTCCACGACCAGGTACTCGCGGGTCGCGCCCTGGACCGTGCGCTGCACCATCTCGATGTAGCGGCCGACGCCGTGCTGCTCGTGCACGATGTAGTCGCCCGTTTCGAGGGTCAGCGGGTCGATGGTCTTGCGGCGGCGGGCCGGCATGCGGGCGCCGTCCTTGCCGGCCGCCTTCTGGCCGGAGAGGTCGGTCTCGGTGAGGACGGCGAGCTTCAGCGCGGGGTCGACGAAGCCGTAGTCGATCGAACCGCACGAGACATGGACGACGGAAGGGCCGATGTCCGCGAGCTCCGTGTCGAGGCGGGCCGCGATGCCCTCGCCGCCGAGGACCTCGACGGTACGGGCGGCGGGGCCATGCGCCTCGGTGACGTACACCGTGCGCCAGCCGTCGGCGAGCCAGCCCTTGGTGTCGGCGAGGGCCCGGGCGGTGTCACCGCGGTAGGTCTCGGGGGCGTGCATGCCCAGCTTGAGGGTGTCCGTGTCGAGCTCTTCGTCGGCCGCGAACGGCGACACCGACCACCACATCATGTCCAGCTCGCGCGCCCGGTCCCGTACGTCCGCGATGGACCACAAGGAGGCCGCGTCCACGTCGATGGGGGCTTCGCCGCCGCCGGCGGTCGCCGCCCAGGACGCCTGCAGGAACTCCTGCGACGTCGCCACCAGGTCCGCGGCCCGCGTCCGCACCCGCTCCGGGTCGCACACGACGGCCATCGAGCCCTTGGGCAGGACGTCGAGCAGCAGCTCCATGTCGTCGACCAGGACCGGTGCCAGGGATTCCATGCCCTCTACGGCGATGCCCTCGGCGATCTTGCCGAGCAGCTCGCCCAGCTCCGGGTGCTCCTCGGCCAGCTGGGCCGCCCGCCTGCGTACGTCGTCCGTGAGCAGCAGCTCGCGGCAGGGCGGCGCCCACAGGCCGTGCTCGGCGACTTCGAGGGACCGCTGGTCGGCGACCTTGAAGTAACGGATCTCCTCGACGTCGTCACCCCAGAACTCCACCCGCAGCGGGTGCTCCTCGGTGGGCGGAAAGACGTCCAGGATGCCGCCGCGGACCGCGAACTCGCCGCGCTTCTCGACGAGCTCGACCCGTGAGTACGCGGCTGCCGCGAGCGCCTCGACCACCTCGCCCAGGTCGGCGCTCTGCCCCGTGCGCAACGCCACCGGCTCCAGGTCGCCCAGGCCCTTGACCTGCGGCTGCAGCACGGAGCGGACCGGGGCGACGACGACCGAGACCGGGCCGGTCTCCGGGTCGTCGGGGCGCGGGTGGGCCAGCCGCCGCAGAACGGCGAGGCGGCGGCCCACGGTGTCGCTGCGCGGGGAGAGCCGCTCGTGCGGGAGCGTCTCCCACGACGGGTACTCGACGACGCCCTCCGACGGAAGGAGGGACCTCAGCGCCGCGGCCAGGTCTTCGGCCTCGCGGCCCGTCGCCGTCACCGCAAGCACGGGGCGGCCGGCCTCGCGGGCCAGGGCCGCCACCGCGAAGGGGCGGGCCGCGGGTGGGCCGACCAGGTCGACGTGCATACGGGTGCCGTCGGTGGCGGCCCCCACCGCTTCCGCGAGGGCGGCGTCCTTGACGACGGCGTCGAGCAGACCGTGCAGGCTCATGAAGGGCTTCCATCCCGGGGAGTGGGCAACGCGAACCGCCCGACACGTGTGACGGGCCGGGGGTCTCAAGCCTACGACGCCGGGGTGCGCGGCGCCGGGCCTTGTCCACAGGCCCGGCGCCTCGCACCCCGGCGTGGGGTGGGCCTCCCCGGGGCTCCGCCCCAGCCCCCGCATCCCGCTGACGCGCTCGTCCTCGATCGCCGTACAGGCTGGAGATTGCCGGCCCGGGCCGAGGAGGGCATGGTGCGCCCCCTCAGAAGCGCGAGGAACTGCGCGACGGCCCCCACCCACCCGCAGCCGAAACAACCCGGTGGCCGGGGAGGGAAGCCCCGGGCGTGGTCCAGGGGCAGTGCCCCTGGAAGATGGGTCGGGCAGGGGCGGCCGGGGCGAAAACTCACCGACGCCAACCCGCACCCCCCCAGCCGCGACCCCCGCCCAAGGACCACCCCGTGCACACAGCCCAGGCCGCCCCACCGGACCGCGCCCCGGCGACCCCCCACATACCCCTGCCGGTCACGCCCGCCCCCACCCGTGACCGGCGCCCCCGCGACCCCCACCTGCTCGCCGCCGTCCTCTTCGTGGCGTACGCAGCGCTCTCCCTCGGCCGCTACCGGCACCTCGCCACCAAGTCCTGGGACCTCGGCATCTTCGAACAGGCGGTCCGCGCCTACGCCCATCTCCAGGCCCCGGTGGCCGACCTCAAGGGCCCCGGCACGAACATCCTCGGCGACCACTTCAGCCCGATCACCGCGCTGCTCGCCCCGGCCTACCGGCTGTTCCCCACGCCCGTCACCCTCCTCGTCGCGCAGGCCGCGCTGCTCGCGCTGTCCGCCGTGCCGGTCACCCGGGCCGCGGCGGGGCTGCTCGGGCGTCAACGCGGGCTCGGGCTCGGGGTCGCGTACGGGCTGTCGTGGGGTATTCAGCGCGCCGTCGACTTCGACTTCCACGAGATCTGCTTCGCCGTCCCGCTGATCGCCTTCGCCCTCGAAGCGCTGCTCGCCCACCGCCGGCGCGCGGCCCTCCTGTGGGCCCTGCCCCTGGTGCTCGTGAAGGAGGACCTGGGGCTCACGGTGGCCGCGATCGCCCTGGTCGTCGCGGTGCGGGCCCGGCACTCGTCCCCCACCGCGGTGCGGTACGCGCTCGGAGTGGCCGCCCTGGGCGTGCTGGCCACGGTGGTCACCCTCACCCTGGTGATACCGGCCTTCAACTCCGGGGCCGCCTACGCCTACTGGGACAAGGTCGGCGACGCGGGCAGCCCCCTGGACGGCATCGGCACCAAACTCCGTACCCTCGCCTGGCTGCTGATCCCCACCACCGGACTGCTCGCCCTGCGCTCCCCGCTCCTCCTGGTCGCCCTGCCGACCCTGGGCTGGCGCTTCGGCTCCTCCGACGCGCACTACTGGGGAACGGACTGGCACTACAGCGCGGTCCTGATGCCGGTCCTCTCGCTCGCCCTCGCCGACGCGCTCTCCCGCGCCCGCTACAGCCCGCGCCCGTGGCTGCGCTCGTACGCGCTGCACCTCCCGGCCGCCGTCGCCGCGGCCTCCCTCGCGCTGATGACCACGCTCCCGCTGTCCCTGCTGACCGAGCCCGAGGCGTATCGCAAACCCGCGCGCGTGAGTGCCGTCGAGCGGATGCTGGCGCTCGTCCCGGACGGGGCGAGCGTCGAGGCGAACACCGGGCCGAGCAGCCGTCTCACCTCGCGCTGCAGGGTCTTCTGGGTCGGCACCATCCACGGGATCACCCCGGACTTCATAGCCCTGGACGACACCGACCACTCCCACCACGACGTCCAGGCGTACGCCCGTCAACTGCACCCGCACGCCGAGTACTCGGTGATCGGCGCCGCCTACGGCTACGTACTTCTCAAGAGGCGGTAGGAGACACGCCGCGGGCCCGGCCCGAGGAGATCGACTCTCCTCGGGCCGGGCCCGTCCCCCGCAACCCCCGTTCGCGGTGGCTGTGCGGCGACCTCTCGGCCGCTAGTCGGTGGCGATCGCGTTCAGCACATTCATCCGGCCCGCCCGGAACGCCGGGACCAGGGCGGCGAACAGGCCCACGAACGCCGAGCCGATGAACACATAGGTGATCGTCGGCCACGGGATGTCCAGGACCTTCAGCCCTTCCAGGGCGAGAAGCTTCTGGGCGGTGGCGCCCCAGCTCATGCCCAGGCCGAGACCGAGGAGGGCGCCGAAGAGGGCGATGACGACCGACTCCAGGCGGATCATGCGGCGCAGCTGGCGGCGGGAGAGGCCGATGGCGCGCATCAGGCCGATCTCGCGGGTGCGCTCGACGACCGACAGGGCCAGGGTGTTCACCACGCCCAGGATCGCCACGACGATCGCCAGGGCCAGCAGACCGTAGACCATGTTCAGGAGCTGGCCGATCTGGTCCTTGAGCTCCTGCTTGTAGTCCGTCTGGTCGCGGACCTGATACTGCGGGTACGGCTCCATGGACTTCTTCAGGGCCGCGTACGCCTGCTTTTCCTGGCCGTCCTTGGCCTTGGCGAACATGATCTCGTTCGGCGGGATCTTGTTCGCGGGCAGGTACTTCTTCATCGTCTCGAGGCTGGTGTACCGGGCGCCCTTGTCGATGGCCACGTCGTCGTCCGTGATGGCCGCGACCTTGAGCTTCGCCGTCTCGCCGTCCTTGAAGGCGACGGTCAGGGTGTCGCCGAGCTTCACCCCGTGCTTCTTGGCGTAGTCCGAGCCGACCGACATGGCGTCCTTGCCGTACGCCGCCGACAGCTCACCGGCGGTCGTCTTGCGGCGCAGGTCCTGGGCGTAGGAGGGGTCGGCCGCGGTGATCCCGGAATCGTCGACCTGACCGTCCGGCGAGGTCGTCTTGGCCCTGAGGTCCTTGTAGCGGGTGACGTGCTCCAGGCCCGGCGTCGTCTCCATGGCCTTCTCGGCCTGCGGCACGATCCGCTGGTTGCCCTGGACGATGAAGTCAGCGCCGACCGACTTGTCGAGCTCGTCCGTCGCCGAGGCCACCATGGACGAGCCGACCACGGAGAGGCAGGCGACCAGGGCAAGGCCGATCATCAGGGCCGCACCGGTGGCGCCCGTGCGGCGCGGGTTGCGCAGCGCGTTGCGCTCGGCGAGCCGTCCGACCGGGCCGAACATCCGCAGCAGTACGGCGCTGATGACCCGGACCACCCCGCCCGCGAGCAGCGGGCCGATGATCACGAAGCCGATCAGGGTGAGGACGACACCCGCGCCCAGCACCAGCGAACCGTCGCTCGCCTTGTCGGCGTTGGCCGCCGCGTAGAGCGCGAAGGCTCCGGCGCCGGTCAGCACCAGGCCGATCAGACCGCGTACGAGACCCGCCTTGCCGTCCGCCGGGGTGCCGGCGTCGCGCAGCGCGGCCATCGGGGAGACCTTGCCCGCGCGGCGGGCCGGGAGGTAGGCGGCGAGGACGGTGACCACGACGCCCAGCAGCAGACCCACCACCGGGGTGGTCGCCTTCACCGTGAGGTCGCGGGTCGACAGGTCCATGCCCATCGACGACATGATCTTCATCAGGCCGACCGCGAGGCCTACGCCCGCGCCGACACCGAGGATCGAGCCGAAGAAGCCGAGCAGCAGTGCCTCGACCAGAACCGAGCGGTTGACCTGCTTGCGGGAGGAGCCGATGGCGCGCATCAGGCCGATCTCTCGGGTGCGCTGGGCGACCAGCATCGAGAAGGTGTTGATGATCAGGAAGATGCCCACCAGGAACGCGATGCCGGCGAAGCCGAGCATGGCGTACTTGATGACGTTCATGAACTCGCCGACGCCCTTGCGGTTCTCGTCGGCGTTCTCCTTCTGGGTCTGGATCTTGAAGGAACCCGACCCCCCCAGCGCCGTGGAGACGTTCTGCTTGAGCTGCGCGTCGGAGACACCGGAAGCGGCGGAGAGGTTGATCTGCGTGAACCGGCCGGTGGCGCCGAGCAGTTCGTGCTGCGCGGTGGCCGTGTCGAAGTAGACGACGGCGGCACCCGGGTTGGTCACCTTGAAGGTGGCGATACCGACGATCTTCGCCTTGAGGTCACCGGTGACCGCGATGGTGCGCAGTTCGTCGCCCATCTTCAGGTGGTGCTTGTCGGCGGTGTCGGCGTCGACCATCACCTCGGTCGGTCCGCGCGGGGCGCGGCCCGAGGTGATCTCCATCGAACGCAGGTCGTTCCTGGTCCAGTTGCCCGCGATGGTCGGGGCGCCGTTGCTGGACCCCATGTTCTTGTTGTCGCTGTTGACGACGGTCACGTTCATCGAACTGACCGCGCCCTCGGCGGACTTGACGCCCTGCGCCTTCTTCGCCCGCTGCAGTACGGAGGCCGACACCGACTCGGGCTTGCCGTTCTGCGGGGTGTCGTCGCTCTTGGCCGCCTTGGGCAGCACCGTCACATCGGAGGAGGTGACCGCGAACAGCTTGTCGAACGTCGTGTTCATCGTGTCGGTGAACACCAGCGTGCCGCAGACGAAGGCCACCGACAGCAGGACCGCGACGGCGGACAGGGCCATGCGTCCCTTGTGCGCGAAGAAGTTGCGCATCGAGGTCTTCAGGACGGTCATGACGTACGCCCCCGGGCGTCGAAGTCCTTCATGCGGTCCAGGACCTGGTCGGCCGTCGGCTGGTACATCTCGTCGACGATCCTGCCGTCCGCGAGATACAGCACCCGGTCCGCGTACGAGGCCGCCACCGGATCGTGCGTGACCATCACGATGGTCTGGCCGAGCTCGTCCACGGAGCGGCGCAGGAAGCCGAGCACCTCGGCGCCCGCACGGGAGTCCAGGTTTCCGGTCGGCTCGTCACCGAAGATGATCTCGGGGCGCGCGGCCAGCGCACGGGCGACGGCGACGCGCTGCTGCTGACCACCGGAGAGCTGGTTCGGCCGGTGCTTGAGGCGGTCGGCGAGGCCGACGGTCTCCACGACCTGGTCCAGCCAGCCCTTGTCCGGCTTGCGACCCGCGATGTCCATCGGGAGCGTGATGTTCTCCAGCGCGTTCAGCGTCGGCAGCAGGTTGAACGCCTGGAAGATGAAGCCGATCCGGTCCCGGCGCAGCTGCGTGAGCTTCTTGTCCTTGAGCCCGGTGATCTCGGTCTCGTCCAGGTAGATCTGTCCGCTCGTCACGGTGTCGAGCCCGGCGAGGCAGTGCATCAGCGTGGACTTGCCGGACCCCGAGGGGCCCATGATCGCGGTGAACTGGCCCCGCGCGATGTCCACGTCGATGTGGTCCAGGGCGACGACGCGGGTCTCCCCCGACCCGTACGCCTTCACGACCTGCCGCGCCCGCGCGGCAACGGCCGTACGCCCTCCAGTGCCCCCGTGCCTGGGAATGGTCACAGCCGATGTCACGGTAAGTCTCCTATGTCGGGCAGCAGATGATTCCGCTGCTCAGCGGTTGAACGTGCGCTTCGGTACGTCGGTAAGTCTGGTGCCGGGCGGTGGTCCGGCGCGCTGGTGCTCAGCGCAGTCTTTTGCTGGGGAAAACCCCACCCCCAAAGGTGCGGTCCGTACGACCGGACGTGCTCCCCAGCGGCGTAAAGCCAGGTTAAGGACGGGCCTGCCCCGTCTCGTCCTCCAGCGGGACGAACCCTCCCCGACCCCTAGTACGGAGATCCCCCTAGGGGCCCTCCACCCTTCGGTGGAGTCCCTCTCGGGGTCGCCTCCACCCTTGAGCCCACTCAGCGTCCACCCTCCCGCGACGTGAGGGCCAAGTGGGAGAGTGTTCCTCGGCAGATAGGTGCAAGGGGAAGGAATCTCGTGGACCAGGGGGAAACCGAGATACGAGCCGCGGCGACGGGCTCGGCGAGCCGGCCTCGGGACACCCGCGGACGCCGCGCCGTGGTCGCCGCCCTCATGCTCGCGATGGCGCTGGCCGCGCTCGACTCCACCATCGTCTCCACGGCCGTACCGCAGATCGTCGGCGACCTCGGCGGCTTCTCCGTCTTCTCCTGGCTGTTCTCGGGCTATCTGCTGGCGGTGACGGTCACGCTGCCGGTGTACGGCAAGCTGTCGGACACCTTCGGCCGCAAGCCGGTGCTGGTCGCCGGCGCCGTCCTCTTCCTCCTCGGGTCCCTGCTCTGCGCCACGGCCTGGAACATGGCCGCGCTGATCGCCTTCCGTATCGTGCAGGGCCTGGGCGGCGGCGCCCTCCAGGGCACCGTGCAGACGCTCGCCGCCGACCTGTACCCGCTCAAGGAGCGCCCCAAGATCCAGGCCAAGCTGTCCACCGTGTGGGCGACCTCGGCGATCGCGGGTCCCGCGCTCGGCGGAGTCCTCGCGGCGTATGCCGACTGGCGGTGGATCTTCCTCATCAATCTGCCGATCGGCGCGCTCGCCCTGTGGCTGATCGCCCGTCACCTGCACGAGCCGGCACGGGAGACGACCCGGCGTCCGCGCATCGACTGGGCGGGCGCGCTCTCCGTCTTCGCCTGCGGTGGCGTCCTGCTCACCGCGCTGGTGCAGGGCGGCGTCGCCTGGGACTGGCTGTCGGCGCCCTCGCTCGCCCTGTTCGGCACCGGACTCGGCCTGGTCGCGGTGGTCGTGCTGGTCGAACGGCGGGCGGCCGAGCCGATCATCCCCGGCTGGGTGTGGCGGCGGCGCACCATCGCGGCGGTGAACCTGGCACTCGGCGCGCTGGGGCTGCTCATGGTCGCCCCCACGGTCTTCCTGCCCACCTACGCGCAGGCGGTGCTGGGCCTGGCCCCCATCGCCGCCGGATTCGTTCTCTCCGTATGGACGTTGAGCTGGCCGGTATCGGCAGCGCTCAGCCAGCACGTCTATCGCCGGATCGGCTTCCGCAACACCGCGATGATCGGCATCGGCGCGGCGACCCTGCTCCTGCTGGCCTTCCCGTTCCTCCCCTACCCGGGCCGGCCGTGGCAGCCGGCCCTGCTGATGCTGTTGCTGGGCGGCGCGCTGGGCCTCTTCCAACTCCCCCTGATCATCGGCGTCCAGTCGACCGTCGGCTGGGCCGAACGCGGCACCACCACCGCGTCCGTCCTCTTCTGCCGCCAGACCGGACAGACCCTGGGCGCGGCCCTGTTCGGCGCGGTCGCCAACGGGGTGCTGGCCGCGCGGCTCGGCGGCGCGGGGGATCTCGACTCGGTGACCCGCGCGCTGGACTCGGGCGCCCCTGCCGAGCACCTGCGCCACGCGGTCGCCGACGCGGTCCACGCCGTGTACCTGGGGGCGGCCTGCGCGGCCGCGCTCTCCTTCCTGATCCTGCTGTTCGTCGCACCGTGCCGCTTTCCGGTGCTGAAGAACCCCGCGGACTGAGACAACGCCCGGCCCGGTCAGCCGGCGTCCCGCCGTCGGGAGCGATCAGGTCGTAGTGGCCGGGCTTGCGTGGGCAGTTCCGTGGAGCGGCGCGTCGCATCCCCGAAGTACAGGCTTCACATGAGTTCCGCACGACAACAGGGGTAAACGCGGGTAACACCCCAGGTCACCGAAGTAAGCGCATACCGACCGCTCGGTTTGGTGAAACCCTCGCGCGCCGCGACTACCTGCGGGTAGCGTGCGCTGCTCACCCCCCAGCTCCCTGCGGTCCGCACCGGACCCGAGCCACGCAAGGAGAAACGGGATGCCAGACGCGTTCTCGTCCCCCGAGTACCAACCGTCGCGCCTACCGAGGCACCAAGCGCCGCACCAGCCGTCGTCCCCACCGCAGTACCAACCGTCCCACCACTATCCGCAGTTCCCGAACAGCTCCCCACCCTCCTACGCCACCTACCCCTGGCAGCCCCCGCCACCCGAGCCCGAGAGAAGGCGTCTGCCGCGGCACCAGGCGCTGGGACACCACAGCGACCTCAGACTCCTACGCGGTGCGTACCGCCGGCAGCGACGGGTGGCGACGCTCACCGCGCTCGGATACTTCACCCTCTTCCTCCTCCTCTCCGCGTTCGCGCCGGACCTGATGACGAGCACGGTGTCCGGCGGACTGTCGACCGGGCTGCTGCTCGGACTGCTCCAAGTACCCGTCACCTGTCTGGCGATCGGGCTGTACGAGTACTCGGCACGCCGGCGCGTCGACCCCATCGCGGACCGGATCCGCAAGCAGGCGGAGCTGGACGCGAAGCGGGAGGCGGCACGATGACAGGGGTGACCGGGTTGACCGGGTTCAGCAGTTCCGCGCAGGCCATGTCGCTGGTGGCGTTCACGACGGTGGCCACGATCACGCTGCTGCTGTGCGTGATGACCGGCCCCGACCGTGACGACCTGGACGAGTTCTATACGGGGTACGGATCGCTGTCGCCGATGCGCAACGGGCTTGCCATCGCCGGGGACTACATCTCCGCGGCGACCGTACTCGGCACGGGCGGGGTCATCGCGCTGGCCGGCTACGACGGCGTCGTACTGGCCCTCAGCACGGCCCTCTCCCTCATGCTGCTCATGTTCCTGCTGGCCGAACCGCTGCGCAACGCGGGCCGGTTCACCATGGGCGACGCGCTCGCACGCCGGATGCCGGGGCGCGCGGTTCGCATCACCGCGTGCGCGGTGACGCTGGTCGCGCTGCTGCCGCTGATGCTCGTCCAACTCGCGGGAGCCGGCGACCTGCTGGCGTTCATCCTCGGCTTCTCCAGCGACTCCCTCAAGACCGGCTGCATCATCGGGCTCGGCGCGCTCATGATCAGCTACGCGGCGATCGGCGGTATGAAGGGCACCGCCCTCATCCAGATCCTGAAGATCGTGATGCTGCTCGGGTCCGGGGCCGTCGTCGCCGTACTCATCCTGCACCGGTTCGACTGGAGCCCGGGGGCGCTGCTCGATGCGGCCGGCAGCAACAGCGGTGTGGGCTCCGCGTTCCTCCACTCGGGCCTGGAGTTCGCGGGCGGCCCCAGCCCCCGCCTGGACATGATCACTTCGGAGCTGACCGTCGTCCTCGGCGGCGCCTGCCTCCCGCACATCACCATGCGGATGTACACGGCGGGCAGCGCCCGCCAGGTGCGCCGCTCGATGTCCTGGGCGGTGCCGTGCGTGGCCCTGTTCGTCCTCGTCATCAGCGTCATCGGCTTCGGCGCCACGGCGCTGATCGGCCGCGGGGTGATCGCGGGCGCCGACCCACAGGGCAACACCGCCTACCTCCTGGGCTCCAGGGCGGCCTTCGGCGCGGACGTCTCGACGGCGGAATCCCTCCTCTTCACCACGGTGACGTCGGCGATCTTCCTGACCCTGCTCGCCTCGGTCGCCGGGATGATCCTCGCCTGCGCCAACTCCCTCGCCCACGACGTGTTCGCGCACGGCCGGTTCTTCCGCGGCCGCCGCCGCGACGACGAGCTGTCACCGCACCGCGAGATGATCCTGGCCCGCGTCTCCGCCCTCGCGGTCGGCGCACCGGCCATCCTCCTGGCCACCCTCGTCCAACACCACAGCCTGCAGCCCCTGGTCACCCTCTCCTTCTGCCTCGGCGCCTCCGCGATAGCACCCGCCCTGGTCTACAGCCTCTTCTGGCGCCGCTACACCCGCACCGGCCTCCTCGCCACCCTCATCGGCGGCACCCTCACCGTCCTTCTGCTCATGCCCGGCACCAACCTCGTCTCCGGCTCCCCCACCTCCGCCTTCCCCGACGCCGACTTCAACTGGTTCCCGTTCACGACCACGGGCCTCGTCTCCATCCCCCTCGGCTTCGCCTACGGCTGGCTGGGCACGGTGGCCTCCGGCCGAAGGAAGGCGGAGGAGCAGAGGAGGCAGTACGAGGCGGTGGAAGGGTGGATCCTGGCGGGGGCGGTACGAAGGGGGAGCTAGTCCGGGCGCCAGTAGCAGCGAAATACGCGGCCCGGGCACCGAACCAACCACCCCTCACGGCGCTATGGGCGCCGCGCCCGTAGCGCCACAGCCGCCGTAGGGCTACCGCGCGCCGCCGCAACCGCTCGCGCCGTCCCGGTGGCGTCGCGACCGCCGTCGCAGCGCCCGACGTTGGCACTACTCCGCCGGCGCCCGCCCCGTCAGGGTCGTGAGGCTCGTGCGTACGTGGTCCATCTGGGCCCGTACGTCGTCCCACCGCTCCCCGTGCTCGCGCAGCACCCGCTCGGTGTCCCGGGCGATCCCATCCTCCCGTACCCGCGCCTCGGCAAGCAGTTCGCCGGCACGGGCCACCGCGGCCTCCTGTCGGCATCGAGCCGACTCCTCGGCCTCCGCGAAGGCCCGCTCGGCCTCGTCGAGCTGGGCCTCGGCGAGCGCGACGCGTTCGACGTGGTGCGCGTCGAGTGCGGCCTCCCGCTCGGCCGCGGAACGCTCGGCCTCCGCCCAGCGCTCCGCGCGCTCCTTCTCCTGGTCGGCGAGCAGCCCCTCCATACGCTGCCGCGTCTCCCGCAGCGCGGCCAGCGCCTCACCGCGGTTCTCCTTGATGTCACGGCGGGCCGAGATCCGCATCTCGTCGGCCTCCGCGCGCGCGGCGAGCAGCCGCTGCCGGGCGCTTTCCTCGGCCTCGCCCCGCACCTCGTCGGCGTACGCCTGCGCGGCCTCCCGCAGCTGCCGCCCCGCCGCCTCGGCCTCGTCGACGACCAGCTGGGCCTCACTGCGCGCGGTGTCGCGGACGGACGCGGCCTCCTCCTCGCCGAGCTCGAAGATCCGCCGGGCACGCTCACCGAGCGTCTCGTACGTCTGCGGAGCGAGCCGCGCCACGGTCTCCCGCAGCCGCTCCAACTCCGCGCCCATCTCCTTGGCCAGCACGGTCAGCCGGGCGGCCCGCTCCCAGGCGGCGTCCCGGTCCCGGGAGAGCGCCGCGGCGTACACGTCGACCTGCTCGGGACGGTAACCGCGCCCCCGTACGGCCGTGAAGCCGTGCGGCGACACCGATGCGCTGCTCATCCTCGAACCCCTCTACGCCCGACCTACACGAAATGAAGATTTCGCGCATATCTTGATGGATCAGGCAGAAGTGTTCATAACGCGACACTCCGCCCGGCCATCCGGCCAGAGATGCGTCATCTGAGGCCAGAAGCCGGAATCGCGGTGCCGCAACGCAGCGCCGAGAAGGGCTGTCGGGCCTGCGCACGGCCCCACCCCACGGCATCACCGACCCCGGGAGGGAAGCGCACGAATGCCCGAACGACCGAGGCGCCCGACCCGTCACACGGGTCGGGCGCCTCGGTCGTACATGTGCCCGCGGAGCTACAGCAGCCCGTCCCACATCTGCTCGAGCAGGACCGACCACCAGCTCTCCGGGGACCCGAGGGCAGCCGGGTCGAGGGAGGCGAGCTGGGCCTGGAAGTCGACGGTCCAGCGGCCCGCCTGCTCCTGGTTGAGGCCGAAGCGCAGTCGCCACATACGGCCGAGCAGCGCCAGGCAGCGCGCGAACTCGGGCAGCCCCGTGTTCACGAACTGCGGCGGCACCGGTGCACCGCCCGGACCCGCCTCCACCGGCACGGCCACGATGTTCGCCGTGCCGTACTGGACACAGATCGCCCTGCCGAAGTCGCTGCCCATGACGAGGTACGAGCCCGCGTCCGCGGCGGGCTGCACCCCGCGCTCCTGCGCCAGCTCGGCGAGCGTCGGCACCGGGCGGCCCGGCTGGGCCTGGGCCCAGAAGAATGGGCCCATGTCGACCGGAAGTCCGGCCACCACCAGCGTGTGCGCCACGATGTTCGGCACGCCCTGACGCGAGACCGCCGCCTGGTCGAACCGGAACACCCCCGGCCCGAACGCCGCCGCCAGCTCCTGCCCGATCGCCTCCGGCGGGATCGGCGGCGCGGGCTGCACCGGCGGAATCGGGGCCCGTACCGGCGCCGGACGCGCCGGACCGTCCGCCACCTGGTGCAACTCTCCCTGATGAGCGAGGAGTTGGTGCATACCCTGCTGACGGCTCGCGTGATCCGTGCCGTACGGCGCGATGCTCGTGATCCGCGCCTGCGGCCACGTCTCCCGGATCATCCGCGCGCAGTACGCGCCCGGCAGCTCACACGACTCCAACTCCGTGTGCAGCTCCAGCACTTGCTGCGGTGGCACGTTCATCGCGCGCAGCTCGTGCAGGATCTGCCACTCCGGGTGCGGCGTACCGGGCGCGGAGCGCCGGATCAACTGCTGCTCGGAGCCGTCCTGCGCGCGATAGCGCAGTACGGCCTGATAGCCGGGCCCGACGGTCGGCTGCCCCGCCTGCGGATAGCCGTACGCCGGCGGCTGCTGACCGGGAGCCATCGGCTGCCCCGGCATGGCCTGCCCGGGCAGCGGCTGGGGAGCGCCCGGAGGCATACCGGGAGCCTGCGGAGGCGGGGGCGCACCGGGACCACCGACGGCGGGACCCGCAAGCATGGTCGCCGCGTGGTGAGCCCCACCCGGCGGCGTACCGCCCGGAGGCTGCGGCGCACCGGGAGCACCGGGCGCGGCAGGCGCACCGGGAACACCAGGAGCGCCCGGAGGCTGCGGCGCACCGGGACCACCGACGGCGGGACCCGCGAGCATGGTCGCGGCATGGTGAACACCGCCCGGCGGCGTACCGCCCGGGGGCTGCGGCACACCCGGAGCACCGGGCGCGGCAGGCGCACCGGGAACACCAGGAGCGCCCGGAGGCTGCGGCGCACCGGGACCACCGACCGCCGGACCGGACAGCATCGTCGCCGCATGGTGAACACCACCCGGAGGCTGCGGCGCACCAGGAGCACCGGGCTGCCCCGGAGCAGCGGGCGCGGCAGGCGCAACCGGGAGCCCCTCGGGCCCGTCAGGACCGAGCTGCGAGACGAGCTGCGTCGGCACGTAACCGCCCGCGGGGGTCCCCGGCGCACCGGGCCCGGACGGCGGCGGCGTACTCCCCGGCCGCGCACCCGGCACACCCGGGGCGCTCGGCGGATGCGGTGTGCTCGCTCCACCACCGCGCGCACCCCGCGGCGGCGCCTGCGCCTTGCTGGTCGCGGCGTCGGCGATGTCACCGGCGTTGGGCGGCAGGGGCCGCGAGGGCACGGCGGACGGCGGCGTGCCGGGGGCACCCGGAGCGTGCGGCGCGCCGGGCGGCGGCGTACCCGGAACCCCACCCGGACCCTGCGGGAACCCGTACGCGGGCGCACCCGGAGGAGGCGTGCCCTGCGGACCACCCGGAACCGGGGCGCCCGGAGGCGGCGTGCCCGGGACGCCCGAACCCTGCGGCACGCCGGGCGGCGGCGTACCCGGAACCCCACCCGGACCCTGCGGGAACCCGTACGCGGGCGCACCCGGAGGAGGCGTGCCCTGCGGACCACCCGGA